>JBDSBU010000235.1:0-17222 GCA_039921445.1 Marmoricola sp. | reverse complement strand
CCACCGTGCTCGCCCGTTGGCTGGTGGACCAGCTGGTGGAGCGCGGCGTCGCGCACGTCGTGCTGTGCCCGGGCTCCCGCAACGCGCCGCTGTCCTTTGCGCTTGCCGCCGATGACCGGCTCACGCTGCACAGCCGGATGGACGAGCGAACTGCGGCGTTCCTCGCCCTCGGGATCGCGAAGGGCTCGCACCGACCCGCGGCCGTCGTGACCACCTCCGGAACAGCCACCGCCAACCTGCACCCGGCCGTGCTCGAGGCGGCCCACGCAGGAGTGAGTCTCGTGACCGTCACCGCCGACCGCCCGGCGAGGCTGCGCGGCACCGGGGCGAACCAGACCACCGACCAGGTGCGCCTGTTCGGTCAGGCCGCCGGCTTCGCCGACCTGGTGGCGCCCGACGAGGACGCGCTCGACGCGGCGTGGATGCCTGGCGGTCCGATCCACCTGAACTGCCAGCTCGACGACCCGCTGCTGCCCTCGGACACCGCAGCCCCCACCACCCCGGTGCCTGAGGTCCCACGACGCCGGTCCGGCCCACCCCACCCCGTCGTGCTGGCACAGGGCCCGCGCACGGTGGTGGTCGCCGGAGACGACGCCGGCCCACCGGCACGCCAGCTGGCCGAACGCGCCGCCTGGCCGCTGCTCGCCGAGCCGAGCAGCGGCTCGCGAACCGGCGCGAACCCGATCCGGACCTACCGGCTGCTTCTCGGCACGGCGCTGGGCGAGCAGGTCGAGCGGGTCGTCGTCTACGGTCACCCCACCCTGTCCCGTCCGGTGCAGCAGCTGCTGTCGCGCTCCGAGGTCGAGGTGATCTCGGTGCCGACGGTCGGTCGGTGGCCCGCCAGACCCTTCCCGGTGGACGCCGAGCACGCCGCCGTGACGGCGGCGGCGGGCGACGACGCGTGGCTGGAGCAGTGGCGCACGGCCGACCGGTCGTTGTCAGCCCGCCTGGATGCCTTCGTTGCAGAGCAGCCTGGCCTCACGCCGTACGACGTGGCGCAGGTCGTCAACGCCGCCAACCCGCCCGGCGGGCTGCTGTTCCTCGGTGCCAGCAACCCGATCCGTGACCTGGACCTGATGGCCTCCGCGCACCCTGTCGGCGAGCGCCGGATGGTGCTCGCCAACCGCGGTCTCGCCGGCATCGACGGCACCATCTCCTCGGCCATCGGTGCCACCCTCGGGCGGCCTGCCAGCACCCGAGCGATCGCCTACATGGGCGACGTGACCTTCCTCCACGACAGCAACGCGCTGCTCCTCGGCCCGCGCGAGCGACGTCCCGACCTCACGATCGTGGTCACCAACGACGACGGCGGGTCGATCTTCGCGACCCTGGAGCAGGGCGCACCCGAGTTCGCCGACTCCTTCGAGCGGCTCTTCGGCACCCCCCACGGCACCGACCTGGGCGCCCTGTGCGCCGCCAGCCGGACGCCGCACTGGCGGGTCACGGACCGGGCCGAGCTCGCCCACGCGCTGGCCAGCCCTGCCGGTGGCATCGAAGTGGTCGAGGCCGTCGTACGGCGAGACAACCGCCGGGAGCTCGACAGGGCAATCCGCGCGCTGGCGCAGGACCTCGGCTGACATGCACATGGCTGAGCTGCTCGTCGGACTCGTGGCGACCGTCATCGTCGTCGCCGGGCTCAGCTCACGCCTGGAGCTGCCCGCGCCGCTGGTGCTGATCGTCGTCGGTGTCGTCGGCTCCTACCTGCCCTGGCTCCCGGAGGTGGAGCTGCGGCCCGAGGTGGTGCTGTTCGGATTGCTCCCACCACTGCTCTACGCAGCCTCCCTGCAGACCAGCCTGGTCGACTTCAACGCCAACCGGCGCTCGATCCTGCTCCTCTCGGTGGGGCTGGTGGCCTTCACGACAGTCGGGATCGGCGTCCTGGTGCACGCCCTGCTTCCCGACCTCGGCTGGGCTGCGTCTTTGGCGATCGGGGCGGTGGTCGCCCCGCCGGACGCTGTTGCCGCAACGACGATCGGTCGCCGGATCGGACTCCCGCGCAGGATCGTGACGATCCTGGAGGGGGAGTCCCTGCTCAACGACGCGACCGCACTGGTTGCGCTGCGCACAGCCTTGGCAGCCAGTGTCGTCTGGCACGCGATCGCGCTCGACTTCGTGGTCGCCGCGGGTGGCGGTGTGCTGGTCGGACTGCTCTTCTTCGGCCTGATCGGCTACGTGCGCAAGCACGTCAAGGACCCCGTCCTGGACAGTGCACTGTCCTTCCTCACCCCGTTCGCGGCCTACGTCGTGGCCGAGACCATCGAGGCCTCCGGGGTGGTCAGTGTCGTGGTCGCTGGGTTGCTCCTCGGGCACCAGGCACCGATCCTGCAGACCGCGTCCTCCCGGCTTGCCGAGCGGATGAACTGGCGCAGCATCGCCTTCCTGCTCGAAGGCGCGGTGTTCTTGTTGATCGGGTTGCAGGCGCGCTCGATCATCGACGGTGCCGCGACCGACTCACTCACGGGTGAGCGGGTGGCCCTGGTCTGCGGAACGACTCTGCTCGGGGTGATCGTGCTCCGTCTGCTCTGGGTCTTCGCCGCCCGCTACGCGCTGGTGCGACCTGCGCCCGACCCGGTGAGCGGGAAGCGACCCAGCTGGGCCTACACCTTCGTGATCGGCTGGGCCGGGATGCGGGGCGTGGTCACCCTTGCGGCCGCGTTCGTGATCCCGGCGGACACCCAGCACCGCGACGTGCTCCTGCTGATCGCATTCACGGTCACCGCCGGAACGTTGTTCATCCAAGGCCTCTCCCTGCCCTGGGTGGCTCGCCGGCTCGGCGTACCCCGCCCCGACCTGGCCGCCGACGCACTCGCCCGTGCCAACCTGCTGCATCAAGCCTCCCAGGCCGGGCTGGAGCTCTTGGAGAACATGGATGAGGACGACCCGCACGAGGTCAGCCAGAACATCAGGGAGCGGTTGACCCGCCGTGACCACGCGGCCTGGGAACGGGTCGGTGGCAACGCCGAGGAGACCCCGAGCGAGGTCTACTCGCGTCGACGACGTCGGATGATCGATGCGGAGCGCGGCAGGGTGCTGGAGATCCGTAGCACTGGCACGGTGGCTCACGAGGTGGTCGCGGAGGTGCTGGGGATGCTGGACGTGGAGGAGTCGATGCTGGAGTACTCCGAGGGTGAGCGGCAGCGGCTGCGCGCGGCAATGGATCCCGAGGCCGAAGCGGGTGCGGTGGTCGATCCGCAGGGCGGCGACTGCGAGCATCTGGCGCAGAAGCGACCCTCGGTCGAGCCGCGCACGCCTGGACAGTGCGATGCCTGCCTCGAGGAGGGAACCTCCTGGGTGCACCTTCGGATGTGCCTGGACTGCGGCAACGTCGGTTGCTGCGACTCCTCGGCGGGAAGGCACGCCTCAGTCCACCACGAGCAGTCGTCGCATCCCGTGATGTGTTCGGCCGAGCCCGGCGAGAACTGGCGCTGGTGCTTCGTCGACGGCATCACTGGCTGAGGGCCTTCCCGTCCTGCCTCCCTGTCGGGATGTGAGCCGTCCTCCTAGGCTGGGGCGATGCGGATCACCAAGCACGGCCACGCCTGCGTGCGGCTGCAGACCGGCGCGCACACGATCGTCCTCGACCCGGGTGGCTTCACCGAGGTCGAGGCCACCGACGGTGCCACCGCCGTGCTGATCACCCACGAGCACGCCGACCACTACGCCGTGGACCACCTGCGTCGCACAGACGCCCCGATCTTCACCATCGCTGCGGTCGCGGCCCGGATCGGGGAGGACGCCCCGGACCTCTCCGAACGCGTGACGGTGGTCGAGCCGGGGCAGAGGCTCGATGTCGGCGTCCCGGTGAGCGTGGTGGGGGAGAAGCACGCGGTGATCCACCCGGAGATGCACCGCTTCGACAACAGCGGCTTCCTGCTCGAGGTCGAGGACATCACGATCTTCCATCCCGGCGACTCGCTCACGCTTCCCGAGGCCGACGTGGACCTGCTGCTTCTCCCGGTGAGTGCGCCTTGGCTCAAGGTCGGGGAGTGCATCGACTTCGCTCGCGACGTCGGAGCCCCGCGCTCATTGGCGATCCACGACATGGTCTACAGCGACCTGGGGTTGCGCCTTGTCGATGCCCACCTCGATCACATGCTCGGCGAGCGCGCGCAGAGCTACGTCCGGCTCCAGCCGGGTCAGGACCTGTGAGCCGGTGATCGACTGGCTGGGGGAGCGCTCCGTGGCCGAGCTGGTGCTGCTCGTCCTCGCGGTGCTGGTCGTGCTCAACGTCGGTGCAGCACTGCTCACCCGGGCGCTGGTGCGCCGTGGACTCCGAACCCCTTGGGTCGTCCGTCGGCTGAGCCAGCTCGCGAACTGGTTCGTCGGCCTGATCAAGCGCCCCCTCACGATCGCTGTCCTCGACGAGGTCGCCGACGTCATCCAGACCGGTCACTACACCAAGAACATCTCGGCCGCCCTCACCGAGAATCGCGACGAGCTGATCGCGCTGGTGGCCGAGAAGGTCCGCCAGGACCCTGCGTCACGCGTGGTCGGTCGGCTCCCCGGCTACGACGCCGTCGTCGGTCAGGTCAGCGAGACCACCCTGCGGGTGCTGATCGAGATGCTCGGCGACCCACGGATGGACGAGCTGGTCTCGGACCTGCTGCGCAACAACCTGCAGCAGATCAAGCGCGCCGTGCGCGAACGCGAGCACGAGCGGGTCGAGGCCCCGGCGGCACCGGACCGCTCACCGATGGTCGGCCCGAACGGGAGCGTCAGTCGGTCAGTGCGTCGCGAACGGGCAGGAACTTAGCCTGCGCCTCGGCGAGCTCGGCCTCTGGATCGGACTCCGCGACGATGCCGCAGCCCGCGAAGAGTCGGACCTGGTTGCCGTTGATCTCCGCCGAGCGCAAGGCGATCCCGAACTCGCCGTCGCCGTGGGCGTCCATCCAGCCCACCGGCCCCGCGTAGCGGCGACGATCCATGCCCTCGATCTCCGCGATCATCTCCACGGCGACCTTGGTGGGGGTGCCGCCCACGGCGGCCGAGGGGTGCAGGGCGGCGGCGAGCTCCAGGACGCTGGCGCCGTTGCTGTCGTGCACCACACCTGCGACGTCGGTGGCGAGGTGCATCACGTTGGGCAGGTGGAGCACGAACGGCACCTCGGGCACGTTCATCGAGGAGCAGTACGGCGCCAGCGAGTCCGCCACGGACCGAACGGCGTACTCGTGCTCCTCGAGGTCCTTCGAGGAGCGCGCCAGCTGACCGGCCAGTGCGAGGTCGCGCTCATCGTCTCCTGTACGCCGGATGGTGCCGGCCAGCACCCGGGAGGTCACCAGGCCGCGCTCACGGCGCACCAGCATCTCCGGGGTGGCACCGAAGAGCCCCTCGACGTGGAAGGTCCAGCACATGGCGTACTCGTCGGCGAGACGCCGCAGTGGCCAGCGGACGTCCACGTCGGCCTCCGCGCTCGCGATCAGGTCGCGGGCCAGGACGACCTTCTCCAGATCACCCGCGGCGATCCGGCGTACCGCCTCGGAGACCACGGACTCCCACGCGGTGCCACTCATGGCGCCGTCGGCGAAGGTCACGTTGCGGGGGGCCGACGGAAGCGGCTGGAGGCCGGGGACAGCGGGATCTGCGGCCCCACCCCCGTCGGTCATCTTGGTGACCTCGGTGACCTCGGTGATCCAGGCTGTCTTTCCTCGGACACCGACGACGACGCGCGGCACCACCATCACGCTCTCGCCGGGGTCGTCGGCGAAGGCGAGACTGCCGACGCTGATCAGACCGGTGCCTGGCACAGCGACGGCGTCGTCGACTCGCGCCGCAGCGGTCACCGCTCGCCACCAGTCCACGGTGTCGGTGAATCGATCCGGGCCGGAGGTACGGCAGCTGGCGGCGATGCCCCAGGCGACGATGCCCTCGCCACGACGCAGCCACGCCAGCGGATGGTCGTCGGGAAGCAGGTCGAGGAGGTTCTCGGGCAACGCTGCGACGGGGACCTCGACGGTTCGGACCACGAGGCGATCCTCAGGCGGGTCGCCGACGCTCGGGCTGCTCACGATGTCCCAGCCTACGCGGTCGGGTGAACCGGCCCCTCGGCGGTCGGGATGCGGTTTCCGACCCGTCAGGACCAGTAGACGACGACCTTGTCGCCGACCGCGACCTGGTCGAAGAGCCAGGCGATGCCGGCGTAGTCCCGCACGTTCACGCAGCCGTGGGAGGCGCCGGAGTACCCGCGAGCCGCGAAGTCCGAGGAGTAGTGCACTGCCTGCCCACCGGAGAAGAACATCGCGAACGGCATCGAGGAGTCGTAGAGCTTCGAGACGTGGTCGCGCGACTTCCAGCCAACGTGGAACAGGCCCTCACGGGTCGGTGTGTAGGAGGAGCCGAAGCGCACTGCCATCGTGCGGCGCACGGCACCGTCGACGACCCAGCGCACCGTGCTGCTGGTCTTGTCGATGCACAGCGTCCGTCCCGTGGTGCAACGTGGGTCGAGGCGGGCACCCGTTGAGGTGCTGCCCGGGAGCTTGTTGGCCAGCTCGTCGGCCGTCGGCACCCGCGTCATGTCCTCGAGGCGCGTCATCGTGCGACGGTCGACGTAGCCCGTGACCGCGATCTCACGCTTGGCCTGGAACCCCTTGATGGCGGCGGTGGTGAGCGTTCCGTAGGTGTCGGTGACGTCGCCGGCGTACCAGGCGATCTGACGCAGGCGCGCCTGCAACGCGCGCACCTCGGGGCCGTCGTCGCCTGGGCCCAGGAGCCGTGGTCCCGGCACCGGGGTGGCCGCCGGACGAGCCGGGGGCAGCGGAGCGGTGTCCCTGCCGGCCGGCTTGCGATGCGCGACCTTCCCCGGTCCCGGGGTCTGTGGGGTGGCCACGGATGTCCGCGTGGCTGTGGGCGTCGGGGTGGCTGTAGGCGCCTGGCTCTGGGTCACCGAGTAGGGCGCCCTGTGGGTGGAGGGGGCCCCTCCACTGGCGCGTGCGACACCCCAGCCCAGAGCCGTCGTCCCGAGGAGCACCCCCGAGACCATCGCCACCGTGGCGGTCCTGTTCCATCCTGCGCGCATGTCCTCATCCTCACCCGAGACGATCTCTGTCAATGGGTATGACGCACCACAACCCGATTTGGTTGTGACGATTTCGTCGGCGTCTCCAGTCGGGGCCTCACGGTGGCCTCACGGGGGCTGCATAGGGTGTCGGCGTGACCCGAGCGAGCCTTTCGAAGAGACCCACCGAGGTGCAGGCGATGTTCGACGCCGTCGCCCAGCGCTACGACCTGACCAACGACGTGCTCTCGCTGGGAATGGATCGGCGCTGGAGGCACCAGGTCGTGCAGGCGGTCAACCCGCTACCGGGTGAGAAGGTCCTCGACCTCGCGGCCGGGACCGGCACCTCCTCCCAGCCCTTCAGCGACCGCGGGGCCACAGTGGTGCCCTGCGACTTCTCGGTGGGGATGCTGGCCGTGGGCAAGCGCGCCCGGCCGAGCCTGCCCTTCACGGCCGGCGACGCCACGCGGCTGCCGTTCGCCGACGACACCTTCGACGCCGCCACGATCTCGTTCGGCCTGCGAAACGTGGTCGATCCCGACGCCGGACTACGCGAGATGTTGCGGGTCACACGTCCCGGCGGGCGACTGGTGGTGTGCGAGTTCAGCTCTCCGACCTGGTCGCCGTTTCGCACCGTCTACATCGAGTACCTGATGAAGGCACTGCCATCGGTGGCTCGAGCGGTGTCCTCGAGCCCGGATGCCTACGTCTACCTCGCCGAGTCGATCCGGGCCTGGCCGGACCAGGCGGCCCTTGCGGACCGGATCGGTGCCGCGGGTTGGAGCCGGCCCGAGTGGCGTGACCTGACCGGTGGAATCGTGGCGTTGCACCGCGCCACGGCCTAGGTCAAGGGGTCCCCGGGAACCGGTCTGGGGTGCGTTCGCGCGATGTGACCCAGACCTCTATGCTGGCCGCGTCGCGAGTTCGTGAACGGCTTCACATGTTCACGAACGCAGTGCCGGACTCAGGAGGACCATGGAGCTTTACACGCCCGTTCTGGCGTTGATGGCCCTCGCCGCAGGGTTCGCGATCTTCTCGGTCGCAGTCAGCTCACTGACCGGCCCGAAGCGCTACAACCGCGCCAAGCTGGACTCCTACGAGTGCGGCATCGAGCCCACCCCGCAGCCTGTGGGTGGCGGTCGGTTCCCGGTGCGCTACTACATCACCGCCATGATGTTCATCGTCTTCGACATCGAGATCGTCTTCCTCTACCCGATCGCCGTGGCCTTCGACGAGATGGCCCTGTTCGGGCTGATCGAGATGGTGCTCTTCATCGTGCCGGTCTTCGTCGCCTACATGTACGTCTGGCGCAGGGGCGGGCTCGAGTGGGACTGAACAGGACAGAGGGCTAGGCACAGACATGGGTCTTGAAGACAAGCTTCCCTCCGGCGTACTGCTGACCACGGTCGAGGGCGTCGCCGGCTACATGCGCAAGGCATCCTTCTGGCCGGCCACCTTCGGGCTGGCCTGCTGCGCGATCGAGATGATGACCAGCGGTGGTCCCAAGTACGACCTCGCGCGCTTCGGCATGGAGGTCTTCCGTGCCAGCCCGCGCCAGGCCGACCTGATGATCGTCGCCGGACGGGTGAGCCAGAAGATGGCCCCCGTGCTGCGCCAGATCTACGACCAGATGGCCGAGCCCAAGTGGGTCCTGGCCATGGGGGTGTGCGCAAGCTCCGGCGGCATGTTCAACAACTACGCCATCGTCCAGGGTGTCGACCACATCGTCCCTGTCGACATGTACCTCCCCGGCTGCCCCCCGCGCCCGGAGATGCTGATCGACGCGATCCTCAAGCTGCACGACCAGATCCAGGCGACCAAGCTCGGCCCGAACCGCCTCGCCGAGATCGAGACCAACGAGGAGATCGGCCTCAACGCCCTGCCCACGAGCCAGATGAAGGGCCTGATGAGGTGAGCGACGAGAAGCAGACCGGCACCGAGGTCGACGCCACCGAGACGATGCCGGAGAACGTGCCCGCATCAGGAGGCGAGCAGATCGGCCGTCGCGAGGGCATGTTCGGCGTCCACGGCACCGGTGACACCTCGGGCTACGGCGGGCTGACGCGCCCGGTCGAGATGCCCGATGCCTCTGCCCCGCCCTTCGGCGGCTGGATGGACGACGTGGCGCTCGCACTCTCCGAGGCCACTCGCTCCGCCGGGCTCGACGGGGCCGTCGAGAAGGTCGTGGTCCACCGCGGCGAGATCACCTTCTTCATCCGCCGCGACGACATCGCTGCGGTGGCCAAGCTCCTGCGCGACGACGCCGCCCTGCGGTTCGAGCTGCTCTCCGGTGTCAGCGGCGTGCACTACCCCGAGGACGAGGGCCGTGAGCTGCACGCGGTCTACCACCTGCTCTCGATGACCCACAACCGTCGGATCCGGCTGGAGACCACTGCTCCCGACGCGGACCCGCACATCCCCAGCGTGGTGGCCACCTACCCCACCGCCGACTGGCACGAGCGCGAGACCTACGACTTCTTCGGCCTGATCTTCGACCACCACCCGGCGCTGACCCGGATCCAGATGCCCGACGACTGGCCAGGACACCCGCAGCGCAAGGACTACCCGCTCGGGGGGATCCCGGTCGAGTACAAGGGCGGCACCATCCCGCCGCCGGACCAGCGGAGGAGCTACAACTGATGGCCACGCAGGACGCCTACGCCCCGAAGTCGGAGACCAGCCAGGGTCGGGTCTTCACCGTCACCGGACAGGACTGGGACTCGGTGGTCTCGGGCATCGCCGAGGAGCACGACAACAAGGTCGTGGTGAACATGGGTCCGCAGCACCCCTCGACGCACGGGGTGCTCCGGCTGATCCTCGAGCTCGAGGGCGAGACGGTCACCGAGGCGCGTTGCGGCATCGGCTACCTGCACACGGGCATCGAGAAGAACATGGAGTACCGCACCTGGGTGCAGGGCGTCACGTTCTGCACGCGGATGGACTACCTGAGCCCGTTCTACAACGAGATGACCTACTGCCTGGGCGTCGAGCGCCTGCTCGACATCGAGGACCAGATCCCGGAGAAGGCGCAGGTCATGCGCGTGCTCCTGATGGAGCTCAACCGGATCTCTTCGCACCTGGTCGCGATCGCCACCGGTGGCATGGAGATCGGTGCGCTCACCGTGATGACGATCGGCTTCCGGGAACGAGAGCTCGTCCTGGACCTGTTCGAGCTGATCACCGGCCTGCGGATGAACCACGCGTTCATCCGTCCCGGCGGTGTGGCCCAGGACATGCCCCCCGGCGCGCTGGACCAGATCCGTGACTTCGTGACCCTGATGAAGAAGCGGCTCCCCGAGTACGCCGCGCTGTGCAACGCCAACCCGATCTTCCGGGCCCGGCTCGACGGGGTCGGCCACCTCGACCTGGCGGGCTGCCTCGCCCTGGGGATCACCGGCCCGGTGCTCCGTTCGACCGGCTACCCGTGGGACCTGCGCAAGAGCGAGCCCTACAGCGGTTACGAGGACTACGAGTTCGACGTACCGACGCGAGACAGCATGGACGCCTACGGCCGCTTCCGAATCCGCCTCGATGAGATGTGGGAGTCCCTGCGGATCGTCGAGCAGACCGTGGACCGGCTTGCCGACCTCGAGAAGGCGCCGGTGATGATCGGCGACAAGAAGATCGCCTGGCCGAGCCAGCTCTCGATCGGCAGCGACGGCATGGGCAACAGCCTCGATCACATCCGGCACATCATGGGTGAGTCCATGGAGGCCCTGATCCACCACTTCAAGCTGGTCACCGAGGGTTTCCGGGTCCCGGCCGGCCAGGCCTACGTGCCGATCGAGTCCCCTCGTGGCGAACTCGGTGCCCACGTGGTCTCCGACGGCGGCACCCGCCCGTTCCGGGTGCACTTCCGTGACCCGTCCTTCGTGAACCTGCAGGCCACCTCGGTGATGAGCGAGGGCGGCATGATCGCCGACGTCATCGTCGCGATCGCCTCCATCGACCCCGTGATGGGAGGAGTCGACCGATGACCCCGACCGACGACCAGGGCCGAATCCCCGGCATCGACGACGAGACCACCGCGGCCGCGGTCTCCACCACGCAGGTGGAGCGCGCGGAGCGCTTCGACGACGCGACCTACGCCGAGCTCGTGGAGATCGGCGCCCGCTACCCCCAGGCCCGCTCGGGCCTGCTTCCGATGCTGCACCTCGTGCAGAGCGTCGAGGGTCGAGTCACTGCGCGGGGCATCGAGACCTGTGCGGAGATCCTGGGCCTCAGCGCGGCCGAGGTGAGCGGTGTGGCCACCTTCTACACGATGTACAAGCGTCGGCCCGTGGGCGACTACCACGTCGGGGTGTGCACCAACACGCTGTGCGCGATCATGGGCGGCGACCTGATCTTCGAACGGCTCAAGGACCACCTCGAGGTCGGCAACGACGAGACCACCCCCCACGAGGAGGGTCGGCGCTCGATCACTCTCGAGCACGTGGAGTGCAACGCCGCGTGCGACTTCGCACCGGTGATGACCGTCAACTGGGAGTTCATGGACAACATGACTCCCGAGTCGGCCACGCAGCTGGTCGATGAGCTGCGCTCCGGCGCCGAGGTGCGCTCGACCCGTGGTCCCCGCGTGGTGACCTGGCGTCAGGCCGAACGGGTGCTGGCCGGATTTCCCGACGACCTCGCCGACGAAGGCCCCTCCGCCGGACCCGCGTCGCTGGTTGGGCTCAAGCTTGCCCGCGAGAACGACTGGACGGCTCCCTCGGTGGAGAGCACCCGCCACCTCGCCGATGAGTCGGGGAATTCGCGGACCTCAGGCGACCCGAGCAACCCGGACGCTCAGGCGAAGGGCAGCCACGAGTCCGAGCACACCGAGTCCGAGGCGAAGGTCGAGCAGTCGCCGGCCGACACCAAGCACGAGGACAACCCCGCGAATCCGGGAGATGAGGCCAAGTGAGCTCGACCATCGGCACTCTGACCCCGGTCCTCACCGACAACTGGGGCACCGATCGCTCCTGGACGCTGGCGGCCTACGAGGACCAGGGCGGGTACGCCGGGCTGAGGAAGGCCCTGGCGATGGCTCCCGCCGACGTCATCGAGGCGGTCAAGGCCTCCAACCTGCGCGGCCGTGGCGGCGCCGGGTTCCCGACCGGCATGAAGTGGGGCTTCATCCCCCAGGACAACCCGAACCCGAAGTACCTCGTGGTCAACGCCGACGAGTCGGAGCCGGGCACCTGCAAGGACGTCCCACTGATGATGGCCAGTCCGCACACGTTGGTCGAAGGCGTGATCATCAGCTCCTACGCGATCCGGGCCGGCGTCGCCTTCATCTACGTGCGCGGTGAAGTGCTCCACGTGGTCCGTCGTCTGCAGCGGGCCGTGCAGGAGGCCTACCTTGCCGGCCACCTCGGCAAGGACATCCACGGCTCGGGCTACGACCTCGACCTGGTGGTGCACGCTGGCGCAGGGGCCTACATCTGTGGTGAGGAGACCGCGCTGCTGGACTCCTTGGAGGGTCGTCGTGGACAACCCCGGCTGCGCCCGCCGTTCCCCGCTGTCGCCGGCCTCTACGCCAGCCCCACGGTGATCAACAACGTGGAGTCGATCGCCTCGGTCCCCAGCATTCTCGACCGCGGTGCCGAGTGGTTCGCCTCCATGGGAACCGAGAAGTCCAAGGGCTTCGGGATCTTCTCCCTCTCCGGACACGTGCGTAACCCCGGCCAGTTCGAGGCGCCCCTGGGGATCACCCTGCGTCAGCTGATCAAGCTCGCCGGTGGCATGCGCGAGGGCCACGAGCTGAAGTTCTGGACACCTGGTGGTTCGAGCACCCCGATCCTGACCGCCGAGCACCTCGACGTCCCTCTCGACTTCGAGGGTGTCGCCAGCGTGGGCTCCATGCTCGGCACCCGTGCGCTCCAGATCTTCGACGAGACCACCTGCGTGGTCCGTGCGGTGCTGCGGTGGACCGAGTTCTACAAGCACGAGTCCTGCGGCAAGTGCACCCCGTGCCGCGAGGGCACCTGGTGGCTGGCGCAGACCCTGGCTCGTCTCGAGCAGGGCAACGGTGCCGAGGCCGACCTCGACCTGCTGCTCGACCAGTGCGACAACATCCTCGGCCGCGCGTTCTGCGCGCTCGGTGACGGCGCGACCAGTCCGATCAGCTCCTCGATCGAGCACTTCCGCCAGGAGTACCTCGACCACCTCGCTCATGGTGGCTGCCCCTTCGACCGCGAGGCGTCGAACCTGTTCCCCAAGGTGGAGGCCTCGGCATGACGACCACCCCCCAGAAGGCCGGCAAGACCCCGCCGAGGTCTACCGAGACTGCGCCTGAGAAGTCCGACGAGGTCACCTTGACCATCGATGGCGTCGAGGTCTCGGTGCCCAAGAACACCCTGGTGATCCGGGCCGCCGAGCAGATCGGTGTGCAGATCCCACGGTTCTGCGACCACCCGCTCCTCGAGCCTGTCGGTGCCTGTCGCCAGTGCCTGGTCGAGATCCCCGACGCCGGCAACGGGCGGGGGATGCCCAAGCCGCAGGCCTCATGCACCATCACCGTCGCCCCGGGCATGGTGGTCAACACCCAGGCCACATCGCCGGTGGCCGACAAGGCCCAGCAGGGACAGATGGAGTTCCTGCTGATCAACCACCCCTTGGACTGCCCGGTCTGCGACAAGGGCGGCGAGTGCCCCCTGCAGAACCAGGCGATGAGCAACGGCCGGGGTGAGACCCGCTTCACCGAGAGCAAGCGGCTCTACCCCAAGCCGATCAACATCTCCGCGCAGGTGCTGCTCGACCGCGAGCGCTGCATCCTGTGCGCGCGCTGCACCCGCTTCTCCGAGCAGATCGCCGGCGACCCGTTCATCGCGCTGATCGAGCGCGGTGCGCTCCAGCAGGTCGGCATCTACGAGAAGGAGCCCTTCGAGAGCTACTTCTCGGGCAACACCATCCAGATCTGCCCCGTCGGCGCGCTGACCTCCTCGGCGTACCGCTTCCGTTCACGGCCCTTCGACCTGGTCTCCACCCCGTCGGTCGCCGAGCTCGATGCCTGTGGCTCCGCCGTCCGTGTCGACCACCGACGCGGCAAGGTGATGCGCCGGCTCTCTGGTGACGACGCGCTCGTCAACGAGGAGTGGATCACCGACAAGGACCGTTTCGCGCACCGCTACGCCAACCTCGAGGACCGCCTCCCGCACCCGATGGTGCGCGACGAGGAGACCGGGGAGCTGCGCGCGGCGAGCTGGCCCGAGGCCTTCGTCGTGGCGGCCCGCGGCCTGGCTGCGGCCGGCAGCGTCGGTGTGCTCACCGGTGGCCGGATCACTCTCGAGGACGCCTACGCCTACTCGAAGTTCGCCCGGGTGGCCCTCGGCACGAACGACATCGACTTCCGGTCTCGCCCGCACAGCGTCGAGGAGGCCGACTTCCTCGCAGCCCAGGTGGCCCTGGGCCACCCCGACTCCGGTGCCGTGACGTACGCCGACCTCGAGACCGCACGCTCGGTGGTGCTGATCGGCTTCGAGCCCGAGGACGAGGCCGGCACCGTTTTCCTGCGGCTGCGCAAGTCCGCCCGTGGCCGCAAGCTGCCGATCTACTCGCTCGCGCCGTACACCTCGCGTGGCCTGCACAAGATGTCCGGCACCCTGATCCCCACCCGCCCCGGCGACGAGGCTGCAGCGATCGAGGCTCTGGCACATGACGGCAATGTCGCCCTCGACAGCGGCGGCCTGATCCTGGTCGGCGAGCGGATGGCCTCGGTCCCGGGTGCCCTCTCCGCCGTGGCCACCCTGGCGGGCACCACCGGTGCCAGGCTCGCCTGGATCCCACGCCGCGCGGGTGACCGGGGAGCGATCGAGGCCGGCGCGCTGCCGAACCTGCTGCCCGGTGGTCGACTCGTCGCCGACGCCGCTGCCCGCGTCGACCTCGCCACCGCCTGGGGCGTCAAGTCGCTGCCTGCCAAGGTCGGGTCGGACGGCGACGAGATCATCGCTCGCACCGCGAAGGGCAAGATCAAGGGCCTGGTCATCGGAGGTGTCGACCTCGATGACCTGAGCGACCCCTCCCTGGCACGCAAGGCGGTCGCGAAGGCCGAGTTCGTGGTCGCTCTGGAGGTGCGTGCCTCCGAGGTGACCCGGGCTGCCGACGTGGTCTTCCCCGTGGCTCCGGTCACCGACAAGTCCGGCACCTTCGTCAACTGGGAGGGGCGGGTCCGCTCGTTCGGCAAGGTGCTGCACAACCCGGCCTCGTTGCCCGATCTGCGAGTGCTCGCCGGGATCGCCGAGGAGATGGGCTCTCCGCTGGGCTTCCGCACCACCGAGCAGGTCGCAGCCGAGCTCGAGCAGGTCGGTCCCTGGGACGGCGAGCGCCCGACTCTGCCCGGTTTCGAGAATGCGGCGCCGCAGGAGCGAGGGACGAGCGCCCCTAAGGCCGGCCTCGTCCTGGCGTCCTGGAAGCAGCTCATCGACGACGGTCGGATGCAGGACGGCGACGAGGCGATGCGCCTGACTGCGCGGAAGCCGATCGTCCTGGTCAACGCGGCCACGCTGGCCGGCCTCGGTGTCGACACGGGCGCTCTGGTCACCCTGACCGGGCCGCTCGGCTCCGTGGAGCTGCCGGTCGCGGTCGGCGACCTCGCCGAGGGCGCGGTCTGGGCCCCAGCCAGTGCTCCCGGCCTCTCGGTCCGCCATCTTGTCGGCCCGGCCGGCAGCCAGGTCACCGTGACCGCCACCACCGGAGGCAACCGATGACACCCGCCCTGGTCCTCCTCGCGGTCGGCCCCACCACGGAGAAGGGTCTCGAGGCCTTCGGGCGGGACCCCGTCTGGCTGGTGATCCTCAAGGCCGTGCTGATCTTCGTTGTGCTGGTGCTGCTGACGCTGTTCAACATCTGGTTCGAGCGCCGGGTCGTGGCCCGGATGCAGCACCGCATCGGACCCAACGTCAACGGCCCCTTCGGTCTGCTGCAGAGCCTGGCCGACGGTGTCAAGCTGGCGCTGAAGGAGGACTTGATCCCCAAGGCCGCCGACAAGGTGGTCTTCGTGATCGCCCCGGTGATCGCGGTGATCCCGGCGTTCGTGACCTTCGCGGTGATCCCGTTCGGTCCTGAGGTCAAGGTGCCCTTCAGCGACATCACCACCCCGCTTCAGCTCACCGACATGCCGGTCGCGGTGATCTTCGTGATGGCGATCGCCTCCATCGGGATCTACGGCATCGTGCTCGGAGGCTGGTCCTCCGGTTCGACGTACTCCCTGCTGGGTGGGCTTCGCTCGAGCGCGCAGATGATCTCCTACGAGGTCGCGATGGGCTTGGCGCTGGTCGCGGTCTTCCTGCACGCAGGATCGATGTCGACCTCGCAGATCGTCGAGGCGCAGGACCAGGTCTGGTTCGCGTTCTCGTTGATCCCCTCGTTCGTGATCTATGTGATCGCGATGATCGGGGAGACCAACCGGGCGCCGTTCGACCTTCCCGAGGCCGAAGGCGAGCTCGTCGGCGGCTTCCACACCGAGTACTCCTCGCTGAAGTTCGCGCTGTTCTTCCTCGCCGAGTACATCAACATGGCCACCGTCTCCGCTCTGGCAACCACCTTGTTCCTCGGAGGCTGGAAGGCGCCGTGGCCGATCTCGTTCTGGGACGGCGCCAACACCGGCTACTGGCCGTTCTTGTGGTTCATGGGCAAGGTGATGTTCTTCATCTTCATCTTCATCTGGTTGCGCGGCAGCCTGCCTCGTCTGCGCTACGACCAGTTCATGGCGTTCGGCTGGAAGGTCCTGATCCCCGCGTCACTGGTTTGGATCCTGGCCGTCGCCGCCATCCGCGTGGTCGATCTGCGCGGTGGCTTCGACCGCAACTGGCTCTTCGCTGCTGGCGGCGTGATCGCCGTGATGCTCGTGGCGGCGTTCTTCTTCGAGGAGAAGGAGAAGCCGGTCGAGGAGTCCGAGACCGAAGCATTCGATGCGTTCGCGGGCGGTTACCCCGTCCCGCCGATGCCGCAGAGGGAGGATCGCTGATGGCGTCCCTGAAGGAACAGCTCTGGGACCCGGTCGCCGGGTTCGGCGTCACTTTCCGGACCATGTTCCGCAAGGTCGTCACTGAGCAGTACCCATTCGAGAAGGTGCCCACGGCTCCGCGGTTCCACGGCCGGCACCAGCTCAACCGCTGGCCGGACGGGCTGGAGAAGTGCGTCGGCTGTGAGCTCTGTGCCTGGGCCTGCCCGGCCGACGCGATCTACGTCGAGGGGGCGCAGAACACCGAGGACGGCCAGTTCTCCCCCGGGGAACGGTCCGGGCGCGTCT
>JBDSBU010000234.1:0-5982 GCA_039921445.1 Marmoricola sp. | reverse complement strand
GCCACTGCCGGTTCCCCCACTGCACCCGCCCACCGGTGATGTGCCACGCCCACCACCTCGTCCACTGGGCCGACGGCGGCGCCACCTCACTGACCAACATGGTCCTTCTCTGCAGCCACCACCACCGACTGATCCACGCCGCCCCCTGGACCATCCGACGAACCACACCCAACGACCTCACCTTCGACCCACCACCAGACCGACGACACCGCACCACCGGTGAGGATCGAGTTCATTCCTCGGTGGTCTGGGTATAGGAAGATGTCCCCAACCGCCGACCGAGGAGCACGTCATGGGCAGATTGATCGGGATCGTCGTAGTGGTGTGGCTTTTGATCGGGGTGCTGGCGGCGTACCAACGCGGCTACTTCTCCGACCAGCGCGAGGTGAGCTGCAAGAAGGTGAGCGACACCGCCCTGACGGTCGTCGCCGGCCCACTGAACTACCTCGGGGTCAACCCGAAGGTCAAGTGCAACGTGCCGCAACCGTCCAAGTAGCTGCCACACCGACCGCGCACCAGGGGCACTGAGGCTCACGGGTCGAGGGAGCGAGAGACGAAGCCCGTGTGATAGGCCACCACCACCGCCTGGACACGATCTCGCACGCCCAGCTTGGCGAGGATGTGGGCAACGTGGGTCTTCACGGTCGTCTCGGCGAGCACCATCTCGGCGGCGATCTCCGCATTCGACAGTCCCCGGCAGATCAGTCGCAGTACGTCGAGCTCGCGTTCGGTCAATCGCTGCAGTTGTGGCGGGGTCCCGGAGACGGCCACGGACTCGGCAAAACGCTCCAGGAGTCGCCTGGTGATGGACGGCTCGATCAGCGAGTCACCAGTCGCCGCTGCGCGGACGGCGGCGATCAGACGGGACGAGGGCGCGTCCTTGAGCAGGAAGCCAGCGGCACCGGCCCGCAGCGCCCGGTAGACGTACTCGTTCTGGTCGAAGGTCGTCAGGACGACGATCGTCGGCGGGTCGGCGCGCTGCAGGATCTGCTCGGTCGCAGCCAGACCGTCGAGCTCCGGCATCCTGATGTCCATCAGCACGACCTGCGGCCTCACCAGTGCTGCCTGGCGGATCGCCTCCCGGCCGTTCTCGGCCTCGGCGACGACCTCGATGTCACCCTCGGCCTCCAGGATCACCCGGAAGCCGGTGCGCACGAGTTCCTGGTCGTCGGCGATGAGGACCCTGATCACCTCCTCATCATGCCGACCCCAAGCCCGCGGAGAGTCCTCCTTGAGGATGACGCGCGGGATGAGGTTCATCCCTCGTGCCGACGCCGACTACAGGGTTGTGTTGGGAGCGTGGTGCCAACGGGGTCAACCAGGCGCCGGATCGAAAGGCAGCAGCGATGGACATCATCAAAGGCATCCGTCCCCTCGACTACGTTCTGACGGCCGTCATGGTCGCCCTGGCCACCCTGTTGGGGGTCGCGAACCTCACCGCGGGGGCGGCGACCGACCTTGCACACCCCCTCGACTCCCAGTCTGCACTGATGATCCCCGTCTTCGTGATCGCCGCACTCCCGATCCTGTGGCGACGACGCGGCATCCTCCCTGCGATCGCTGTCTCCTTCGTGGTCATCGCGGCCAGTCTCCCGATGTTCGGTTGGGTGACCCGCTGCGGGTTCGCGCTGCCACTCTCGATCGCGATGGCGTACGCCGTGGCCCGCTTCGCCGGGGGCAAGCAGAACCACCTGATCGGCATGGTCGGGATCCTGGCGCTGCAGGTCGTCACGCTGGTCAAGGACTCCTCGACAGGGGGACTCGGCGCGCTTGCCCTCTCTGTGCCGGTGGCCGCGGTCTTCTACGGCCTCGGGCTCTTCGTACAGTCTCGTGCCGAGAAAACGGCCCTGGCGCCTACGCTGAGCGTCGAGCACGTTCACGCCTGAGGGAGTCGAGCGATGAGTGAGGCCAATAGCGGGATCTTCCGGGGGGTCCGTCCCAGCGACTGGGTGCTCGCGGTGTCCCTCACCGCGCTCGGTGTCTACCTGATGATCTTGAACGTGGGATACCCGGACGCCGATGCAGCCTCGGCGATCGCCGAGGGCACCATGGTCCACGAGCTGACGTCGCACTCGTGGGCCATGGTGCCGGTCTTCGCGCTCGCGACGGTCCCGGTGCTGTGGTGGCGGCGGGGCGTCGTGAGCGTCACTGGCATTGCGCTGGCGGTGCTGGTGCTCCACGATCTCCTGTTCGGCTGGGTGACCCGGTGTGGTGCGGGGCTGCCACTCGCTTTTGTCCTGGCCTACCTCGGCGCGGTCGCGCTGGAGCGCAAGCAGGCCTGGATCACGATGGGGCTGGCCTCGCTCCTCACGGTCGCCGTCCTCGCGGTCGACTCGACCACCGGCTTCGAGCCGATCGTTCTCGCGCTCCCGATCGTGCTGATCCTCTTCGGGATCGGTCGGGCCGTACGCCAGCGCACCACGATGAGCACGAAGCTGCGAGCGCAAACGGTCCAGCTCAAGCAGTTGCGCGACGAACGGGTGGCGCTGGAGGTCGCGGGTGATCGTGCCCGCCTCTCCAAGGAGCTCGACGAGCTCCTGCAGGAACGGTTGGGTCAGCTGACGACTGCGGCCGACTCGGGCCAGACCCTCGAGCCCGATGAGGCAAGGGCCCTCTTCGTCTCCATCGAGAGCGACAGTCGGGCGACCCTCGACGGGATGCGCGAGATCGTGGGCTTGCTGCGAGGCGGGGATGTCGCGCTGGCTCCGGCGCCCACCGTCGCGCACCTCGATGCGTTGCTGGCGAGGCACACGCGAGCAGATTCGCGCCTGACGGTGACCGGCGACCCGCGCTCGTTGTCCGCGACGGTCGAACTCTCGGCGTACCGCATCGTCGAGCACCTGGTCAGCGTCCTGGCGGACCAGCCTGACTCACGCATCGACGTCGCGGTGAGCTTCGACAAGGATGCCGTGGAGATCCGCGTCAACGGGCCGGTCGACCGGTCTGTCGACCTGAAGGCCGCCGTGGTCAGGGCCAGGGAGCGCGCCACGTTCCTCGGCGGCTCGCTGGACGTGAAGGTGAGCAGGGGCCGGGCCAACGCCGTGGCCCAGCTGCCCCTCACGGGATAGCCGCGCCCGCATGCCGCGACTCGAACGACTCGGCATCGCCGCCGGAGCCATCCTCCTGGTGGTGCTCCCGACTGCCCTGCACGGGTGGCCGACGACGCTGCGCGGCAACCTGTTCACCGCCCTCGTGCTGGCTGCCGGGCTCGCGCTGATGTGGTGGCGCAGCCACAGTCGGGCCGCCTCGGTGATGTCGCTCGGTCTGATCCTGGCCTCCCTTGCGGTTGGTGGTGGCTGGTTCCCCGACACCGGGGTGGTGCTCTTCTCGCTCAGCTTCGCCGTGCTCGCGCTCGGATGGTCAGGACGCGCTGCCTGGCTGGTTGCTCTGTGCGCCTTGGCCTATCTGGTGCCGTTCTACTCTCTCGCCGACCTCGGCAGCTGGGTGCCTGCGCTGATGTTCACGCTGCCGCCGTACGCCGCCGGAACGGTGCTGCGACTGCGCAACGAGACCGCCAACGAGCTGGCTGTGCGCGCTCAGGAGCTCGAGGACGAGCGTGAACTCTTCGCCCAGATCGCCCTGCGGCACGAGAGGGCACGGATCGCCAGCGAGCTGCACGACATCGTCGGCCACGCGATCAGCGTGATGGTGATCCAGGCAGCCGCGGGGCAGCGACTGGCCGCGAGTGATCCCGCCCGCGCCAAGGAGGCCTTCACCGCCATCTCGGAGTCCGCCCAGCAAGGCACCAAGGATCTCAGACGGCTGATCGAGCTCCTCGGTGGCAGTCACCACGACACGAGCCAGGGATCCGACCTCTCACTCGTCGACGAGGTGGTCGATCATGCAGGTCGCAGCGGACTGTCGATCACGTGTCGATTCGAGGGCGACCGCGGCCGAGTCCCGGCGCCAGTCGCGCACTTGGCGTTCCGGGTGGTGCAGGAGAGCCTGACCAACGCGCTCAGGTATGCCCCCGGAGCCGAGGTGCGGATCGTGATCCGCATCGACAGGGCTGGGCAGGGCCTGACGGTTCGGGTCGAGAACGACCGCGGCACCCAGTGCGTGGCACCGCTCACCGGAACCGGTCGGGGCTTGGTCGGCCTGCGCGAGCGCGTCCAGACGCTGGGTGGACAGTTCAGCGCAGGGCACACCGGTCCGAGCGGTTGGACTGTGGAGGCTTGCCTTCCCGGACAGGCCACCTAGCGGCGGCCGACGTCCAGGGCGACCGTCAGCACCTCGTCCAAAGCGTCAACGTCGATCCCCGCGGCCTTGCGCACCGCGGCCTTCAGCGGGAGCAGGTACCCGCCGTCCTTGGGGAAGAGCGCGGTCGCGAACTCGGTGTCGTTGATCCGCACCAGCACCGGCACCTGACCCCAGTACTCGATCCCCTTGGCTGCGAACTTGATGTCCGCACTCTCCTCCTCGGGGATGCGCAGGAAGTAGAACGGCGCCGGACCACGCCACTCGACGACCTGGCCCTCGAACTGGAAGTCCATCGCAGGCATGCAGCGAGTATGCCCCCGTGGCCCGGCGTAGCAGATCCGCCCGTCCGAGCACGCCCGCCTCAGACCGAGACGATGTTGGCCCCGATCGCCTCGAGCATCTCTGGGGTGACCTCTGCGACGCCGTGGTCCCGACGCGCATGATCAGCGACCTGCTCCAGGATTCGGTCGCGACTCTCGTCCTCGAACCTCGCCGAACATCCCGGCATTGCATCTCCACAGGAGAGCTTGAACTTCATGGGTCTCCTCCCTTGTCGCGGTTCGGTCCAGGCCCGGATGGCGCTGGATCGACCGATGCTTCACGCGGCAACCGTGCAAGGAGCACGGTGCGCTGGTCTTCGCCCTCGGCGCCGAGGAACCCACCGTGAGCCACTGTGAGCGCTCGTGCGAGGTAGAGCCCCATGGTCACGCCCGTCGCATCGTCGTTGGCGTCGAACGGGTCCATGAGTGCCTTGAGGACCATCGGGCTGATCGGGCTGCCCTCGCGCACGACGCGGATCTCGTGCCATGCCCCGGTCTCGATCACCTCGACGAAGACCCGATCAGGAATCGGCTCACGGTGAGCGGTGACCCACAGGTCGCGAAGCACTCGGCTGATCAGTCGCGGATCGGCATGCACGCTCACGTCGGCCCCGTGCCGGAGACCGGGGCAGCCATGCAGGTCTCGACACAGGGTGTCGACGTCGACGGGCTCGATATCGACGCGGATCAGCCCCAAGGACGCAGCCGTGGCGAGCTCGACGTCGAGGATGTGCTCGGAGAGGCGAGTCAGCGCATCGGAGAGCCGTGCGAAGGCGTCTGTCGCCTCGTCCTCGGGCAGGTCCCCATCAGCGAGGACCATCGCCCACCCCTGGGCCACAGCCACCGGTGTGCGCAGCTCGTGGGCGAAGGAGGCCAGGAAACGGTCGCGCTGGCGGGCCTGGTCGGGGTCGGGTCGGTTGGTGACAGCGGCAGACCCGGCGACGAGGAAGTCGCGCACCCAACGATGCAGGAGCGAGGACTCGATGTCCCACTCCTGCGCGACGTCCTCGACGGTTCGGCCGACCAACACGGAGATCACCAGGTTGACGCGCCAGTCCACGGCCGCCTGAGCCTCGACGCGTGAGTCGCCCTGGCGGGGGAAGGACCGGTTGGTGGGCAGCCGCTCGCGAGCCGCCTCCGACATGTCGCTCCCCACGATTCCCTCGCTCCAGGCGTGCCTCGGTTGTGACTTCCTCCCCACATCCCGAGACGCGTCCGAGCGCAGCAGAAAACCTACGCCCGCTCACGTCGCTAACGTGGGATAAGGGCGTTGTTGATCGGGTTTCGTCAGAACCTGCCTAGACCGGCAGTTGACTCGCGACCAGGACTGCGCTTGTCAGGTGCGGAGCAGCTGTGCCCGGCCCCAGCAGCTGCCGGGACCGGGCACGAGGCGCTACGTCGAGACGACTCAGGCGTAGAGCTTGTCGATCACGTCTCCATGGTTGTTCTCCACCACGTTGCG
>JBDSBU010000233.1:0-11945 GCA_039921445.1 Marmoricola sp. | reverse complement strand
CGCGAGTTCGGTGCGCGCGTCTTCGACAGGTTCCTCGGCAAGATCTGAGCCGTGCGGCGGCTCAGATCAGGAAGGCGAACCGCTGCCGGATGATCCGGCGACGCAGCTGCACCCGCCGGGTCCCGTCGGGGGAGAGCCGCAGGCGGTCGAGCTCCCAGCCACCCTGCTCGGCGCGCTCCACCAGCATCCGGGTGACGGCACTGCGGGAGTGCTCGGAGGAGATCACCAGCCTCTCGAACTCGTACTCGATGCCCGGGCGAAGCACCCGTTGGTCGATGCGTCGCTGCTTGGTCGAGCTCATCAGGTCCCCGCTCCCTCTTCGTCACGGTGAACGCCTCCAGAGACCTCGCGAGAGACGTCGTCGAGGGCATGCACGATCTCGACAGGGAGCTCACACTCCTCGACGCCGAGTGCATCACGCAGCTGGGCGGCCGTGCGGGCCCCGAGGATGGGGGCGGTGACGCCGGGACGGTCGCGCACCCAGGCCAGCGCCACCTCGAGGGGAGCCAGGCCCAGACCCTCGGCTGCTCGGGCCACGGCTTCGACCACCCGCTGGTGGGGCTCGCTGAGGTAGCGAGCAACGAAGGTGGAGAAGTGCGGCGAGGCCGCACGGGAGTCCGCGGGGGTGCCGGTGCGGTACTTGCCGGTGAGCACGCCGCGTCCCAGCGGCGACCAGGGCAGGATCCCGAGACCGAGCGCCCTGGCTGCCGGGATCGCCTCGGCCTCCACCGTCCGGTTGAGCAGGGAGTACTCCACCTGGTTGGAGGCGATCGGTGCCCGCCCCGGGACGGCCCGCTGCCACGTCGCCGCGCGCGCGGACTGCCAACCGTTGTAGTTGCTGATCCCGGCGTACGCCGTCCGGCCGGTCGACACCGCGTAGTCCAGCGCTGACAGCGTCTCCTCGAGTGGGGTGTCGTCGACCCAGGTGTGCACCTGCCACAGATCGACGTGATCGACCCCGAGCCGGGTCAGTGACGCGTCCAAGGTGCTGATCAGGTGACCACGCGAGGCATTGGTGACCCGCTCGCTGCCGCGGCGGCTGATGCCGGCCTTGGTGGCGAGCACGATCTCGTCGCGAGGCACGACGTCTCCGAGCAGGGTGCCGATCAGGCGCTCGGAGTCTCCGTCGGTGTAACCCGCAGCCGTGTCGAGCAGCGTGCCACCGGCCTCAACGAACGCGACCAGCTGCTCGCGTGCCTCGTGCTCGTCGGTGTCCCTGCCCCAGGTCATCGTGCCCAGCCCGAGACGGGAGACCGAGAGGCCGGTGGAACCAAGGGAGCGCTTCCGCATGGGCGAAACGGTATCCAGATCGGCCTCGAGACGTGACGTCGGCTCGCCGTCAGCAAGCAGTCAGCCGGTCCGCGTAGGGTGTGGCCCGCCATGAACTACTTCCAAGCCGTCATCCTCGGGATCGTCGAGGGGCTCACCGAGTTCCTCCCCGTCTCCAGCACCGGACACCTGACCATCACCGAGAAGATGCTGGGCCTGAAGGTCGACGACCCGGGCGTCACGGCATACACCGCCGTCATCCAGATGGGCGCGATCGCCGCTGTGCTGCTCTACTTCCGGACCGACATCTGGCGCATCGCCAGTGCCTGGGGCAAGGGCGTGGTCCGCCCGGAGTATCGCGGCCACTTCGACCACCGCTTCGGCTGGTACATCATCGCCGGATCGGTGCCGATCGGGATCGTCGGCTTCCTTGGCAAGGACCTGATCTCCGGTCCGCTGCGCACCCTGTGGTGGGTCGGTGGCGCCCTGGTGCTGTGGAGCGCGGTGATGCTGTACGCCGAGAAGGTCGGCCCGCAGGACCGCACCGAGAAGCAGCTGACGCTCAAGGACACGATGGTGGTGGGCGTGGTCCAGTGCCTGGCACTGGTGCCTGGCGTCTCCCGTTCGGGGGCGACGATCTCGGCGGGTCTGATCCGTGGCATCGACCGGGTGACTGCCACCCGGCTGAGCTTCTTCCTCTCGATCCCGGCCCTGACCGCAGCCGGGCTCTATGAGCTCAAGGACGCGGTGAACAGCAACATCGGTGTCGGTCCTACCGTGGTCGGCACGGCGGTGAGCTTCGTGGTGGCCTACGTCTCGATCGCCTGGCTGCTCAAGTTCGTCTCCCACCACTCGATCGTGTGGTTCGTGCCCTACCGGATCGCGCTCGGTCTGGGGCTGCTGGCCCTGCTCGCCGGAGGCGTGATCTCCGCGACCTGAGCGGTCACAACCACCCGGCGCGCTTGCTGATGATCAGCACCACCAGCGAGCTGCCCAGCATCATCAGCAGCGCCATCGGGTAGCCGTAGTACCACTCCAGCTCGGGCATGTTCGCAAAGTTCATGCCGTAGACGCTGCCCACCAGGGTGGGTGCCGCGACCAGGCCGATGGCGGCCGAGATCCGGCGCATGTCGTCGTTCTGCTGGATCGAGATCTGCGCCAAGTGGGCGTCGAAGGCCGTCGAGAGCAGTCCGTCGAGCCCGTCAATGGTCTCGGCCACGCGCGCCAGGTGGTCCGCGACGTCGCGGAAGTACGGCCCTGCCTCCTTGTCGATCCCGTTCACGGCGCCGGCGCTGAACCGCTGCATCGGCTCCTTCAAGGGCAGCACCGCGCGGCGCATCTCGGCCAGCTCGCGCTTGAGCACATAGATCCGCGCCGCGTCGTTGGTGCGCTCGGTGGAGAACACCGACTCCTCGACCTCGTCGACGTCGATCTGCAAGGAGCCCGCCACCTCCTCGTAGCGGTCCACGACCTGGTCGCACACGGCGTACACGACCGCGGAGGGGCCGTGCACCAGGACGTTCTTCATCCCCTCGAGCCGCCGTCGGGCATCGCTGAGAGCCCCGCCCGCCCCGTGTCGGACCGTGATCACAAAGGAGGGCCCGACGAAGACGCTGATCTCGCCGGTCTCGACCGCGTCCTCATCGTCGAGGTACCAAAGGCTCTTCAGCACGATGAACAACGAGTCGTCGTAACGCTCGACCTTGGGGCGCTGATGAGCGCGGATCGCGTCCTCGACGGCGAGCTCATGCAGGTCGTAGAGCTCGGCGACGGCCTGGAGCTCCTGGCTCGTCGGGTCGTGCAGCCCGACCCAGACGAAGTCGTTGGGGTTGGTGGCCTGTGCGCGCACCCCGGCGAGATCGTGGAAGTCGAGTCCCAGCTCCACACGCTCGCCGTCCCGGTACAAGGCGTTGTCGACGATCACCCGTGCAGGCTACGCACGTATCCTCCGGGCATGGCAACAGTGATCCTGGCGCGTCACGGACGAACGGCTGCGAACGCGACCGGTGTCCTGGCTGGCCGGAGCAAGGGCGTCCACCTCGACGACACCGGGACGGCACAGGCAACCAGAACCGCCGAGCGTCTGGGGGGGCTCTCCCTCGAGACCGTGGTGACCAGTCCCCTGGAGCGTTGCCGCGAGACCGCGCGGCTGCTGGTGCCGGGCACGCGTGCGGTCTCCGAGCGCCGGCTGACCGAGTGCGACTACGGCGACTGGACCGGCAAGGAGCTGAAGAAGCTGGCCAAGGAGCCGCTCTGGAGGACCGTGCAGTCACAGCCGTCGGCAGCCAGGTTCCCCGGCGGTGAGTCGCTGCAGGAGATGTCGTCCCGCGCGGTCGCTGCCATCCGGGAACGTGATGCGGAGGTCGAGGCCGCCGTCGGTGCCCACGGTGTGTGGCTCGCGGTGTCCCACGGTGACGTGATCAAGGCCGTCCTCGCCGACGCTCTCGGCATGCACCTCGATGCCTTCCAGCGGATCATGGTGGACCCGGCGAGCCTCTCGGTGATCACCTACACCGCCCATCGCACGTTCGTGCACAAGATGAACTCCTCCTCGGGGTCCCTTGCACACCTCGCTCCGCCGCCACGCGGCGCCGGCCGGGGGCGCAAGCGCAGCCCGGCGGCCGCAGATGCCGTCGTCGGCGGTGGCGCTGGTCCCTCGATCCCGGGCGCTGGGACCAACCCCTAGGCTCGGACCATGCCGGTCATCCATCGCTTCGACCCCCCCGAGCGCTTCGTGCCCGGCACCGTGGGCGAGCCTGGTCAGCGGACCTTCTTCCTGCAGGCGCGTGACGGCGCCCGGGTCACCTCGGTGTCCCTGGAGAAGCAGCAGGTACAGATCCTGGGGGAGCGGGTGGCTGAGCTGCTCGACGAGCTGATCACCACCGACGGGGCACGCACGACGGTGCCGGCGATCACCCCGGTGGGGCTGGTCGACAACGCGCCGCTCGAGCAGCCGATCGCGGAGGAGTTCCGTGCCGGAACGATCACGCTTTCCTGGGACAGCGGCGACGAGCGCATCGTGATCGAGGTCTACCCGGTGGTCGAGGCGGAGCTCGAGAGCCCCGTCGAGGCCGATGAGGAGGGTCTGATCGACCTGCCCATCGCCGAGCCCGAGCCCGAAGAGGTGCTCATCGTCCGGCTGCCGGCAGCGATGGCGCGCTCGTTCGCCGCCCGCGCCGAGTCCGTGGTCGCGGCCGGTCGGGCCTCCTGCCCCTTCTGCGGGGGGCCGGTCGACGCCGACGGTCACCTGTGTCCACGCGCCAACGGGTTCCGGCGTACCCAGGCCTGAGTGCCGTGCCGACCCCGGACCTGCTCGCCGACCTTGCCTTGGCGCCCCTCGTGGTGCTCGGCCGGATCATGCCTGCCTCGAACCACACCTTCCTCGCGCAGCTCGGCGAGGACGGACCCAAGTGTGTCTACAAGCCTCGGTCCGGTGAACGCCCGTTGTGGGACTTCACCGACGGCACCCTGGCGGCGCGCGAGTACGCCGCCCGAGTCGTCTCAGAGCATCTGGGCTGGGACGTCGTCCCTCCCACCGTCCTGCGTGAAGGGCCGGCAGGATTCGGGATGGTGCAGCTGTGGATGGACGTCGAGGAAGGTGTCGACCCGGTCGACGTGGTGCCCGCGGACGAGCTGCCGACCGGCTACCTGCACGTGCTCGACGCCACCGGCGCTCGGGACGAGCCGGTGGCGCTCGTCCACGAGGACACAGCACCGCTGCGGCGGATGGCGGTCTTCGACGTGATCACCAACAACACCGACCGCAAGGGCGGGCACGTGCTCCCGGTGCCCGGCGGGCACCGCTACGGCGTCGACCACGGGGTCTGCTTCCACACCGACGACAAGCTCCGCACGGTGCTGTGGGGATGGGCGGGGGAGCGACTCTCCGGCGTCGAGCTCGATGGGGTGACGCGCGTCCACGACGCTCTCGAGGGTGGGGGTCGCTTGCGCGAGGAGCTCGAGGACCTGCTCGCGGTGAGCGAGGTGGATGCCGTCCTGCGCCGCTGTCAGGGGCTGCTGCGCTCCGGGCGGCTGCCACTGGTCGCTGGAGGCTGGCCTTCGATCCCGTGGCCACCCTTCTGAAGGGACAGCACCCGTCAGCACCCTGAAGGGCGGCCGATAGAGTCGCGCCATGCGTGCGTGGAACCCTCCCGGGCCGGTGCCCCCCCGACAGCTCGACGCCCGCGGACCGGCTGTGACCGTCTATGACAGCTCGACCGGCAGCGCCGTGGAGCTCACGCCCGAGCACGGACCCGCGCGGATGTATGTCTGCGGGATCACGCCTTACGACGCCACGCACATGGGCCACGCGGCGACCTACGTCGCCTTCGACCTGCTCAACCGAGCCTGGCGCTCAGCCGGTCACGAGGTCCGCTACGTGCAGAACGTCACCGACGTCGACGACCCGCTGCTGGAGCGTGCCGTGGAGACGGGGCAGGACTGGACAGTCCTGGCCGAGCGTGAGACCGAGCTGTTCCGCAACGACATGACGGCGCTCCGGGTGCTGCCTCCCGACGCCTACATCGGTGCCGTGGAGTCGATCCCGCTCGTCGTGGACATGGTGGAGCTCCTGCGCAGTTCCGGGAGCGTCTACGAGGTCGAGGACGACCTGTACTTCTCCGTCGCCGATGACCCCTTGTTCGGCCAGGTCTCCGGCTGGTCGCGTGAGGAGATGCTGCGGATCTTTCCCGAGCGGGGCGGCGACCCCGACCGGCCCGGCAAGAAGGACCCGCTGGACTGCCTGCTCTGGCAGGCCGAGCGCCCTGAGGAGCCGGCCTGGGAGACCGCGCTCGGACGTGGCCGACCCGGCTGGCACATCGAGTGCTCGGCGATCGCGCGACACCACCTCGGTGCCGACATCGACGTCCAGGGCGGCGGTAGCGACCTGATCTTCCCGCACCACGAGATGAGCGCGAGCGAGGCCCACGTCGCGGAGCCGGGTGCACGTTTCGCGCGGGCCTACGTCCACTCCGGCATGGTCGGCCTCGACGGCGAGAAGATGTCGAAGTCCAAGGGCAACCTGGTCCTGGTCTCGCGGCTCCGTGAGGCCGGGATGGACCCGATGGTGATCCGGCTCGTGCTGCTGGGCCACCACTACCGCGGCGACTGGCACTGGGACGAGGCTGACGTCTCGGCGGCCGGTGCGCGTCTGGACAAGTGGCGCAGCGCGGTGGCCAAGCCGGTCGGCGCCGCGACCGACGACGTGGTGACCGATGTGCTCGCCGCCTTGGCCGATGACCTCGACGCACCCTTCGCCCTGCGCCTGATCGACCACTGGGCCAACAGCACGGACTTCGGCGCAGACGTCGAGGCAGGATCGGGTGAGGTCATTCGGGCCCTGGTCGACACCGTGCTCGGAGTCGAGCTCTAGTCCGAGAACAGGGCCCGCGGTCACTCCTCCGGAGCGTCGCGGCGTTTGAGGTAGCGCTCGAACTCGCGCGCGATCGCCTCGCCACTCGCCTCGGGCAGCTCCGCGGTGTCCTGGCTCTCCTCGAGGTTGCGGACGTATTCAGCAACGTCCTCGTCCTCCTCCTCGAGCTCGGCCACGCCGCGCTCCCACGCACGGCTGTCCTCGGGCAGGTCGCCGAGCTCGATCGAGATCTCCAGCAGGTCCTCGACCTGACCGAGCAGGGCCAGCGTTGCCTTGGGACAGGGAGGCTGCGGCAGGTAGTGGGGCACAGCGGCCCAGAAGGAGACGGCGGGCACGTCGACCCGGCCGCAGGCGTCCTGGAACACACCGACGATCCCGGTCGGTCCCTCGTAGGTGGCGGGGTCGATCTTCAGCCGGTCCTCGAGATCGAGCTCGGTGGCGGTCCCGCTCACCTGGATCGGGCGGGTGTGCGGGGTCTCGGCCAGCATCGCACCGAGGGTGACCACCAGCTCGACCCCGAGGTCGTCGGCGCAGGCCAACAGCTCGGCACAGAACTGGCGCCACTTCATGTTCGGCTCGATGCCGCGCAGCAGTACGACGTCACGGTGGCTGCCCGGGGGCCGTGCCACGTAGACCTGCGTGGAGGGCCAGGTGATTCTTCGCATCCCGTCCTCGGCGGTGGAGACGACGGGACGGTTGACCTGGAAGTCGTAGTAGTCCTCGGGATCCATCACGGCGACCACCTCGGCACGCCAGACGTCGATCAAGTGGTCGACGACACCGGTGGCTGCACCGGCCGCGTCGTTCCACCCCTCGAAGGCCGCCAGCAGCACCGGGCTGACGAGGCGGGGCACGTCCTCGATCTCGATCACATGGCCAACCCTAGGACGTCGAGGCCAGAGTGCGGCGTCATGACGGGGCCTGAAGGGGGCCAGCATGTGAGTGCCGAACGGTGTGGCAGGCTCAACTGCCTACTCTTGAGGCTCGTCAACGCAATCGGAGTGCCCTTGTGAGCAACGCCCCCACGCCCGACCGTCCCCCGCTGGAGCGACCTGACGCGACCGAGGCGTTGACCAGCCTGCTCATGGAGCGCGTGCTGGTCATCGACGGGGCCATGGGCACGATGATCCAGGGCCACGGCCTCGACGAGGCCGGCTACCGCGGTGAGCGCTTCGCCGACTGGGAGAGCGACGTACGCGGCAACAGCGACCTGCTCAGCCTGAGCCAGCCGGACATCATCCGCTCCATCCACCTCGAGTACCTCGAGTCCGGTGCGGACGTGGTCGCGACCAACACCTTCAGTGCGCAGCGCATCTCCCAGGCCGACTACGGCATGGAGGACCTGGCCTACGAGCTCAACTATGAGTCCGCGCGTCTGGCCCGCGAGGCCGCCGACGAGGTCACGGCACGTGAGCCGGAGCGACCGCGTTTCGTGGCCGGCGGACTGGGGCCGACCAACCGCACGGCTTCGATCTCCCCTGACGTCAACGACCCAGGCTTTCGCAACATCAGCTACGAGGGCCTGGTGACGGCGTACGTCGAGCAGGCGGCGGGTCTGGTCGACGGGGGAGCGGACCTGCTCCTGGTCGAGACGATCTTCGACACCCTCAACGCCAAGGCAGCGATCTTCGCCCTGGAGACGTTGTTCGAGGAGCGTGGGCGACGGTGGCCCGTGATTCTCTCGGGCACGATCACCGATGCTTCTGGGCGCACGCTGTCCGGTCAGGTCACCGAGGCGTTCTGGAACTCGGTGCGCCACGCACGCCCGCTCGCGATCGGCCTCAACTGTGCGCTGGGGGCCGCGGAGATCCGGCCCTACCTCGCAGAGCTCTCCCGGGTGGCCGACACCTTCGTCTCCTGCTATCCCAACGCTGGCCTGCCGAACGCCTTCGGGGAGTACGACGAAACGCCCGACCAGATGTCGGCCGTGCTCAGCGAGTTCATCGAGGCTGGGCTGGTCAACCTCGTCGGCGGCTGCTGTGGCACCACTCCCGGCCACATCAACCGGATCGCGGCCGTCGTGGAGGGCGCGACTCCCCGGAGGCGGGCCGAGCCTGAACCCGCGATGCGGCTCTCCGGGCTCGAGGCCGTGAACATCACCAAGGACTCGCTCTTCGTCAACATCGGCGAGCGCACCAACATCACCGGGTCCGCGAAGTTCCGCAACCTGATCAAGGACGGCAACTACGACGCCGCGCTCGCGGTCGCGAGCCAGCAGGTCGAAGCCGGCGCCCAGGTGATCGACGTCAACATGGACGAAGGAATGATCGATGGTGTCGCGGCCATGGACCGCTTCACCAAGCTGATCGCCAGCGAGCCCGACATCAGCCGCGTCCCGGTGATGGTCGACTCCTCGAAGTGGGAGGTGATCGAGGCCGGCCTGCGCTGCATCCAGGGCAAGCCCATCGTGAACTCAATCTCGATGAAGGAGGGCGAGGAGAAGTTCCGAGAGCACGCCCGGCTGTGTCGCAAGTACGGCGCCGCGGCGGTCGTGATGGCCTTCGACGAGGACGGCCAGGCCGACAACCTCGAGCGCCGCAAGCAGATCTGCGAGCGTGCCTACCGGATCCTCGTCGACGAGGTCGGATTCCCGGCCGAGGACATCATCTTCGACCCGAACTGCTTCGCTCTGGCCACCGGTATCGAGGAGCATGCCAACTACGGGGTCGACTTCATCGAGGCCACCCGCTGGATCAAGCAGAACCTGCCTGGTGCCTTGGTCTCCGGGGGCATCTCCAACGCCTCCTTCTCCTTCCGGGGCAACAACCCCGTGCGTGAGGCGATCCACTCGGTCTTCCTCTTCCATGCGATCCAGGCCGGGCTGGACATGGGCATCGTGAACGCCGGTGCGCTGGTGGTCTACGACGAGATCCCCCAGGAGCTGCGTGAACGCATCGAGGACGTCGTACTCAACCGTCGTCCCGACGCCGCCGAGCGGCTCCTGGAGATCGCCGAGCAGCACCGGGGCAGCGGCGAGCAGGAAGAAGCCGCGATCCTGGAGTGGCGTTCGCTACCGATCGGCGAGCGGATCACGCACGCCCTGGTCAAGGGCATCGACGCCGACGTCGAGGCCGACACCGAGGAGCTCCGTCTCGAGATCGAAGCGCGTGGCGGTCGACCGATCGAGGTGATCGAAGGGCCGCTGATGGACGGCATGAACGTCGTCGGCGACCTCTTCGGCGCCGGCAAGATGTTCTTGCCGCAGGTGGTGAAGTCGGCGCGGGTGATGAAGAAGGCGGTCGCACACCTGATCCCCTTCATCGAGCAGGAGAAGCTCGACAACCCCGAGTACGCCACCGCCAAGGACACCAACGGCACCATCGTGATGGCCACCGTGAAGGGCGACGTCCACGACATCGGCAAGAACATCGTCGGCGTGGTGCTGCAGTGCAACAACTACGAGGTGATCGACCTCGGGGTGATGGTGCCGGCGCAGAAGATCCTGGACACCGCCAAGGAGGTGGGTGCCGACATGATCGGCCTCTCCGGGCTGATCACTCCGTCCCTGGACGAGATGGTCCACTTCGCCAGCGAGATGGAGCGTCAGGGGTTCACGATCCCGCTCCTGATCGGCGGTGCCACCACGTCGCGTGCTCACACTGCGGTCAAGGTCACCCCGCGCTACAAGGGTCCGGTGCTCTGGGTCAAGGACGCCTCCCGCTCCGTACCGGTGGCGGCTGCGCTGCTCTCGGAGGACCAGCGCGGCAAGCTGCTCGCCGAGACCGAGGCCGACTACGCGTCGCTGCGCAAGCGTCATGCCGCCAAGTCCGAGAAGAAGCTCCTCCCGCTCGAGGATGCGCGCGCCAACCGGACGCCGATGGACTGGTCGGAGCACACGCCACCGGTGCCGGCGATGCTGGCGCAGGGCTCGAACGTGAGGGTCTTCGAGTCCTACGACCTGGCTGAGCTGCGTGAGCTGATCGACTGGCAGCCGTTCTTCAACGCCTGGGAGATGAAGGGCAAGTTCCCCGACATCTTGAACAACCCGGCCTCGGGGGAGACTGCGCGCAAGCTCTACGACGACGCGCAGGAGATGCTCGACCGGCTGATCAAGGAGAAGTGGCTCACCGCCAACGGCGTGATCGGCTTCTTCCCCGCCAACGCGGTCGGCGACGACATCGAGGTCTACACCGATGCCGGTCGCTCGGAGGTATTGACCACGCTGCACAACCTGCGTCAGCAGGGTGAGCACCGCGAGGGCATCCCCAACCGTTCGATCGGTGACTTCGTCGCGCCGAAGGAGACCGGGCTCGCCGATCACGTCGGGGCGTTCGCGGTCACTGCGGGTCTGGGCAGCCAGGACAAGATCATGGAGTTCAAGAAGGAGCTCGACGACTACAGCGCGATCCTGCTGGAGTCGCTCGCGGACCGGCTCGCCGAGGCGTTCGCGGAGCGCCTGCACCAGCGCGTGCGGACCGAGCTCTGGGGCTACGACAAGGAGGAGTCGCTCGGCAACGAGGATCTGATCGCCGAGAGATATGCCGGAATCCGACCGGCCCCCGGCTACCCGGCCTGCCCTGAGCACACCGAGAAGCAGACGCTGTGGTCTCTTCTCGACGTCGAGCGCAACACGGGGATGGAGCTGACCGATTCGATGGCGATGTGGCCAGGTGCCTCGGTCAGCGGCTTCTACTACGCTCACCCGCAGTCGCAGTACTTCGTCGTCGGTCGCGTCGGACGTGACCAGGTGGCGTCCTACGCCGAACGCAAGGGCTGGACGCTGACCGAGGCCGAGCGATGGCTCTCCTCCAACCTGGGTTACGACCCTGAGGACTGAGTCGATGTAGCTTTCCGCTGCGGTGCCGTGGGACATGGACGGCTGGGCATTGGGTTCGCCGACCAATGACGGAACCGTCGACGAGTTCGCTGACCACAGGGGACGGATGTCAATTGTTCCATCGTCCGGGGTGAACATCGGTACCGTTGTCGTTCGGCAATACGCGAGATTCACTGGGAGTGACGCGGCCCGCTGGCGTACTCGCAGGCCGGTGCCCGGACACCGTCCTACCCGGTTCTGGGGAAGCGCACCTGACGGGCTGGCGGTGATCAGGTTGTCGGATGCCGGGTGGTGGGTCGAAGTCGAAATCGGCGGGGCCGGTTCTTCGGATGGTCCAGGGTGCGGCGTGGATGAGACGGTGGTGGTGGCTGCAGAGCAGGATCATGTTGTCCAGCGAGGTTGGGCCGTGGTCGAGCCAGTGCTCGAGGTGATGGGCGTGGCACATCAGCGGCGGGCGTGAGCAGTTCGGGAAGCGGCAGTGCTGGTCGCGGGCCACGAGCGCCTTCCAGATCGCTGCGGTGACAAGGC
>JBDSBU010000232.1:0-2980 GCA_039921445.1 Marmoricola sp. | reverse complement strand
GCTGCTCGAAGACGGTCGCGCCGGTCTTCCAGTTGGTCTGGACGACGTCACGACGCTCCCAGTTGAGCTCGTCGTAGGGGTGCACGCCCTCGGTGGAGAAGATCCGCTCGATCTTCAGGCCCTTCTTGCGGGCACCTCGGCCCGCTGCCTGTGCTGCCCCGCTCACCGTCTCGGTCATCTGTTTCCTCATCCCCTGCTCTGGTTGCTTCACCTGCGTGAACTGGTCTGGTGCTCTTCTTCTGCTGCTGGTTGCCCGGCGCGGCCGCTTCCCCACGACCACGCCGGGCGGTCTGTGGGTCAGCCCGTGGGCTGCGGTTGTGGCTGCGTCTGTGGCTGCGTTTGTGGCTGCGTCTGCGGCTGCCCGGTGGGCGCCTGGAGTGAGGGCCGCTCGGCGCGCAGCATCGCGATCTCGGTCTCGAAGTCGTCGGCCGACTCGAAGGCGCGATAGACGCTGGCGAAGCGGAGGTAGGCCACTTCGTCGAGCTCGCGCAGCGGGCCGAGGATCGCAAGGCCGATCTCGTTGGCCGGCACCTCGGCGAAGCCGACGCCACGCAGGGTGTCCTCGACCTGCTGGCCCAGGCGAGCGAGGTCGTCCTCGGAGACGGGTCGGCCCTTGCAGGCCTTGCGTACGCCGCTGATGGACTTCTCCCTGGTGAAGGGCTCGGTGGTGCCACTGCGCTTGATCACCGTGAGCTGCATCTGCTCCACGGTGGTGAACCGCTTCTCGCACGCCGGGCAGGTGCGCCGCCGACGGATCGATGAGCCGTCGTCGGCCACGCGGGAGTCCAGGACCCGGGTGTCGGTGCTGCGGCAGAACGGACAGTGCATCTCGGGTCCTCCTCCCTGTGGACAGCTCTAGGTAGAACACCGCCTCGGAGGGCATCCATCCCCGAAAACTGTGCGTTGACCTGTGGATAAGGTGGTTCTCCTGTGGGGAACCCCACCGAACCTGTGTGACTAGATGTGGATAACTACATCCGTGTAACTACTAGATGTAGTGGTCACCGTACGCCTGTGATCTCGGCAGGTGCAACAGCAGGATGGGAACAAAATCGACGTACTTCAGGTATGTCGCAAACCCGCAGGTCAGGCCCCGCTCACCCGTCGTCGAACTGGGCCGACCAGTGCGTGTCGAAGCCGCGACGTGGTCCACAATGAGCCGCGTGAGCAAGCACTCCGGGACCCGAGCCGTCAGACCCCCCTCACGGGTCCCGCGCCGACAGCTCCTCGTGCTCGCCGCCGGCATCACCGCGACCCTCGTCGTGTGGGGGGTGCTGGTGTTCGCGGCGATCGAGTTCGGCAAGCAGGCTCGCAGCGGCGAGACCCAGGGCTGGGTCTTCCTCGCCCTGGCCACGGTCGGCGCCGCGGTCTGCCTGTTCGTGACCCTGATCTTGGGCAGCAAGGCCTTCGAGGTGCTCGGAACGCGGGTCGCTCCCGCCGAGTCCGGGGCTGGGCTCGCTCCTGGATCCGATCAACCGGCCTCCTCATCGGGTCCGTCGCCGGCCACGTTGCCCCGCGTGCCGGGTGGCCGCCGCGCTGCCCGATGAGGCGGTTCGACGTACCCCGCGATCCGCGGCGTTGTTGTGTCAGTACGTCGCCGTAGGCTGCGCACGTGAGCCAACGATGAGCAAGATGGATGCGCAGCGGGCAATGCGCGAAGCGAAGTACTCCCGGTTGCAGTCCACGACCGCACCCCAGCGCAAGGAGTCGGGGGTGCCGGTCGCCCCGGCCACCCCGACCGCGCGGCCGCGCGCGGCAGCAGCCCGTGTCGAGCCCGAAGCCGACCCGGCAGGCGAGCAGCTGTGCGGGCACAAGTCGATGAACGGGCGCACCTGCACCCGCGAGCACGGTCACTCCGCGAAGTCGCACCGCTACAGCTGAGCTAACCGGTGCGGTCCGCCAGCCGGCGGACGAACTTCAGCCCCGACCACACCTCGTCGACGGCGCAGATCTTGACGTCGACCATGCCGGCCGACAGCCCGGTCTCCCGGACCACGCCCTCGTCGACGTCGGTCGGGACCCGCGAGGCCTTCTTGGGCCAGCACACCCAGATCATGCCCGCCTGGGTGGTCCGCTCGATGAGCTGCGGCAGCCGGCGCCGCAACCGACTCACGTCGGTGTGGAAGGTCAGGGTGAGCTCGAGGTTCTTCGCGAGCCGGCGAGTGGTCGGTGCGTCGAGCTCGAAGCCGTCGGGGGCGCCGTCGAGGAAGACCACCTGGCCGGGCTTGACCCCCAGCTTCCGCTCCAGGGGTGTGCCTGAGTAGCCCGCCATGCCACCTCCCGGTCCTCCGCAGCGTTTTCCACAGGCGTCGCGGCTCGGTGTAGCCAACGCGCCTGTGGGGTAGTTAACTCCCTGTCGACTCGGGATCGCACCTCACGGGAGTACACATGCGCCTCGCCGCATCACTGGCCGCCGGCTCGTTGTTGGGCCTAATACTCACCGCCTGCGGCGGCAACCCCGAACCCCAACCGATGCCCGCCCCGAGGAGCAGCACCTCGCCCTCCGGCTCTGCTTCGCCGACGCCCACGCCGCCAGTGATGCCGGCAGCGGCGAGGAAGAAGACGAAGCAAGGGGCGATCGCGTTTGTGAAGTACTACGTCGACGCCTTGAATCACGCTACGTTCACCGGCCATACCGAGCCAGCCCATTCTCTGGATGCGGGCAAGTGCGGCTCCTGTGACCGGATGTTGAAGATGATCGAGACCATTTACGGTGCCGATGGCAGCGTGAACGGAGGTGCTTGGCGGCCGGAGATAGTCGGCGCTATCCGTCAACGAGGCCGACCGGGCTGGACGATCGACGCGAAGATCACCTACGGCCCGCAGCAAGTGGTGCCTCGCGCAGGATCCAAGGCTGAGTCATTCACCGGAGGCGGACGACTCGTCACCTTCCTTTTGAGCCGTTCAGGTGCGACGTGGAAAGTCACTGAGTGGACACGAGCGTCATGAGGTCGCTCCTGCTGATTCTTTCTCTCGCGTT
>JBDSBU010000231.1:0-7113 GCA_039921445.1 Marmoricola sp. | reverse complement strand
CGCCGGTCAGGGCGGCCACGTGCTGGGCATCCCGGCCGAGGACCACGTGCACCGGCTCGTGGCGGCGTCCGTCCAGCTGCCGGGCCACGCGCGGCAGGTCGACCGACCGGGGCAACCGCCCTGCGGCCAGCGCGCGGCGCCACACCGTCCCCAGCGTCATCGAGCCACCGGCGCGCGTGCGGGTCGCCCAGTGCTCACCGAGCATCACGTCTACCGGCCGACCCAGGATGACGTGGACCGGGCGCCAGTCGGACTCCACCAGGCCCTGGTCGAGCAGCATCCGGCGCACCACGGCCACGGTCTCGGGCGAGCCGTGCAGCCGGAAGCGACGACGCCACGGCAGCGGCCAGCGCACAGGCTCCGGCTCCGCCCGCTGCGGGGGTACGCCGGGCAGCAACCGGGCCAGGACACCGACGGCGAGCCGGTTCAGCTCCTCGGCCGGGACCTCGTCGGGCTCGATCGGGGGAGCCCCGAACGGGCGGAGTGTCGATGGCCAGGGCAGCGGCACGTCGATCCGGCCACGACCGGGTGTGCCGGTGCCCAGCACCAGGTCGGCCAGGTCGGCCAGGTCGGCCAGACCGGCTGGGTCGCTCCGGTTGGCCGCGAGGTTGAGCCGCCGGACCAGCTCGAGGTGGGTCGCGTCCGGGGTGGGGTGCAGCCGGGGGACCGGGTCGTGATCGGTGGCGCGCCAGGCCGACCAGGTCGTCGTACCCCCCGACCGCAGGTGCGCGGACCAGGAGGCGACGCCCTCGTCGTAGCCGGGCTGGGTCAACTGCGCAACCGTCGGGCGATCCTGGCCACCGGGTTGCGATCCGCCCGTCCCTGGGCGATCTCGTCCAGGACGTGTGCGAGCGCCTCGATCGCGGCGTCGGCGACGACGGCGGGGTCTGCGTCATCGGGATCGACCCAGGCGTCCTCGTCATCGGGCCACCGGGGCAGCAGGTCGTCGAGGTCGCCGACGACGTGCACCCCGGACAGGCGAACCCACTCCAGCCAGCCGGCGGTCACGTCCTCGACGAAGGCCCGGTGCTGCGGGGGGACGCTGGTGCGCTGCATCTGGCTCCGCTCGGCGAGCACCTCGCGGACGATCATCTCGCGGACCCAGGTCACGTAGGTGGTGCGCGGAAGCTCGCGCTCGGCCAGCGCCACGTTGAGCCGACGCAGCAGGGTCACCTCGGCGCCGCCGAGGGAGGCGTTGGTCGTCTCGGTCTCGGCGTACGGCGCCCCGGGGTCGAGGCCGAGGACCGAGCCGAAGCGGTCCCACAACGCCTCACGAGGACCATCGGGTCCGGGGACGGTGACGAGGTGGACGCGCTCGGGAAGCAGACCGGCACCCCATGAGGTGAGAATCGCCGGAAGCTCCTGGACCCGCCAGAACCACATCTGCCAGTCGGTGCGGGCGTGGTTGCGCACCATCGCCTCGAGGAACTTCTCATAATCGCGTCGGCCGCGGTGCTTGACCCGTTCCTGCCACTCGGCGGGCACCTGACGGCCGAGGTCACGCGCGGTCACCACGACGTGGACCTCGTCCTCGGCGAAGGCCGCCACAGCCCGGTGCGCACGCTCGGGCGCCACGGCCGCAAGGATCTCGTGGCTGATCAGGACGTCGCGGCGGCTCCGCCTCGCCTCGGCCACGAGCGTGTCCCACTGACCCTGCGCTGCCTTCTCCGCACCGGCCCATCGCTCGCCGAGCAGGTCGAGCGCGGCTTCGAAGTGGTCCCCCGTGCGGGTCTCGACGTAGTCGAGGCCCTGGGACCGCAGACCCTCACGGTTCAGGGCGAGCCGGTCCTGGAGATAGCTGGTTCCGCTCTTCGGTGTCCCGACGTGCAGCAGGACTCGGCGGCTCATGGGCGCATTGTGCCGTACCGCCGCGGACTCAGGACCCGGGCGTCAGGGCGGTGACCACGCGCGAGGGGCTGGGGCGGCCCAGGACGCGAGCCATCCAACGACTGGTCTCCACCAGCGCCGCGAGATCGACGCCGGTCTCACGGCCAAGACCGTGGAGCATCCAGACCAGGTCCTCGGTGGCCAGGTTGCCGGTGGCGCTCTTGGCGTAGGGGCAACCCCCGAGACCGCCTGCACTGGCGTCGAAGGTGGTGATCCCGTGCTGGAGGGCTGCGTAGGCGTTGGCCAGGGCTTGTCCGTAGGTGTCGTGGAAGTGCACCGCCAGCGACTCGTTGGCCAGCCCGGCAGCGTTGAACGCGCTGAGGAGCTCGGTGACGTGGCCGGCGGTGCCGACGCCGATGGTGTCGCCGAGGGAGAGCTGGCTGGCGCCGAGGTCGAAGAGGCGCTTGCCGACCTCGACCACCTGGTCGATCGGCACGATCCCCTCCCACGGGTCCCCGAAGCACATGCTGACGTAGGCACGCACGTCCATCCCGGCCGCCCGGGCGCGCGTCACGGTCGGCTCGAACATCGCGAACTGCTCGTCGAGACTGCGGTTGAGGTTGCGCTGCGCGAAGGTCTCGGTGGCACTGCCGAAGATCGCGATGTGCTCGCACCCCAGCTCCAGGGCGCGGTCGAGGCCACGTTCGTTCGGCACCAGCACGGGCAGCCCCTTCGCTGCGTCGCCCAGTCGTTGGTTCAATCGCTCCATCAGCTGGGCAGCGTCGGCCAGCTGCGGGACCCACTTGGGGTGCACGAAGCTGGTCGCCTCCACGATCGGCAGGCCGGCGGCCAGCAGCCGCTCGACGAACTCCGCCTTGGCCTCGAGGGGGACGATCGTGCTCTCGTTCTGGAGGCCGTCCCGGGGGCCGACCTCATAGATGGTGACGCGGGATGGTTTCGAGACGTCGTCAAGCACCGTCTGCTCCTTCCACGACGAAGAGGATCTGGCCCAGCGCCACCTGGTCGCCGACCGCGGCGCCTACCGTGGTGACGGTGCCATCGAAGGGCGCCTTGAGTGCGAGCTCCATCTTCATCGCCTCCAGTACGCCGAGTCGCTGACCCTGCTCCACAGTCTGTCCCTCGGTGACGTCGACGGCGAGGACCGTGCCCGGCATCGGCGCGGTCAGGCTGCCCTCTCCTGCGGTGGGGCCGTGCGAGGCGAAGACGTCGGGCCGTTCGAAGACGAAGCGCTGGCCTTGGTGCACCACCTCGATCCGGTGCCGGCCGACCCGGCCTCGGCCGCGCTCGGCGACGCCGTCGAGCGCGAGGGTGAGGTCGAAGACCGACCCGTCGGTGTGGTGGGCGAGCTCGACCGCGCGGGTCTGGTCGATCCGGTCCGCGCGGACCACGACGACGGGGTCAAGGTCGATCCGGACCGGGGCATTCTCTCCGCTCATCCGCCAGCCGTCGGCGCGGAAGGGCGAGTCGCCGTCGGGTCGGGGCGCGGCTGCCCACGCCGCCAGTGCCCGGGGGATCTCCGAGGACGGCCGCGCCAGCGGGCCCTCCTCGTGGGAGACGGTGTCGAGCCAGGCGGTGTCGATCGTTGCGTCGCGGAACTCCTCGGTCGCTGCCAGGGCCCGCAGGAAGCCGGTGTTCGTGGTCAGCCCGAGGATGGTGGTCTCGCCGAGAGCCTGCACCAGGCGGCGGCGCGCCTCCTCCCGGTCCCGACCGAAGGCGATCACCTTGCCCAGCATCGGGTCGTAGGACGTGCTCACCACCTGCCCGCTCTCCAGCGCCTCGTCGACGCGCACACCGGTGGGCCACTGGACATGGGTGGCGGTGCCGGCCTGGGGGAGGAAGCCGCCGAAGGAGTCCTCGGCATAGACCCGCGCCTCGATGGCGTGGCCGCTCAGCGTGACCTGGTCCTGGGTCACCGGCAAGGGCTCGCCAGAGGCGACGAGGAGCTGGAGCTCGACGAGGTCGAGCTGCGCCCCGTCCACCGAGACGACGAGCTCGGTGACCGGGTGCTCGACCTGGAGGCGGGTGTTCATCTCCAGGAAGTACGTCTTGGCGCTGGCGTTGTCGAGCAGGAACTCCACCGTCCCGGCGTTGACGTAGCCGACCTGCGCGGCGAGCGCGACCGCGGCAGCGGTGACCTGCTCACGCTGCTCGGCGGTGATGGTGGGCGCCGGCGCCTCCTCGAGCACCTTCTGGTGCCGGCGCTGGGTGGAGCAGTCGCGTTCGAAGAGGTGCAGCACGGTGCCGTGCGCGTCACCGATCACCTGGACCTCGATGTGGCGCCCCGACTCGACGTACTTCTCCACCAGCATGGTGTCGTCGCCGAAGGAGGCCTGCGCCTCGCGTCGCGCGGCAGCCAGTGCCTCGGCGTACTCCCCGGCCGAACGAACCACGCGCATGCCCTTGCCGCCGCCGCCCGCAGCAGCCTTGACCAGGACGGGGTAGTCGAAGGACTCCGGTGCCCCCTCGACGTCGTAGGCAGGGATGACGGGGACGCCCGCCGCGACCGCGATCTCGCGGGCGGCGTCCTTGCGGCCCATCTGGTCCATCACCGTCGAGCTTGGGCCGACCAGGGTCAGGCCGGCGTCCTCCACCGCGCGCGCGAAGGCCGACCGCTCGGAGAGGAAGCCGTAGCCGGGGTGGACGGCATCGGCCGCACTGGACTTCGCGGCGGCCACGACCGCGTCGATGTCGAGGTAGGAGCCGATCGCGACCGACTCGTCGGCTGCGCGCACGTGCGGCGCCGAACGATCGAGGTCGGTGTGCAGCGCGATCGTGTGCAGGCCCATCGCCCGGGCGGTTCGGATGATCCGGCACGCGATCTCGCCGCGGTTGGCGATCAGGAGTCGGGTGATCATCGCGCTCACATCCTGAAGATGCCGTAGGAGGGGGCAGGAATGGGGGCGTTCGCTGCAGCGGCGAGCCCCATGCCGAGCACTCTGCGGGTGTCGAGGGGGTCGATGATGCCGTCGTCCCAGAGGCGGGCGGTGGAGTAGTACGGCGAGCCCTGGTGCTCGTACTGGTCGCGGATGGGCGCCTTGAAGGCCTCCTCGTCCTCGGCCGACCACTCGCCGCCCTTCGACTGGATCCCGTCGCGGCGGACGGTGGCCAGGACGGAGGCGGCCTGCTCGCCGCCCATCACCGAGATCCGCGCGTTGGGCCACATCCACAAGAAGCGGGGGTCGTAGGCGCGCCCGCACATGCCGTAGTTGCCGGCACCGAACGAGCCGCCGATGACCACGGTGAACTTCGGCACCACCGAGCACGCCACGGCTGTGACCAGCTTGGCGCCGTCGCGGGCGATCCCGTTGTTCTCGTACTCCTTGCCGACCATGAAGCCAGTGATGTTCTGCAGGAACACGATCGGGGTCTTGCGCTGGTTGCACAGCTCGATGAAGTGCGCCCCCTTGCGTGCGGACTCCGAGAACAGGATGCCGTTGTTGGCCACGATGCCGACCTGGTGTCCCCAGATCTTGGCGAACCCGCAGACCAGGGTCTCGGCATAGAGCTGCTTGAACTCGTGGAACCGGCTGGCGTCGACGATCCGCGTGATCACCTCACGGACGTCGTACGGCGTCCGGGTGTCCGCGGGCACCACCGAGTAGAGCTCTCGAGGGTCCGCGACGGGCTCCTCGACCTCGTCGACCTCGGCCTTCGCCGGAGCAGGCAGCGTCGCCACGATCGAGCGAAGGATCGCCAGTGCGTGGGCGTCGTCCTCGGCGAGGTGGTCGACCACCCCGGAGGTGCGGGCGTGCACGTCTCCGCCGCCGAGCTCCTCGGCGGTGACGACCTCACCGGTGGCGGCCTTCACCAGCGGGGGACCCCCGAGGAAGATCGTGCCCTGCTCCTTGACGATCACGGTCTCGTCCGACATCGCGGGCACGTAGGCGCCTCCGGCGGTGCACGAACCCATCACGGCGGCGATCTGCGGGATCCCCTCGGCCGAGAGGTTGGCCTGGTTGAAGAAGATCCGGCCGAAGTGCTCCTTGTCCGGGAAGACGTCGTCCTGCATCGGCAGGAACGCACCGCCGGAGTCGACGAGGTAGATGCACGGCAGCTTGTTCGCCCGAGCCACCTCCTGCGCCCGCAGGTGCTTCTTGACCGTGATCGGGTAGTAGGTGCCGCCCTTGACGGTGGCGTCGTTGGCCACGATCACGCACTCACGCCCCTCGACGCGCCCGATGCCGGTGATCACGCTCGCGCTGGGCACGGCGAAGTCATCGTGCTGTCCGTCCTTGGCGTGGTCGTACATCCCGTAGGCAGCCAGCGGACTGAGCTCCAGGAACGGGCTCCCGGGATCCAGCAGCGCATCGACGCGATCGCGCGCGAGCATCTTGCCGCGGTCGGTGTGCTTGGTGCGAGCCGCCTGCGAGCCGCCCTGCCAGACTCGGGCCGTGCGCTCACGGAGCTCTTCCACCAGTGCCTGCATGCCGTGGTCCTCGGTCGTCTGTGCGGGCATGCCCATCAAGGAACTCCTCTGGTCGACGCTCGCGTTCGCGTCTGCAAAAAGGGTGGTTAACGATCGTTAACTTCAGGCTACCCCGTCGGACCTGTGCGCGGCCAGATCGAACAGGTGGGGATCGATCACGGCGATCGCGATTCCTGGGGTGATCTCGGCGCTCACCAGCTGGACGAGGAGGCCGTTCATCAGAGCGATCAGCGTGGCCACCTCGAGTGGCCGCTGCGCTTCGGGGACCCCCAACGCCACGATCACGGCCCCTGCGAGGTGCTGCCACTCGGCCTGCTGGTCCTCGACGAACTTGTCGATGGTCGGGCCGGAGTTTGCCGCCACCAGTGCCTCCCAGGCGCGATCCTGCGCTAGCTGCCCCTCGGTCAGAGGAAGCTCGAGCCGGACCGCTGCCATCAGGCGCTGCAGTGGCGGGTCGCGAAGCGCAGCGACCCCGCCGCCGGTGAAGCGACGGACCATGCGACGCCGCTCGATGAACCCAAGACCCAGTTGAGGCAGACCTTGAGCATTCGAGACGAACCGGCGCACGGTGGCGACCGAGACGCCCAGCTCCCGGGAGACGGTTTGCATGTTCACGGCCGCGGCACCATCTCGCAACGTGACGGCAAGCACCGCTTCGCGCGCGAGCTCGAACCGGGCCCCGTAGTCGATCAGTCTTGGCATGGATCAGGGATACCGGCCACGCCGCCCTGTCGCCACGGCAAGGCGGCTGCCTGTGGAGCAGTGGTGCCGACGGCCGAGCGGGAAGGCGAAATGGATTGTGGTGCTGGGGTGCTCCAGATCCCAGGGAGGTCCTGCAG
>JBDSBU010000230.1:0-7269 GCA_039921445.1 Marmoricola sp. | reverse complement strand
TGTTGGTCGCCGGCATCGCCGCGCTCATCGTCGCCGTCGTCTTCGTCTTCGGTGGCGTCATCAAGAACAGCTTCTCCAAGACCTGCGGCGCCCTGAGCAGCGGCGGCTCCAGCACCGCCTCCTGCGGCTGAGCGGGCCTACCTGCTTCTGGACTGGCAGCGGCCGAGACCTCAGCCGCTGTCAGATCCTCAGCCAGTGCTGACCGTGGCCCTTTGGGGAGGGACACGCGTCATCGCTCTGGCTGAACCACGTGGTGTCTCGCGACACCTCGCCGACTACTGATCAGCTCGGTCCGCGGACCGGGCACCACGCCATCACCGAGAGGGACATCTCATGCTCGAGTTCATGCGCAACATCACCAGCCGTCGCGACGAGAACGGCGCCTCCGCCGTCGAGTACGGCTTGTTGGTCGCCGGCATCGCCGCGCTCATCGTCGCCGTCGTCTTCGTATTCGGTGGCGTCATCAAGGACAGCTTCTCCAAGACTTGCGGCGTCATGAGCAGCGGCGGCTCCAGCACCGCTTCGTGCGGCTAACACCGCCCACTCGTCGGCTCCGTCCGCTTGGTGCGCGGTGCTCGTGCTGCTGTTCGCCCCGCTTGCGGAGTGCACAGCGACACGAATACCGCGCTGCCTGCTTTCAGGGGCAGCTGGCTCGTAAGGGGTCAGCGGCACAGGGCCTGGGCCAGTCCGAGGCGCTGTATGGCGCTGGGGTGAGACCCGAACCAGAACTGGCTCAGCGCTGGTGGGGACGGGTCGGCGAGCGACCTGCTCGCCAGCGCCACCTGCAGCCTCTCGAAGCCGACGCAGTCTCCGGTGGCTGCCAGCGACACCCGGTCCGCCCGAGCCTCGATCGCGCGGCTGATCGTGTTCTCCACGGGGCTGGCCAACAACGCTGCCAGCGTGACCAGGACCATCAGCAGAGCGGCGACCTCGGGAGCCTGCGGCCCAGGGACTCCCGCCATCTGCAGCAGTCTTCGACGGGAGAGTACGAGTCCCAGCAGACCGCTCGCGAGCACCACACCGGCTGCTGCCATGCCGGTGCCGAGCATCACGTCGTGGTTCTTGGCGTGTCCCAGCTCGTGCGCCACCACGACCAGCGTCTCGCGGCGCGGCGAGTCCTTGACCAGGTTGTCGTAGAGCACCACCCGACGAGTGGACCCGAAGCCGGACACATAGGCGTTCAGGGTCGTCGTACGCCGAGACGCGTCAGCGACCAGCACGTCGTCGAGCGGAACCTTCTCGTCGGCCGCGATCTTGAGGATCTCGGTGCGCAGGGAGCCCTGGGCCAATGGCGTGAAGGAGTTGAACAGCGGCTCGACCAGCACCGGGTAGGCATAGGACCCAGCGAGAGTCAGCACAGCGCCCGCCACGGCAGTGACCAGCGGCCACCGCCTCGGCCACCGCCTTGCTGGGCCGACCACCAGGAGCACGGTCCCGGTGGTGAAAGCCCAGCTCACCCCGAGCGAGACCAGACGGTCTCGTGACCAGCCCGCGAACGACTGCTCGGTGATCCCGTAGTCGAGAGCATGCTGGCGAGCCGTCAGGTCGAGTGGCAGCGTGGCCGCCGCACCCACGACCAGGACAAGCAGCACCAGCCCGATCATTCGCCACCACCACGGCCCGGGCACCCGACAGCCGATCCGGGCTCCGATCGGGGTCAGACCCAGGACCAGGCCAACCGCGAGCGACACCGCAAGGCTGATCCAGCCCAGGTGTCGCTGCAGGGAGGAGTAGGTCTCAGCCCGACTCAGCTTGTCGGCAGCAAAGGCATCGGTGTCGCGCACCGGCGCCAGTGACCCGCCCGGCACCCACGACCAGGGGACAAGTGTGGCGCCGACCAGGAGCAGCAGTGCACCTGCCCCCACCAGGGTCCAGCACAACTTCCGGCTGGGCCCGGGTTCATCGCTCACTCCCTCAGCCTGCCACGCCGGCAAGACGCGCGACGTCTCGTCTCCAGTCGGCGACGAAGCGTCCCTCGGTGGTGTCGAGCACCGACTTGAACGCCTCCGACGCGGAGGCCCCGGAGTCGACCGCGCGGTAGAACGCCAAGATCTTGGCAGCGCCGTACTTCTCGGCCAGGAACCGGCACGCCAGCCAAGCCTCCTCGTAGGTCGCACCGAGACCGTTGGCAGTAGGCGAAAGGTCCTCGCTGGTCGGAAGTCCGTCCGGCAGACCCTCCTTGCGGACCTTTCGCAGGATCTGTCCCGCCGCCAACGAGACCGGCACACCAGCCCGGTCAAGGGCGACGTAGTCGGCGAACCCCTCCAGCAGCCACGTCGGCATGGTCGCGAAGGGTGCTGCGAGGGCGGCATGCGTGGCCTCGTGAGTCATCACGACCTGGGCACCTCGGGGACGCAGCTTGCCGAACACCGTGGGGTTCACCAGGATCCGCACCGGCGCCGCTGGGTCCAGGGCACCGTCCGCGGTGGTCGTGACCGCCGCGATGTTGGCGTACTGGCCCGGGGTCGCCTGCAACGCCGCATCGAGCTGAGCCCCTGATTCGGGCACCTCCACCACGAGCTTGCCGCGCCAGGACCCGAGCACTCGCTGCACCTCACGCACCGCCTCGGCCACGAGACCGGGGTAGCGTCCTGCAGTCCCACCAGCGACTGCCACCAGCGTTCGTGCAGTGCGTACGACGGCCAGCTCGTCGACCAGCCACAACGGCGTACGGACGTCGTTGCCCCCACCGAACGGTCCGAGCCGGACCCCATCCCCCTGCGGCACGAAGACCAGGTCGGTCTCCACCCGGGCGGGATTCTTGTCGAAGCCCCGGTAGCCGTAGGTGAGGTCGACCGTGCCACTCCAGGCGCCTACGCCGAACGAGGCCTGCTCGGCCTCACTCAGCGGCGGCCCCTCGTCGACGTAGCGCAGGTCGAGGTCGGTGATGCCGAGGGCGGTCGCGTTGGTGAGCACCGAACCCAACTGCGCGGCCGATCCGGGAGCCGCCAGCGACTCCGCGTCCTGGCGATCTCCTGAGCCGATCGATCGCTCGAGTGCGTCCAGGGCATCCTGCGCCAGCGCGCCCCTGGCCGCGGTCGAGGCGGTCGGTCGCGGTGGTTGGATCCTCACGTCCTGCGAGCAGGCACTTCCCGCCAGGAGCAGGGCAAGGATCAGGAGCAGTGCTCGTGCGGGTAGCGGGACGAGCACGGAGCCGCCCACCCCAACGGGATGGACGGCCTCGTCAGGACTATCAGCCGGGTCGGACCGCACCGACGTACGGCATCGAGTGCAACGAGCCTGTGGTGACGCCGGCGCCGGGGTTGGCTGCGTGCACGATCTGGCCATTGCCGATGTACATGCCGACATGGCTGATCGGGCTGTAGTAGAAGACCAGGTCACCCGGCTGCAACTGACTCTCGGGAACGTGCGGGCCCGAACTGTACTGCGCCGCCGAGCTGTGTGGGAGCCCGACGCCAGCCTGCGCCCAGGCCATCATGGTCAGGCCCGAGCAGTCGAAGGCGCTGGGGCCGGCGGCACCGTAGACGTAGGACTTGCCCACTTGGTTCATGGCGTAACGCAGGGCCACGGCGGCGCGACCACTGGCGTCCGGGATCGGACCCTTCCAGGTGCCGGACATCATGGCCGTACGGGCCTCGGCCTTGAGACCGGAGAGGACGTCCTTGGCTTCGGCAGCCTTGGCGTCCAGGGTGGCCTTCTCCTTCGCCGATCGCTGCTCGAGCGCGGCGATCGTCTTCATCTCCTCGCGCACCGCGTTCTTGCGCAGCGTCAGCCGCTGAACCTCGGTGCCGAAGGTGTCCATCACCTGGCCACGCTGGGTGTTGTAGGAGGTGACGGCGCTCAGGTTGTCCAGGAACGCGTCCGGGTCGTCGGAGAGCACGACCTGCGAGGCGGTCGAGAGCGCGTCGGACTGGAACTGACCCACCACGAGGGTGGCCACCTGGGAGCGCATCGCGTCGACCTTGCCCTGCTGGCGGCTCAGGTCTGCGTTGAGGGACTTGACCCTCAACTGAGTGTCGTCGAGGGCTGCGCGCGCGTCGTTGTACCGCTCGGAGGCGATCTCGGCCTCGTGGAAGAGGCGGTCAGCCGTCTCCTGCGCCCGATCGATGTCCTTCTGGCTCGGCTCTGCCGAGGCGGGAGTGGCGAACGTGAGCGCCAACATCACGGTGGTCAACAACGTGGCGAGGACTGCACCAGGGCGAGCAAAACTGTGTTTCCGGCCGTGAAGCAACAGCGGTCGGTCTCCTCTTTGTCTCAACGCCTACCAGGTGAGCTGACGGGTTCGGGCCCAAAGACGCCCTACTGGCACCAGCCGATCACCTTCGTGACCGCTGCTGCCGGATTCACCCCAGGAACTTGGGTCCCCGGCTCTCTCACGCGCTCCGATGTGGAGCTGATCGAGACTCGGCGCGACCACTGAGTGAACCCGGACGGTTCGCTGATCCAGTGGCCAAGGGCCAACCCTAAGGTCAATGTCCGCGGGAGACAAAGCACGAGTGGTCCACCTCGCATGTGTTCCACACCACGTCCGACCCACTGATCTCAGCTGTCACATCAGGCACACCCTCACGCCGACTCCACCTGCGGACCAGCGAGGGCAGTCACCATCCGCAGCGGGGGCACCAGGCCGGAGTCGGCCAGCACCGCGAGCGCGTGCTCCTCCTCGGTGTCGAAGCCGAACTCGGGGGGTGGACCCAACAGGACGGTCACCACACAGTCGTGGCAGGACAGTCCACGGACCACACAGCTGTCGCAGTCGATGCGAACGCTCATCTCGGTCTCCTTCTCTGACGGTGCCGACGGGGAAGGGCCGGCGTGAGCACTCCAGCAGGCAGCACCGACAACTCCCGTCGTACGGCGGGCCCTACCGGCTTCTGTCGGTGCTGGTGCCTAGCGTCAGACCCATGAGCAGGTGGGCCACGCAGATGAGCTTCGACGAGCTGGGGCGTCCCTTGCGTGACATCACGTTCTGCGTGGTCGACCTCGAGACCACCGGAGGCTCGGCCAAGGCCGGGTCGCGGATCACCGAGATCGGCGCGGTCAAGGTGCGCGGCGGTGAGGTGCTCGGCGAGTTCCAGACACTGGTCAACCCGCACACCGAGATCCCGGCGTTCATCGCGGTGCTCACCGGGATCACCAACACCATGGTCGCGGGATCGCCATCGATCGACTCCGCACTGCCGGCCTTCCTCGAGTTCGCAACCGGCTGCGTGCTGGTGGCGCACAACGCCCCCTTCGACGTCGGCTTCCTCAAGCACTACGCCGAGCAGCAGGGCCGCCCCTGGCCCCGGTTCGAGGTGCTCGACACCGCCAAGCTGGCGCGGCGCGTGATCACCCGCGACGATGCACCCAACTGCAAGCTGAGCTCGCTCGCACTGGCGTTCGGGTCGACCACCACTCCCAACCACCGGGCACTCGCCGATGCCCGCGCCACGGTCGATGTGCTCCACGGACTGATGGAGCGGCTGGGAGGTCTGGGAGTGCACACCCTCGAGGAGCTTCAGACCTTCTCCTCCCGGGTCAGCCCCGCCGTGCGACGCAAGCGCCACCTCGCCGAGCACCTCCCCCACGCACCGGGCGTCTACCTGTTCCGCGACACCCAGCAGCGCGTCCTCTACGTAGGCACCTCGCGCGACCTGCGCTCGCGCGTCCGCAACTACTTCACCGCCTCGGAAAGCCGTTCGCGGATGGGACAGATGGTCAACCTCGCTGAGTCAGTGACAGGAATCGTCTGCGCCACCCCGCTCGAGGCGCAGGTCCGCGAGCTGCGTCTGATCGCGGCCCACAAGCCCCGCTACAACCGGCGCAGCCGCCACCCGGAGAAGGTGCAGTGGCTCAAGCTGACGGTGGAGCCGTGGCCACGCCTCTCCCTGGTGCGAAAGGTCAGCGACGACGGGGCGGACTACCTCGGACCGTTCTCCTCCAGACGCACCGCTGAGAAGGCCTTGGCCGCACTGCACGAGACCTTCCCGATCCGGCAGTGCAGTGGCCGGTTCCCGATCGTGCCCGACAGATCTCCCTGCGTGCTGGCAGCCATGGAGCGGTGCCTGTCCCCGTGCGACGCGAGCGTCTCGATGGACGCCTACGCCGAGCTGGTCGCCGAGGTGCGGGAGAACCTCCTACGCAGGGCCGATGAGGTGGTGGAGCAGCTCACCCGCCGGATGGCCGTGCTCGCGCTCGAGGAGAGGTTCGAGGACGCCGCGCTGCACCGAAGCCGGCTCGCCGCCTTCGTCCGGGCTGCCTCGCGCACGCAGCGTCTGGGCGCGCTCTCCTCAGTCCCCGAGCTGGTGGCGGCCCGAAAGGAGGACGACCACAGGTGGGCCGTGCACGTGGTCCGCCACGGACGGCTCGCAGCCGCGGGCGTCATCCCGACCGATGCCCACGCCGGCACCTGGGTCACCCAGCTGCGAGCGTCGGCCGAGACCGTGGCCACCGGCCCCGGGCCCACGCCGGCGGCCAGTGCGGAGGAGTCCGAGAAGATCCTGCGTTGGCTCGAGCAGCCGGGCGTTCGTCTGGTGCACGTGGACGGCGTCTGGGCCCACCCGATTCGCGGTGCCACCCGACACCTCGCGCTTCACGACGCGGTGGAGCAGTCCCGCGAGGCGCTGGTGCCCTTCGACGAGCGGCGTGCCGTGACCGGCTCCAGGACCTGAGCCGGCGTGGCGCGGTAACTTGCTCACATGATCACCGCCATCGTGTTCGTCAAGGCCGACGTCGCCCGCATCCCCGAGGTCGCGGAGGCCATCGCCGCCATCGAGGGTGTCAGCGAGGTGTACAGCGTCACCGGTCAGATCGACCTGATCGCCCTGGTCCGGGTCAGTGACCACGAGGACGTCGCCCGAGTTGTCGCCGACCAGCTGAACAAGGTCCCCGGCGTGGAGGCCACCGAGACGCACATCGCCTTTCGGACCTACTCCCAGCACGACCTGGAGTCGGCGTTCTCCCTCGGGCTCGATTGAGACACTAGTCATTTCGGACTAGTGCTGGACCCCGAACGGCCCGTTTATATAGCAAAACAGACAAATCTCATCGAGATCACCCACATCGGCCGGTGAAATAGGAAACGGTGGGTCCCTAGCCGCACAACGCGCGAGGGAGACACCGGTGTCGCTGAACGACGTATGGGTCGTGGTCCCGGTCTACAACGAGGCCACGACGGTGGCCACCACCGTCTCGGACCTGCTCTCGACCTTCGAGCACGTCTTGTGTGTCGACGACGGCTCAAGTGACGACTCCGCCGCGATCGCTCTGGCCGCGGGGGCCACCGTGCTCAGACACGTCGTCAACCAGGGCCAGGGCGCCGCCTTG
>JBDSBU010000229.1:0-8761 GCA_039921445.1 Marmoricola sp. | reverse complement strand
GCGGACGGCTGCGTTCTGATCCTTGTGCCGGTCGCCCGGCCGGGATCTCAGTGGAAGGAGTCACCGCACGCGCAGGAGCCACCGGCGTTGGGGTTGTCGATCGTGAAGCCCTGCTTCTCGATCGTGTCCAGGAAGTCGATGGTCGCGCCGTTGAGATAGGGCACGCTCATCCGGTCCACGACGACGCCGACGCCGTCGAAGTCGGTGACGAGGTCACCGTCGAGGTTGCGCTCGTCGAAGAACAGCTGGTAGCGGAGGCCTGAGCAGCCGCCGGGCTGGACGGCGATGCGGAGCTGGAGGTCGTCGCGACCTTCCTGCTCCAGCAGGCTCTTGACCTTCAGCGCTGCAGCGTCGCTGAGGTTGATGCCGTCGGTGCGGATGTCCTGTGTGGTGTCGACCTGCTCGGTCATAGGTCTCTCCAGAGGTAAAGGGTGTGTGTCGCGATGCTTCCACCGCCGCCTTGGGGCGAGCGGGTTCTAATGAGTCCAATGGTCGCACACGAACGGATATTCCTTCAGTGCGACCAAGACCGCGCAGTGCGTTCCGCAAGGTCGGCCAGCGCCTCTGCCGGGGCCCCGAACGAGCGCTCCTCGCCGAGCAGCTCGACCATGGAGTAGGCCGACTCCACCCCCAGTGCGCGCATCTCCCGTGAGCCCACGAGCACCTGCCCTGCCAGGGCGATGCATGGCACCAGATGCTCTGCAGCCACTCCAGCCACGCCGTACGGCACCTTGCCCGAACGGGAGGAGAAGTCGAAGGCACCCTCACCGGTGACGACGAGGTCGGCCCGGCGCATCCGCTCAGGCAGACCGACGGCACCGGCAACGAGCGCCACCCCAGACTCGCGGGTTCCTCCCAGCAGCATCAACGCGAAGCCGAGACCCCCTGCGGCACCTGCGCCCTTCTGCGTGGCGAGCTTGCGGTCCGTGCGCTCGGCGAAGTGCTGCAGCCACCCGTCAACGGTGACCAGCCGTGCCTCCAACACTCCCTTCTGGGGACCGTAGATCTTGGTGGCACCGTTGATCCCGAGCAGCGGGTTGTCCACGTCGCTCGCAGCCACCAGCTCGACGCCTGCGAGACGTTCGCGCACCACCTCGAGGTCGACCGACTCGACCTTCGCCAACCCTTGCGGTCCGGCGTCGAGGGCGCCGCCGACAGCCGTGGCTCCGAGCGCCGCCAGCAAGCCGGCTCCGCCGTCGTTGGTCGCCGACCCGCCGAGCCCGACGACGATCCTGCGCGCCCCGCCCTCCAGCGCCTCCGCCAGGACCAGACCGAGCCCGGTCGTGGTGGCCGTCTCAGGCGACCGCTTCTCCGGCGGTGTCAGGTGTAGCCCGACCGCCTGCGCACTCTCGACGTACGCCGTGTCGCCGACCCGCAGAACAGCTGCAGGGACTGGTGAACCGTAGGGGTCCGGCACCGTGACCGCGATCAGCTCGCCGCCCAGGGCAGCGTGCAGCACGTCGACGAAGCCAGGCCCGCCGTCGGACATCGGCACCTGCTCGAGCTCGTCGCCTGGGGCTCGTCTGGCCCAGCCAGCGGCCATCGCCGCCGCCGCCTGCACCGCGCTGAGGGTGCCGGCGAACTTGTCGGGGGCGAAGAGGACACGCATGGCGCCACGGTACGCAACGTCCACGCGCCCCAGTCCCCAGTCCCCCGTCCCAGTCATCGCGATCCCGCTCGGCATGCTCCACCTCGTTCCTCGTGAGCTGTCGCGTCGTGCTGCGTGACAGACTTCTCACATGACGACTGTCGACCTGCCGCTGCTTCCGCTCGGACTGGGCACCGACCGCTCCTCCGAGCGTGGCGTGGAGTGCCCCGGCGATCTTCCCGCCGCCTCCGACCCCGATCTCGTGGCCCGTGCCCGCGCGGCCAAGGCGAGGCTCGGCGAGAAGGTCTTCATCCTGGGCCACCACTACCAGCGCGACGAGGTGATCGAGTTCGCCGACGTCACCGGGGACTCCTTCAAGCTGGCGCGTGACGCGGCCGCACGCCCCGAGGCGGAGTACATCGTGTTCTGCGGCGTGCACTTCATGGCGGAGTCTGCCGACATCCTCACCGGCCCCGAGCAGAAGGTCGTACTGCCCGACCTCGCTGCCGGTTGCTCGATGGCCGACATGGCCCGGCTGGCGCAGGTGGAGGACACCTGGGACGCCCTGACCGACGCCGGACTCGCCGACCTCGTGGTCCCGGTGACCTACATGAACTCCTCAGCGGACATCAAGGCGTTCTGTGGCCAGCATGACGGCGCGGTGTGCACCTCGACCAACGCGCGGGCGGCCCTGGAGTGGGCCTATGAGCAGAAGGGTCCCGAGACCAAGGTCCTGTTCCTGCCCGACCAGCACCTCGGGCGCAACACCGCGGTCCTGGAGCTGGGCTTCGCCCTCGAGGACTGCGTCGTGTGGAACCCGCTTCTTCCCGGCGGTGGTCTCAGCGCCGAGGAGCTGCAACGCGCCCGGATCATCTTGTGGAAGGGGCACTGCTCCGTGCACGGCCGGTTCGCCCCTGAGGTGGTCGATGCACTGCGCGCCAAGATCCCGGGAATCAACATCCTGGTGCACCCCGAGTGCCGCCACGAGGTGGTCCTCAAGGCCGACCTGGTCGGCTCGACGGAGTTCATCATCAAGACGATCGAGGCCGCTCCCCCTGGCTCCTCCTGGGCGATCGGCACCGAGCTCAACCTCGTCAAGCGCCTGGCCGACGCCCACCCTGACAAGAACATCGTCTTTCTCGACCGCACGGTCTGCTACTGCTCGACGATGAACCGGATCGACCTGCCGCACCTGGTCTGGGCCCTGGAGTCACTGGTCGAGGGCCACGTCGTCAACGTGATCGAGGTCGACCCGGAGACCGAACGCTGGGCCAAGGTGGCACTGCAGCGGATGCTCGACCTGCCCGGCAAGTCACACCGAGACTGAGGACGCCTCATCGAGTCGGGGCCCGAGCGGGACCTCGATCACGACGCGGGCTCCACCCTCGGGGGCACTGTCCATCCGGATCGTGCCTGCGTGTGCCTCCACGATCCGCCGGCACGTAGCCAGCCCAAGACCGATGCCGTCGACGCGAGGATCGCCTTGGGTCATCGGAGCGAAGACGCGCTCGCGGTCGGCGATCGGAACCCCTGGACCGTTGTCGCACACCTCGAGCGTCCATCCCGTGCTCGTGACCTCGACACTGACCCGGATCAATGGTGACTCCCCGGACTGCGTGAACTTCAGGGCATTGCTGATCAGATTCTGAAGGACCATCCGCCACTGGGTAGGGTCGCCCAGCACGACCGGGAGGTCTAGTGCGACCACCTCGACGCCGGAAAGGGCGCCATGCAGATCGTCGAGAATGTCGCGAAGCTCAGACTGCAGATCGACCTGCTTGAGCTCCGGCTGCCCGCCGACGGCGGCGTAGGACAACATGTCAGCAATCAGGGAGTCCATCCGGGTCGTGCTCGCAAGCGCACGCTGGATCAGCCAGTCCTGGTCCACGCCGAGGTCCTCGAGCTCATGCTGCAACATTCCGAGGGAGAGCCCGACCGAGGTCAGCGGACCGCGCAGATCATGGGCCACCTGGCCGGCAAACGTGCCAAGCAGCTCGTTGGAACGGCGCAGCTCGTCACGCGCTCCCGTCAGCTCGGTCACCGACTCCTCGAGCTCGTGAGTCCGCAGGCGCAGCTCGAGCAGGTCGATCACTCGGCGTCCGATCAGCTCGAGGTGGAGGTCGGCCTCCGCATTGAGCTCGCGGGGCACGTGGTCGAAGACGCACAGGGTCCCGATCACGACACCGCGGGGCGTCACCAGCTGGTGAGCGCAGTAGAACCGGTAACTCTCCAGGGTGCCGTCGACGAAGGGGTTGCCGACCCAGCGCGGATCCTTGGAGGCGTCCGGAACCACAACCGGCTCGGGGTCGTAGAGGATCGAGTTGCACATCGAGTCCTCGCGAGCGCACATCTCCGCGTCCGCGCCCGCGGCAGCAATCGTGATCTGGCTCTTGCCCTGGATCAGGTTGATCAGCGCCACCGGCATCGCGCACAGGTGAGCGGCCATCTGGGCGAGGTCGTCGAGCTCGGTCTGGGCGAGCCCAGCCACCTGGTAACGCCTGACCTCGGCGTCGCGCTCCAGGTCCCGCAGCTGTGTATCCATCGGTCCCTCTGTCATGTCGAGCGGGAAGTCGGCCAAGAAGTCAGGCTGTCGATCGATCCTCAACCGTCCGCATCCCAGATCGGCATCCAGCGCGCCGTGTCCGGCTCTACATGCAGGTCGGCACCGATGGCATCGCGGATCTGACGCTCACGGATACCGTCGCGACTTGTTGGACCAGTCGGGCAGAACGGGTAGAAGGTGCCTTGCTTATACAAATACACCAAGAAGCACGGCCTGGCTTCCTGGTCCACGAAGGTCACCGTTGAACACAGCAGTCCTGGCCCGAAGCCCTCCAGCTCCAGCGCGGAGTTGACGGCGTGCAGGTGGGTGACCAAGGCCCCCGGGTCAGGCGGGTCGGTCTCCACGCTCAGCCAGGTGTAGCCGAACTCGTCGACCCGGGTCCTGGTCGACAATCCGTCATCGACGGCCACCAGGGCCCTCGCCTCGTCCTGGGCAAGCCCCGAGGCCGGCCCTTGGGCAGCACGGAAGCACACCGACCCGACCCCGGTCGGGCGCACGCCGAGAGCCGCCTCGAGGGTCAACGCCGCGGAGGGTACGGCGAAGAGCTGGTCCAATTGCGCGGGTCGGGGACGCGACTGTCCCCTGAGCACGTCCCACAGACCCATGCTGCGCCTACTGGCTCTGACCGAGGCTGGTCGCGATCTTGGCCAGCTGGTCGAGGCGTTGCTCGAGCGGCGGGTGGGTCGCGGTCAGGGTGCTCAGCGTGAGTCCTCGAACCGCCGGTGCGATGAAGAAGGCATTCATCGGCTGCGCGGCACGCAGGTCACGCTCGGGAACCGCGTTCATCTGCCCACTGATCTTGGTCAGCGCGGAAGCCAGGGCCGACGGCTTCTGGGTCAGGTAGGAGCCAGCTCGATCGGCAGCGAGCTCGCGATAGCGAGAGAGGAGCCGCAGCAGCAGGAAGCTGATCGCGTAGACGACCAGACTGACGGCCAGCACGGCCACGAGGCCCAGGGCACCGCCGCCGTTGTTGTTGTTGCTGCTCCGGGACCGGCCCATGCCCATGGCGCCGAACTGTGCCCCGCGGGTGAGCATTCCCGCGACGATGCCCGCCGACGAGGCCACCGTCATCACCAGGACGTCGCGGTGCGCGACGTGGGAGAGCTCGTGGGCAAGCACGCCCTCGAGCTCCTCGGCGGTCAGGGCGCGCAGAATGCCGGTCGTCACGCAGACCGCGGAGTGGCTGGGTGAGCGGCCGGTCGCGAACGCATTGGGCAGGTCGGTGTCGGCGATGGCGACCCGTGGCTTGGGCATGTCGGCCATTGCGCACAGCCGGTCGATCATGCCGTGCAGCTCTGGAGCCTCCTCGGCAGTGACCACGCGGGCACGCATGGCGCGCAGGGCTGCCTTGTCGGAGTTCCACCACTGGAAGACTGCGACCCCGATGCCGCCCAGGCCGATCAGCACCGCGTACTTGGGGAAGGCATACATCAGCGCGACCACGAGCGCGACGAAGAGGCCGCCGAGCAGGAACAGCACCGCGGTCATCCTCACGGTGAGCTGGGTGTCAGGAACGAAACGGGTTCGAGCCATGGTGGTCGTCCCCGTGTCAGCCGGGGATCAGCCCGTCACCCTCGAGCAGGTGACGGACCTCGTCGATCGTGGCGTCGGAGTGCGGCAGGATCAGGTCGGAGTCCTGCAGGGAGTCCTCGGAGAGCGGGTCGCCGAGCCGGCGTACGGTCTCCAACAGCGCGGTGAGCGTCGCCGAAAACGCGCGCTCATCGCCCGTCTCCACAGCCGATTCGACCTCGGCGTCGAGCTTGTTCAGCTCGTCCAGCTGGTTATCAGCGAGCTCGAGCTGGCCCTCGCCCATGATGCGCACGATCATGACTGCTGCTCTCCTTCGATGGTCGACTCCTCGAGCTGAGCCTCCGGCTGGACAGGTGTGCCGAGCGCCTCAGGGGAGGATCCCTTCAGGGCGGCCAGCTCGGCTTCCACGTCGGACTGTGAGGACATCGCCTCCAGCTCACGACTGATGTCGTCGCCACGATTGATCGAGCTGGCGTCGTCGAGGGCGCCGGAGGCGATCAGCTCGTCGATGGCACCCGCGCGGGCCTGCATCTGGTGGGTCTTGTCCTCGGCCCGCTGGACTGCCATGCCGACGTCGCCCATCTCCTCGGAGATCCCGGAGAACGCCTCGTTGATCCGGGTCTGCGCCTCTGCAGCGGTGTAGGTGGCCTTGATGGTCTCCTTACGGGTGCGGAAGGACTCGACCTTGGCCTGCAACCGCTGTGCGGCGAGGGTCAGCTTCTCCTCCTCGCCCTGAAGCTGCGCGTGCTGGGCCTCAAGGTCGGAGATCTGACCCGTGAGGCCAGACTTTCGCGTGAGTGCCTCGCGGGCGAGGTCTTCGCGACCCATCGAAAGCGCCTTCTGCGCCTGCTCGGTGAGCTTGTCCGACTGGGTCTTGAGACCGTTGGCCTGAAGCTCGATCCGCTTGCGGCTCGTGGCCACATCGGCAACACCGCGGCGCACCTTGGTCAACATCTCGACCTGGCGTTGATAGCTGTAGTCGAGGGTCTCGCGAGGGTCCTCGGCCTTGTCCAGCGCCTTGTTGGCCTTCGCCCGGAAGATCATGCTGATCCGTTTCATCATGCTCATAGACCTCAACCTACCCGCCAGATCCCAGCCGATCGACCTGGCGGCCACCCCGGCCTCCGCTAGTCGGCGGGTACGCTGAGCGCTCGACCTGTTCCCTCCCCGACCGCGAGAAGTAGGCCCCGTGTTCCGCCGTACGTCTGACCAGTCCGCCTCGTCCAAGAACCTCCCCGTCGACGGCGAACCGAAGGGACCCGGAGCCAAGGGTCGTCCCACGCCGAGCCGCCGCGAGGCCGAGGCCGCGACCCGCGAGCGTGCGAAGGCGGGCATGGACAAGAAGGCCGCGCAGAAGCTGTTGCGTCAGCGACGCACCGAGAGCAACGCACAGATGCGCAAGGGAATGCGATCGGGAGACGAGCGATTCCTGCCTGCGCGCGACAAGGGTGCGGTCAGAGGGTTCACGCGCAACTTCATCGACTCCAGGGTCTCGATCGCGGAGTTCCTACTGCCGCTGCTCGTGGTGATCATGGTGCTGCAGTACTCCGGCAACGCCCAGCTGATGAGGTTCAGCAACGCGCTCTGGACCACCACCATCCTGCTGGTCGCGGTGGACACGATCTGGCTGATCTTCCGACTGAAGAAGGCACTGCGGGCGAAGTTCCCCGACGAGAGCCTCAAGGGCGTGACCTTCTACGCGATCACCCGGGTGCTCCAGCTCCGGTGGCTGCGGATGCCCAAACCCAAGGTAAAGGTCGGCGGCGCTCCGCGCTGATCGATCGAGCGGGCTGGCTCAGCCGGCCTCGAGCGACATTGGGCCGTAGACCTCGCGCTCTCCTTCGAAGAGGGTCACCGCGGAGATCCCGTCCTCGGCGAGGTCGGGATAGGCCTCACCCAGCCAGCTCTCGGCGTCGCTACGGGTGGGGAACTCGTTGCGGCTCTCGGCTGAGATCACTCGCCCCTCGGCGTCGAGCAGCTGCCACCACCAGGGCAGGGTGTCGCCTCGTGGTGCGGACGTGCCGAAGGCTGGCTCGGAACTGTTGGTCACAGGGGTGCCTCTCGCTGCGGGTGGGTCAGGTCTGGCGTACGTCGGGATCGACGAAGGGCGGCTGGGTCACCACGAAGATCTCCGGGCGTCCCCTCACGTCGACGAGGACCTCGGTGCCCTCCTGGATCTGGGCGTTGATGATGGCCAGACCGACCCCCTTGCGCAGGGTCGGGCTGAACGTGCCGGAGGTGACGAAGCCAATCGGCATGTCTCCGGTCACCTTCACAGTCATCGACGGACGTGGAATCGCCCGCTCGGCGGCAACCAGACCGCGCAGGCGCACCTTCGGTCCGGACTGCTTCTGGGCCAGGAGTGGCACCCGGCCCCAGAACTCGGCCTTGGACCAGCCGACCGCCCAACCCAGACCGGCCTCCACCGGGGTGACATCGAGACTGATGTCCTGACCGTGCAGCGGATAGCCCATCTCGGTGCGCAGGGTGTCCCTGGCCCCGAGGCCACACACCACCAGGCCGTGCTCGTCCCCGGCTACGGTCAACGCGTCCCACACGCCGGTCGCCACCGACTCGTGCACGATCAGCTCATAGCCACGCTCGCCGGTGTAGCCGGTGCGGCAGACGACAACGTTGTGTCCCTCAAATGGCATCTCGACGAACGACATGTAGTCGTGGTCGAAGGGGAATCCTGCGGCCTTCAGCACCTCGTCGGACTGCGGTCCCTGCACCGCCAGCACGGCGTAGGTCTCGTGGTGGTCGGAGATCGTCACACCTGCGGGCTTCGAGTCCTTGAGACGGCGTACGACTTCGGCCGCGTTGGCCGCGTTCGGTATCAGCAGGATGTGCTGGTCGTCGCGGTAGTAGGCGATCAGGTCATCGACGATCCCACCAGACTCCGCGTCGCAGGCCAGGGTGTACTGCGCCTTGCCACGAGTGATCCGCCGCAGGTTGTTGCTCAGGCAGGCGTTGAGGAACTGCACGGCACCTTCGCCGCACACCATCACCTTGCCGAGATGACTCACGTCGAAGAGCCCAACCGCATTGCGGACGGCGTTGTGCTCCGCCACGACTCCGGA
>JBDSBU010000228.1:0-10732 GCA_039921445.1 Marmoricola sp. | reverse complement strand
CCGGTGATGCGCACCGCGCGCGAGCGGCTGCCAGCACACGCAGGTGAGCCGTCTCAGACGATCTCCACCACGACCGGCGCGTGGTCGCTGGCCCCCTTGCCGGCCCGCTCGTCGCGGTCGACGAAGGCGTGCGTGGTCCGGGCAGCGAGCGACGGCGACCCGAGCACGAAGTCGATCCGCATCCCGCGGTTGCGCTCGAATCTCTGCCGGTAGTAGTCCCAGTAGGTGTAGTTCTCAGGCCCCGGGGTGTGCGGGCGTACGACATCGACGTACCCGTCTTGGAGGAAGCCAGCGAAGGCAGCCCGCTCCCGTGGCGTGACGTGGGTGCTCTTCGCGAACTGTGCGATGTCGAAGACGTCGTCGTCCTGCGGAGCGATGTTCCAGTCGCCGACCAGCGCGACGTCACCGGTCATCGAGCGCGCGGCGTCGCGCAGCCGGGCGAGCCACTCCAGCTTGTAGACGTAGTGCGGGTCATCGACCTTGCGGCCGTTGGGAACGTAGAGCGACCAGACCCGGACGCCGCCGCAGGTGGCACCGATCGCACGAGCCTCTGCCACTGCCGGATCGCCCCAGACGGGCATTTGCGGGAACCCGATCTCGACGTCGTCGAGCCCGACCCGGCTGATGATCGCGACGCCGTTCCACTGGTCGTAGCCGACCGAGGCGACGTCGTACCCGAGGACCGAGAGTCCCATCAGGGGCAGCTGGTCCTCGCGTGCCTTGGTCTCCTGCAGCGCCAGGACATCGATGTCATGACGCTGCAGAAAGGCCTCGACGCGGTCGATGCGGCTGCGGAGGGAGTTCACGTTCCAGGTGGCGATGCGCACCGCCCGAGCCTAGGCGGGTCACCGGGCGCCGGGGGAGAGGGGCATGCTGGAGGGATGGACGCCATCAAGGAGACCCTCACAGCGAAGCTTGCCGAGATCGACGACGAGATGGCGCTGATGGAGGAGAAGCCTGAGGAACAGGGGTCCATCTCCTTCGGCAAGCGCATCGGCGAGGGCACCTCGCTGGCTGTCGACCGGATGGCCCAGGTGGCCGTGCACGACCAGCTCCAGGTCACCCGCGCCGATGTCGTCCGAGCCCTCGCCAAGGTCGAGGAGGACAGCTACGGCGTCTGTGACGACTGCGGCAAGGCCATTCCGCAGGGCCGACTCGAGGCATTGCCGTGGGCTGTGCTGTGCGTCGAGGACGCTGCGAAGCACCACGCCGCCCACTAGCATTCGTGGCATGAGCTACCCGCCGCCGCCCGGCCCGCCCTACGGCTATTCGCCACCGCTGGTCGTGCCCACTTCCGGCAAGGCAACAGCGAGCCTGGTCATGGGCATCGCCTCGTTGATCCTGTGCGGCCTCTTCCTCGGCATTCCCGCGATGATCGTGTCCTGGCAGGCCAAACGTGAGATCAAGCAGTCCAACGGCAGCATCGGGGGCGCCGGGCTGGCCACAGCTGGCTTCATCACTGGCCTGCTCGGAACCTTGTGGTCGCTGCTGCTGGCGGTGCTCATCGGTGGGCTGTTGATCTACGGCGGCTCGTTCTCCAGCCAGTTCAACGAGTCCTGCACCACCGTCGACAACGGCAACGGTTTCAGCGTGGAGTGCTCCTGAGCCACTGATTGGGTGATCACAGTGCGGTCAGGGACGATGACAGGACCATGTCACTCCTCGACCGGATCCCCTCAAGCGACGGCCCTCCTGACCCGCTCGCGCTCTTCGACGCGTTCGAGACCTGGGTCGCGGAGCAGGGCCTGACGCTCTACCCCGCGCAGGAGGAGGCGCTGCTGGAGGTGGCTGGAGGATCCAACGTGATCCTCTCCACGCCCACCGGGACCGGCAAGAGCCTGGTGGCCACGGGAGCGCACTTCGTCGCGCTGGCCAACGGACAGCGCACCTTCTACACCGCGCCGATCAAGGCCCTGGTGTCGGAGAAGTTCTTCGCACTGGTCGAGGTCTTCGGCGCGGACAACGTCGGAATGCTCACCGGAGACGCGGCCGTCAACGCTTCGGCGCCGATCATCTGCTGCACCGCCGAGGTGCTGGCGAACATCGCGCTCCGCGAGGGCGCGGCGGCCGAGATCGGCCAGGTAGTGATGGATGAGTTCCACTTCTACTCCGAGCCTGATCGTGGCTGGGCGTGGCAGGTGCCGCTGCTGGAGCTCCCGCGCGTCCAGTTCCTGCTGATGTCGGCCACCCTCGGCGACGTCACCCGGTTCGAGGACGACCTGACCCGACGTACGAGCCGGGAGACGGCCGTGGTCACCAGCGCCACGCGGCCGGTGCCGCTGAGCTATGAGTGGGCCGTGACGCCGTTGCACGAGACCCTGGAGGACCTGCTCACCACGCACCAGTCGCCGGTCTACGTCGTGCACTTCACCCAGGTGGCAGCCCTGGAACGTGCGCAGGCGTTGACGAGCATCAACATCTGCACGCGCGAGGAGAAGGACCGGATCAGCGAGCTGATCGGTGGGTTCCGGTTCAGCCCCGGCTTCGGCAAGACCCTGTCGCGGTTGGTCAAGCACGGTGTCGGGGTCCACCACGCAGGCATGCTGCCGAAGTACCGCCGGCTCGTCGAGCAGCTCGCCCAGGCGGGGTTGCTCAAGGTCATCTGTGGCACCGACACCCTCGGTGTCGGCATCAATGTGCCGATCCGCACCGTGGTCTTCACCGGCCTGTCCAAGTACGACGGGCGCAGGCAGCGGATCCTCAAGGCGCGGGAGTTCCACCAGATCGCCGGCCGTGCCGGACGGGCCGGCTTCGACACCGCCGGCACCGTGGTCGTGCAGGCCCCCGACCACGTCGTGGAGAACCACCGGCTGGTCAAGAAGGCCGGCGACGACCCGAAGAAGCTCAAGCGCGTGCAGCGCAAGAAGCCACCCGAGGGACAGGTCAACTGGACCGAGGAGACCTTCGAGCGCCTGGTGGCCGCGGAGCCCGAGCAGCTCGTCTCCCGGATGCGGGTCAGCCACGCGATGCTGCTCAACGTGATCGCTCGCCCCGGTGATCCTGCCGCGGCGATGCGGCGACTGCTGCGCGACAACCACGAGGATGACCGCTCGCGCCTGCGGTTGATGCGGCTTGCCGCTGCGCAGCACCGGGCACTTCTCGCCGCCGACGTGGTCGAGCTGCTCGACCGGCCCGAGGAGGACGGTCGTCGCGTCCGCCTGATGGAGGGACTGCAGCTCAACTTCGCGCTCAACCAGCCGTTGTCGGCTTACGCCCTCGCGGTCTTCGACACCCTCGACGCCGAGGCCCCGACGTACGCCCTCGACGTGGTCTCGGTCGTGGAGGCCACGCTGGAGAACCCACGCCCGGTGCTCGGCGCCCAGGAGCACAAGGCGCGCGGTGAGGCCATCGGGGAGATGAAGGCCGAGGGAATCGAGTACGACGAACGGATGGAGCTGCTCGAGGAGGTCACCTGGCCCAAACCGCTGCAGGAGCTGCTCGAGCACACCTACGGGCTCTATCGGCAGCGGCACCCGTGGGTCGGTGAGGACGCGCTGCAACCGAAGTCGGTGGTTCGTGACATGTACGAGCGCGCGATGACTTTCGGCGAGTACATCGCCTACTACGGCCTGACCCGGTCCGAGGGACTGGTGCTGCGCTACCTCGGGGATGCCTACCGCGCGCTGCGCCAGACGGTCCCCGACAGCGTGCGCACCGACGACCTCGAGGACATCGTCGAATGGCTCGGCGCGGTCGTGCGGCAGACCGACTCCAGCCTGCTCGACGAGTGGGAGCAGCTCAGCAACCCCTCGTCCGCAGTGGCCGTGGCTCCCGACATCCTGCCGCCGGAGCCGGAGCGGATCACCGCCAACGTGCGGGCGTTCACCGTGATGGTGCGCAACGCGATGTTCCGTCGGGTCGAGCTGGCGGCGCTGAACCGCTGGGGCCCACTCGGCGAGCTCGAGGTCGAGACCGGGTCCTCGATGACCGGCGAGGACTGGCGCGAGGCTTTGGCCGACTACTTCGCAGAGCACGACTCCATCGACACCGGACCGGACGCCCGAGGGCCCCGAATGCTGCTGGTGGAGAAGACCGAGCTCACCTGGGAGGTCCAGCAGATCGTCGGTGACCCGCAGGGCGACCACGACTGGCGGATCACCGCGACCGTCGACCTCCCCGCCTCCGACGATGAGGGCGAGCTGGTCCTCGACGTGACCGGGTTGGTCCAGCTCTAGGCCGGCGTCGACCCAGCTCAGGTGAAGGCGCTCTCCCCAGTGATCGCGCGACCCACGATCAGGGTGTTCATCTCGCGCGTGCCCTCATAGGAGTAGATCGCCTCGGCGTCGGCGACGAACCGGCCGACGTGGTGCTCGAGGAGTACGCCGTTGCCGCCGAGCACCTCGCGGGCCCACCCGACGCCCTCGCGCATCCGCACGGTCGAGTGCGCCTTGCACAGCGAAGCGTGCTCGTCCTTGAGCAGCCCAGCGTCCTGGAGCTGTGAGGCGCGCGCGTTCATGGCGGTGGAGGCGGTGACGTTGCTCAGCATCTTGACCAGCAGGTCCTGGACCATCTGGAACGACGCGATCGGGCGGCCGAACTGCTGGCGCGCCTTGGTGTAGCGCAGGGCGTGCTCGAATGCTCCGCGGGCGCAGCCGGTCGCCATCCACGCAACGCCCATCCGAGTCACCCGGAGCACGTCGGCGGTCGTCCGGAACGAGTCCGCGTTCTGGAGCCGGTTGGTCTCGGGGACGCGGACGTCGCGCAGGTGGATCTCGGCGTTCTGCACGACGCGCAGGGCGATCTTGTCCTCCTGCTTGTCGAAGGTCATCCCCTCGGTGCCCTTCTCGACCACGAATCCCTTCACCTCGCCGTCGTCCTCGGCCCGCGCCCAGATGATCACGAGGTCGGCGAACGCGGCGTTGCCGATCCACTTCTTCTCACCGTTGAGGATCCAGTCGTCGCCGTCGCGGCGTGCGGTGGTCGACAGTCCCGCCGAGATGTCCGACCCGTGATCGGGCTCGGTGAGGCCGAAGGCCCCGATCAGCTCCATCCGTGCCATGGCAGGCAGCCAGCGTTCGCGCTGCTCCTCGGACCCCGCGAGGTTGATCGAGCCCATCGCCAGCCCGCCGTGAACACCCATGAACGTGGCCATCGACGGGTCGACCCTGGCCAGCTCCATCGACACCAGACCGTCCACCAGGGCCCCCCGACCAGGACAGCCTGGGGCGGTGAACGCCAGGCCGGCGATGCCGAGCTTGGCCATTCCCGGCACGAGCTCGTGCGGGAACTCCGCCCGGGTCCAGTAGTCGTTGATCACAGGCTCGACCTCGCGGGTCATGAACGCGCGCACGCCGCTGAGCAGCTCGCGGTCCTGCTCCTCGAGCAGCAGCTCGAAGCCGAGGAAGTCCGAGAAGGGAGAGTCCTCCAGGCCAAGGTCGGACAGGTCACTCATGGGTCGCTCCTCGTTGCAGAAATTCTTCGATCACCGGGGCCAGCTCTTTGGCCTCGGTGAGGATGCCCAGGTGGCCGCCGTGGTAGAGGTGCAGCTCTCCACGCGGGATCAGCCGTGCCTGCATCCGCGGGTTGATCGCCGGGATGATCGGGTCGTCGTCGCCGCCCATCACCAGCGTGGGCTGCCGGATCAGGGGCAGGAAGGGCAGGCTGGTCCAGCCGGCCATCGCGGCCAGCTGGTAGTAGTAACCGCGCTTGGGGCCGGATCTCGTGGTGGCGTGCAGCAGGTTGGCGCCCTGATTCGGCTGGGTACGCATGGTGCCGCCGTAGATCTCCGATGCCACGCGACGGGCATATTCCGGATCGCGGTGGCGGCGTGGGGTCGACATGATCCGCAGCACCCGCGGGTGTGCGGGAACCATCAGGGAGCCGGTGCCGGTGGCGACCAGCACCACCCGACGTACCCTGCGATGGGACTGCACGGCGAGCTGCTGGGCGAGACCGCCGCCCCACGAGAGGCCGAAGACGTCGAAGCGCTGGTGGCCGAGCTTCGCCATCAGCGCCGTCACCCACGAGGACAGCGCAGCGATCGGGTAGGGGAATGGCGGCGCCTGGCTTCCCCCGACGCCGGGTACGTCGAAGCGCACCACCCCGCGGTCGGGATCGAGGGCGTCGACCAGCGGCTGCAGCGCCTCCAGGCTGACGCCGATGCCGTTGCACAGCAACAGCGGCGGCTGGTCGCCCAGGTGCCCGCGTGCCGGCCGGACCGAGATCCGCGCCTGCAGCCCACGCACCGAGACCGTTCGAATCCGGTCGCGGTTCGGGCCCGTGCGCTGTTGCCCCCCGCCATTGCCGTCCAACTCAGCGGTCATGGATATAGGTGCCCGGTGCGTCGCAGATCGGCTCGTAGGCAGCAGACCCCAGTCGCCGCGGCTTGTTCCGCTCCGGCCCGCAGCGCTCCGCGAGCCAGGGGAGGTAGTCCTCCCACCAGCTGCCCTTGACCTTCGAGGCACCCTGGAGCCACTCCTGCGCGGTGGCGGGATTCTCCGCGGCGGTCTGGAAGCTGGCCTTGGGGTTGCCGGGCGGGTTCACCATGGCCGCGATGTGCCCGCTGGTGGACAGGACGAACTTGCTCTGGCCACCGAACAGCTGGGTGGTGGCGTAGCAGGACTGCCACTTGCACAGGTGGTCGGCGATCCCTGCAACGACGTAGCTGTCCACGTCGATCTTGCCGAGGTCGACCTCGGAGCCGAGCATCTTCGAGGCGCCGGGCTCGGTGAGAGCGTTGCGGATCGCGAGGTCCATGAAGTCGCGGTGCATCGCCGCCGACATCCGCACCGGGTCCGCGTTCCAATAGAGGATGTCGAACGCCTTCGGCGGGTAGCCGAGCAGGTAGTTGTTGACCCAGTAGTTCCAGATCAGGTCGTTCGGGCGCAGCCAGGCAAACACCTCCGCGAGCATCCGGCCATCTAGGTACCCCTTCTCCGCCGACGCACGGGTGGACGCAGCAGCCGTCTTGTGCGAGAGCAGGGCGTTGGGCAGGCCGGCCTCGTTCTGGTCGAGCACTGTGACGGCCAGGCTGTACGCCGCGACCCGGTCGAGCTCGCCGATCGCTGCGAGGTGTGCCAACACCATCGAGGCGATCATTCCGCCGGAGCAGATGCCGAAGAGCGCGACCTTGTCCTGGCGCGAGATCTTCTCGGCCGCCGTCATCGCCTCGAGAATGGCCCCGCCGTAGGTGTCCAGGCCCCAGTCGGCGTGCCGAGCATCCGGGTTTCTCCAGGAGATGCAGTAGACCTGCTGGCCGCCCGCCACGAGGTGTTCGACCAGGCTGCGCTGCTCGGCAAGGTCGATCACGTAGTACTTGTTGATGGTCGGAGGCACGATCAACAAGGGCACTGAGTGCACCTTGGGCGTCTGGGGCGTGTACTGGATCAGCTCGAACACGTCGGTTCGCAGCACCACCGCACCCGGAGTGATCGCGAGGTCGGTGCCGACCTCGAAGGCGTCCGGCTCGACCATCGACGGCACTCGCGGTGCCGTCGCATAGTCGCGCACGAAACGCCGTCCGCCGGCGAGCAGGTTGCCGCCGCCGGTGTCGATCACGCGCTTGAGCACCTTCGGGTTCAACACCGGGTTGTTGCTCGGTGCGGTGGCCTCCACGAGGTTGTCGACGATGAAGCCGATCCGCTGCTGGTCGCCCCAGCCCAGCTCGGCATCCTCGACCAGCCCGCGCGCCGCGTCGCCGAGGGCGAGATAGCCCTGGAGCGTGCGCTTGAGGAACGGGTTCTTAGTCCATCCCTCCTCGGTGAACCGACGGTCCTTCTCGTGCGCGGCGAGGGCCGAGCGCCCCAGGCCGACCTTTGCCAGCTCGGCGGCCAGACCAGCGCCACGGCGTACGACGCGGCCGGGCCGGCGAGCCAGGCTCGCGGTGAACCTGACCCCGGACATGCCTGGCAGGAACCTGCGGACCGGGCTCGTGGTCGCTTCGGAGAGCAACATGTCCAGGGGAGTGGCGAGCTCGACCCCGCCGTCGTCCACCTCTTCGACGCGGGCCTCCTCCTGCGCTGCGGTGCTCACGCGTCGGCGTCCTCGGGAGCCTCGACCTCGCGGCGGAGGATCTTGCCGGTGGGACCCTTGGGAAGCTCCTTGACGATCCATACGGCGCGGGGGTACTTGTACGCCGCCAGGCGCTCCTTGGCGAACGCCTGGAGCTCCTCCCCGCTGACGTCGTGGCCGTCCTTCAGTGCAACGGCAGCGCCGACCTCCTCGCCGAGATCGTCGTCCTTGATCCCGATGACGGCCACCTCGGCCACGCCCTCGTGCTCGTAGAGGGCTTCCTCGACCTCGCGCGGATAGACGTTGTAGCCGCCGCGGATGATCAGGTCCTTCTTGCGGTCGACGATGAAGTAGTAGCCGTCCTCGTCCTTCTTGGCCATGTCACCGGTCAGGAACCAGCCGTCCTTGATTGCCTCGGCTGTGTCCTCGTCTCGACCCCAGTAGCCCTTCATGATGTTCTCGCCCTTGATCGCGATCTCGCCGACCTCGTCCGACCCGACCTCCTTGCGATCGTCGTCGACGAGCATCATCTCCACGCCACGCACCGGCGTCCCGATCGAGCCGGGCTTGCGCTCCTGGTCGGGCTGGTTGAACGAGGCGACCGGTGAGGTCTCAGAGAGGCCATAGCCTTCGAGCACGACGCAGTCGAAGGCCTTCTCGAACTTCTTCATCACCTCGACCGGCATGGCAGAGCCGCCGGAGATGCAGGTTCGCAGACTCGACATGTCGGCGTCCTCGGCACCGTCGGAGTGCAGCATGCCGGCGTACATGGTCGGGACGCCCTCGAAGACGGTGACCTGGTCACGGGCGATCACCTCCAGCGCCTTGCCGGCGTCGAAGCGGGGGATCAGCGTCAGGCAGGCACCCTTGAGCACGGAAGCATTGAGACCGCAGGTGAGTCCGAAGACGTGGAAGAGCGGAAGGCAGCCCATGATCACGTCGTTCTCGGTGATCTCGATCAGGGTCTCGGCGCTGGTCGCAGCGTTGGTGATCATGTTGTGGTGTGTCAGCTCGGCACCCTTGGGCTGACCGGTGGTCCCGGAGGTGTAGAGCAGCACCACGTTGTCGTCGTCGGCGCGGTCGACGACCTCCTCGTCGGGCTCGTGCCCGGCAAGGAGCTCGAGGAATCCGACGGGCTCGACGCTGATGCACTCGATGCCGACGGCGTCGGCACCCTTGCCAGCCTCCTCGGCCATGTCCTGCCAGGCGAAGACGAGCGAGGCCCCCGAGTCCTCGAGGTAGTACTTCACCTCACGACCCTTGAGAAGCGGGTTCATCGGTACGACGACGGCACCCATGGCGATCGCACCGTAGAAGATCACCGGGTAGTGCGGCACGTTGGGCAGGACCAGTCCGACTCGGTCACCAGGGCCCACTCCCTTGCTCTTCAGCAGGGTGGCCACGCGACGGGCACCGTCTTGGAGCTGGGAATAGCTGAGCACGGTGTCATCGAGCTTCACCGCCGGTCGGTCACCGTGCTCGGCAGCAGTCTTGGTCAGGTTGTCGGCCAGATTGGTCACTGGTTGCCTCCTGGGCATTGGTCGTACGGGGTGGTGCCACTGACGAGAGAGCGCGTGCGACAAGTGGTCGCGGATCGTAGTAGTTTCCACTACCCACTGTGGTGCGCGCCACACCCGAAACCTACAGAGCGCATCGTGACTCCCGGGATTCGTGGCCACGGCATCGGCGCCCGTAGACTCCCGGCCCGTGGCACTCACCATCGGAATCGTCGGTCTCCCCAACGCGGGAAAGTCCACCCTGTTCAACGCCCTGACCAAGAACAACGTCTTGGCGGCGAACTACCCCTTCGCGACCATCGAGCCGAACGTGGGCGTGGTCGCTGTGCCGGACGACCGCCTTGGCAAGCTGGCGGAGATCTTCGGGTCGGCCAAGGTACTGCCGGCGAGCGTCGAGTTCGTCGACATCGCAGGCATCGTCAAGGGCGCCTCCGAGGGCGAAGGGCTCGGCAACAAGTTCCTCTCCCACATCCGCGAGGCGGCAGCGATCTGCCAGGTGACCCGGGTCTTCCGCGACGAGGACGTCACCCACGTCGACGGCGAGGTGAACCCGGAATCCGACATCTCCACGATCCAGACCGAGATGATCCTGGCCGACCTGCAGACCGTGGACAAGGCGATCCCGCGGCTGGAGAAGGAGGCCCGTGGCAACAAGGCGATCAACGCCAACCTCGAGGCCGCCCGAGAGGCCAAGGAGCAGCTCGAGTCCGGCACGCCGATCATCGCGACCAAGATTGATCGTGACCTCGTCCGTGAGCTGTCGCTGCTCACCGCCAAGCCCTACATCTACGTCTTCAACTGCGACAACGAGGAGCTCGGCGACGAGACCCTCAAGCAGAAGATGCGCGACATCGTGGCTCCCGCCGAGGCGATCTTCCTGGACGCGAAGTTCGAGTCGGAGCTCGTCGAGCTCGGTGACGATGACGAGGCTCGCGAGATGCTCGCCGAGATGGGCGTGGAGGAGCCCGGGCTCGACGTACTCGCCCGGGTCGGGTTCGACACCCTCGGGCTGCAGACCTACCTGACGGCCGGCCCCAAGGAGTCCCGCGCCTGGACGATCAAGAAGGGCGCCACCGCTCCAGAGGCCGCCGGTGTGATCCACACCGACTTCCAGAAGGGCTTCATCAAGGCCGAGATCGTCTCCTTCGGCGACCTCGTCACCGCGGGCTCGATGGCCACCGCCAAGTCGGCCGGCAAGGTTCGCATGGAGGGCAAGGACTACGTGATGGTCGACGGCGACGTGGTGGAGTTCCGCTTCAACGTGT
>JBDSBU010000227.1:0-9370 GCA_039921445.1 Marmoricola sp. | reverse complement strand
ACCGGTCCCCCACCCGACGACTGACCACCTCCGGGGCTCGAGGTGGGATGCTCGGCGGGTGAGGAGAATCCCGCCGCCGGCCTGGGCGTTGTCGGCCGCACTGGTGCAGCAAGCCGTGAGTCGCGGTGATCCAGGGCCGACTCGGGTGCGCCGCCTGATCTCTGGGCTCACGGCGCTGACCGCGCTCGGCTTCGCAGGCGTGGCTGCTGGCAGCTTCCGCCGGATGGGGACGACCCTCGACCCACTCGAGCCGACCGAGGCGTCGGTACTGGTAACGACCGGGGCCAACTCGATCAGCAGGAACCCGATGTACGTCGGTCTCGCGGGGACACTGTTGGCAAACGCGATCCGGCTGGGGTCATGGCAGGCGCTCGGGGCGGCAGCCGCGTTCGTTGCAGTGATGGATCGACGGCAGATCGCCTCGGAGGAAACCGCACTCGCCTCCAAGTTCGGTGCGGACTACGAGGCCTACCGTGCCCGGGTGCCACGCTGGCTCGGTCTCACCAGCCTGCGGGCAGCGGACGGCCCTCCGCGAAGCCCGCAGCGGACTGGACTCCCACGACGGCACGCTCGCTGAGCTCGGCCAGGTCGTGCGCCCCGGCGTACGTCGCGGCGGAGCGAACTCCCGAGCAGATCTCGTCCAACAGGTCCTCCACACCGGGACGGGCCGCGTCCAGGAACATCCGCGAGGAGGAGATCCCCTCCTCGTACAAGGACTTCCGTGCCCGGTCGAAAACGGTGTCCTGCGAGGTCCGGTTCGCCACCGCGCGCGCCGAAGCCATCCCGAAGCTCTCCTTGTAGGGCCGGCCGTCAGCACCGACCTGCAGGTCGCCTGGCGACTCATGGGTCCCAGCGAACCAGGAGCCGACCATCACCTGGGAGGCCCCGGCGGCCAGGGCGAGCGCCACGTCTCGCGGGTGCCGCACTCCCCCGTCGGCCCAGACATGCTTGCCGTGCTGGCGTGCTGCCTCGGCGCACTCCAGCACCGCGCTGAACTGGGGCCGGCCGACGCCGGTCATCATTCGGGTGGTGCACATGGCGCCCGGGCCCACACCCACCTTGACGATGTCGGCGCCGGCCGCGATCAGGTCATGCACACCTTCGGCCGAGACGACGTTGCCGGCCACGACGGGTACGCCGGGGTCGATGGCGCGCACTGCCTTGAGAGCTTCGATCATCCGCTCCTGATGACCGTGGGCCGTATCGATCACCAGGCAGTCCACGCCCATGGCGACCAGGCGCCGCGCCTTTGCTGCGACGTCGCCGTTGACGCCGAGTGCGGCTGCGATCCGCAACCGTCCCTTGGCGTCGAGGGCCGGGGTGTAGATCGTCGAACGCAGAGCTCCCACCCGGGTCAGGATGCCGACCAGGGCGCCGTCGTCGTCGACAGCAGGGGCGAGCCGGTGACGGGAGGCGGCCAGCACGTCGAAGCCCTCGCGCGGCTCCATCGTGTGCTTGATGGTGGTCATCTCCGTGGACATCACGTCACCGACCTGGGTGAATCGGTCGACACCAGTGCAGTCCGCCTCGGTAACCACACCGACGGGTCTGCCGTCCTCGAGCACGACGGCGGCGCGGTGGGCGCGCTTCGGCAGGAGCGCGAGTGCGTCGCTGACCGTGTGCTGAACAGTGAGCGTGATCGGAGTCTCGAAGACGGGGTGGCGACCCTTGACCCAGGTCACGACCTGCTCGACGATCTCGAGCGGGATGTCTTGTGGGAGCACGCTGATCCCACCACGGCGGGCGGTGGTCTCGGCCATCCGACGGCCGGAGACCGCTGTCATGTTGGCCACCACGATCGGAACGGTGGTGCCAGTGCCGTCCGCTGTCGCCAGGTCGACGTCATAGCGTGAGGTCACCGCCGAGCGACGCGGGATCATGAAGACGTCGTCGTAGGTCAGGTCATACGGTGGGCGCATGTCGGAGAGGAATCGCACAGCAGTGGAATCTACTCGCCCACAGGGAGAGCCGGGGTCCGTGCAAGGGATCGCGCCAGGGCGCGTCAACCTGATCGGTGAGCACGTGGACTACAACGGCGGTCGTTGCCTGCCGATCGCACTCACCCGGACCACCTCGGCCACCATCACGCTGCGAGACGACTCGGCCCTCAACGTGGTCAGTGGCAATCGGAGCTGGGCGGGAAGCTACGACGCCCTTTCCTCCGTCGTGGGCGAGGACTCCTGGGTGCTCTACATCGGTGGAGTGCTGTTGGCGCTAGGCGTCGAGCAAGGCATGGTCGTCGAGATCACCAGCGACGTGCCGGTCGGCTCGGGCCTCTCCAGCTCGGCCGCCCTGGAGTGCAGCGTCGCCGTCGCCGCGGACACCGCCCTCGGGCTCGGACGCAGCAGGGAGGAGCTGGTCGCGGCGTGCGTGCGCGCCGAGGGCGAGACCGTCGGGGCTCCGACCGGAGGCCTCGACCAGACGATCGCGCTGTACGCCGAGCAGGCGCACGCACTCCTCATCGACTTCGCGACCGGGAGCCGGGAGCAGGTGCCCTTCGCTCCTGCCCTGCGCGGGCTTGCGCTGCTCGTCATCAACACCCGGGTCAGTCACGCGCTCAACGACGGCGGCTACGGCTCCCGGCGTGAGGAGTGTGACGAGGCCGCTCGCCGACTCGGTGTGGACCACCTGAGCCAGGCTGCGTCAGGTGATGGGTTGCCGGGACCTCTCGACCGCCGGGTGCGTCACGTGCTCAGTGAAGTGAGCCGGGTCGACGCCTTCGTCGACGCCCTGCGCGCCGACGACTGGGCTTCCCTCGGACAGATCCTGGACGCCTCGCACGCCTCCCTGCGGGACGACTTCGAGGTGTCGTGCGAGGAACTCGACGTCGCGGTCCAGGCCGCTCGCGACGCAGGTGCGCTCGGCGCCCGGATGACCGGCGGTGGCTTCGGCGGCTCTGCGATCGCTCTGGTGCCCTCCGACGCGGTCGAGGAGGTCATCGGCGCGGTCAGCGCCGGCTTCGCCGCCCGCGGGTGGCAGGAGCCGGAGTGCTTCGTCGCTGAGGCAGGACCCGCAGCACACGTGGTTTGAGCCAGTTCAGCGGCGAGCGCAGAGGGGCAGATCAGGGGTTAGCTGAGCGACGAGGCCCGGCGTCCGACCGAGTGCTCAGGTCGGGCGGAGGGCGCAGACCCACTGAGCGAAGCTCGAGCGTGGCCAGTCGGTCGACCACCTCGGCCTCGCCGCGCCGCCAAGCACCAGCCGGGTCGGGATCGATCCGGGCCAGCACGTGCAGCGGTTGGTGTGCCATCGCCCGGAGGGCGAACAGGTCGAGGTCGGCACCGGCGTCGAGAAAGCGCTGACCGGCGGTGGCCCGTCGTACGAACGCGATCCGGGGCGGCAGGTAGAGCCAGAGCAGCACCAGGATCGGGATCAACGCCACCGCCAGGCCGAGCCACACAGCGAGGCTGCCGACCACCTCCACCTGTTGCCGACCGGCCTGCGATAACCCGCTGGCTGCGTCGCCGGCATCGTCGAAGGGCCCGCGCACACTGTCCCCGACGAGAGGGAGGTTGGCGACAGTGCTGCCCGCGTCTCGCAGGCGGCTCGCCAGGTCCCCGGCCGACGATTCGATCTTGACCCCGGGCGAGCCCAGCTTCAGGGTGGCGTCGCGCACCTTGAAGGCGAACGCGATCCATCCCCAGACCCAGACCAGGACCGCAAGGTCCCCGACGATCTGGGCCGTTCGGCGGACAGAGGTGTCGGCATAGAGCTTCATGCCCGCACAGTGCCCAGTTCTACGCGGCCTACTTCAGTTCTGCCGAGCTGAGCCCAAGAAGTCGACGCGCCACGATCAGCTGCTGGATCTGCTGGGTCCCTTCGAAGATGTCCAGGATCTTGGAGTCCCGGCCCCACTTCTCGAGCAGCTCGATCTCGGAGTAGCCGAAGGTGCCGGCCAGCTCCACGCATCGCAAGGTGACGTCGGAGCCGACCCGGCCGGCCTTGGCCTTGGCCATCGAGGCCTGCATCGAGTTCGGCTGACGGTTGTCGGCCATCCAGGCCGACTGCATGGTCAGCAGGTAGGCCGCCTCCCAGTCGGCTTCGAGCTGGATGAAGGTGGCTGCCGCGGCCGATTGGGTCAGCGCGGGCTTGTCGTAGTCGATCTCGACCCCGGCCTCCTTGAGGATCTCGCGGGTCAGGTCGAGCGAGGCGCGAGCACAGCCCACGGCCATGGCGGCCACCAGCGGCCGGGTGTTGTCGAAGGTCGCCATCGCGCCGGCGAAGCCCTGCTTGGGGTCGATGTCGGCGGATCCCAACAGGTCCTGCGCCGGCACGCGGCAGTCGGTGAAGATGATCACGGCGGTGTCGGAGGCACGGATGCCGAGCTTGTGCTCCAGCCGCTCGACCTTCATGCCGGGGTTGCCCTTCTTGACCACGAAGGACTTGATCGCCGCGCGGCCCAGGTCCTTGTCCAGGGTCGCCCAGACCACCACGCTGTCGGCGCGTTCACCGGAGGTGACGTAGATCTTCTCGCCGTTCAGGACGTACTCGTCGCCGTCCTTGCGGGCCGTGGTCTGGATGTTCGCGGAGTCCGAGCCGGTGCCCGGCTCGGTGATCGCCATCGCCGCCCACGTGCCCGCGAACCGCTCGAGCTGCTCGTCGTTGGCCACCGAGGCGATCGCGGAGTTGCCGAGGCCCTGACGCGGCATCGACAGCAGGAGACCGACGTCTCCCCAGCACATCTCCATGACCGAGAGCACCGAGGCCAGGTTGGCGCCGTTCTTGTTGCCGGCCTTGGTCTCGGGCTTCTCGTCACGGCGTACGCCGGACGCGCCCGCGCCGCCACCGGCGCCGGACTCGGAGATGCCGTCGATCATGGCGGCGAGCATGTCGAGTTCCTTGGGGTACTCGTGCTCGGCCTCGTCGTACTTGCGCGAGATCGGGCGCAGCATGTTCATCGCGACCTGGTGTGCCTGGTCGACGAGCGGGCGGATCTTCTTGGGGGTCTCGAGGTTGATCATGGGTTCTCTCCTGAATCGGTGACGGTGCCTTGGTTTCGCGATGCGCACGGCGCTCGCTCGTGCCCCAGCGGTCAGACCAGGACCGCTCCTTCCATCAGGCCGATCGCACGCAGGTCGCGGTACCACCGCTCGACCGGGTGCTCCTTGACGAAACCGTGCCCACCGAGCAGCTGTACGCCGTCCAGGCCGATCTGCATCCCGCGCTCGGCGCAGAGGCGCCGGGCCAGGGCGATCTCTCGCTCGGCCGACTTGCCCTGTGCCACGCGGCTCGCCGCCCTGTAGGTCACCAGGCGCATGCCCTGGAGCTCGATCGCGATGTTGGCGACCATGAAGGCGACCGACTGTCGGTGGGCGATCGGCTCACCGAACGCCTCACGCTCCTTGACGTAGGGGGTGACGTAGTCGAGCACGGCCTGGCCGGTCCCGATGGCCAGGGCGCACCACGCCAGCCGGGAGAACCGGACACACTCGCGGTAGTCGTCGGCGTCCCCGAGCAGGGAGACCGCCTCGACCGAGACGTCGTTGAGGATCAGGCGCGAGAGGCTGGCGGCCCGGAGACCCATCGACGGGTCGGACTCGATCGTGATGCCTGCCGTCTTGGACTCCACGATGAACAGGTGTGGAACCCCGTCCAGGGACGCTCCGACGACGAAGAGCTCCGCATCTGCTCCGCGCACGACGGCGGACTTCACGCCGTTGAGCACGAACCCGTCGTCTGAGCGCACCGCAGTGGTGGCAGGCGAAGTCGGGTCGAAGAGAGCCCTGGGCTCTGCCAGAGCGAGAGCTGCCGCCGGAACGGTGTCGCCGGTGAATGCCGGCAGATAGGTCGCCTGCTGCTCGTCGCTGCCGAAGAGCGAGAGCGCGGTGGCCACCGCACCGGGCGCGAGCGCTGCGACGGCCAGCCCCATGTCGCCCTTGGCCAGGGCCTCGTGCACCAGCGTGCCGGCCATGGCGGAGCGCTCGGTGGCGATGCCGCCGAGCTCTTCGGGTACCCCGAGGATCGGAAGTCCGATCTCCAGGGTCGCCTTCAACAATGCCTCGGGGGCGGCGCAGGCCTCGTTCGCCTCGGCCGCCGCAGGCCGCACCACTTCCTCGGCGAACTCCCCCACCACATCGGCGAGCATCTGCTCGTCCTCACCGGGAGTCAGGTCGAAGAGACCAGTGTTCGTGGCGGTCGGCACCCGGTTGCCCTTGGTGGACTTTCCGGCACGGGCGAAGCTGCGACCGACCGTGCCCGCCGTACGGAAACCGGCGCTCGTGACGCGGTAGACGGTCTGCTCGCTGGCCTTGCGCATGCCCAGTCGGTCGATGATGTCGCTGGACGCGATTCGGCTCAGCGCCATCACGGCGAGGCCGATCGGGTCGCGGACCTCGTCGTCGGAGAGTCCGTGCCGCCCACCGGCGCGCAGCAGGCTCCACGGGAGCTTCTGGGGCTTCTGAGTCGGGGCGTTCTCGATGTTGGAGGCCATGGAAGAAATGTAACTCCGAGTTACACTCCGCGCCACACATTGACTACGTGGCGGAGGTCACGTGGTGACACGCTGCCTCGCGGTGCTCCTAGGATTCCCCCATGGCATCCGCTCCTCGATCACCTGTCGGCCCGTCTCTCGATCCACTGGACGACGCACTGGACTCCTCACCGGAACAGTCCGGGACGGACCCCGCGTCCTCGGACCAGGCCCCGTGGCCCGACGGCGGCGAGATCCGGCCGATGACCCGCTGGGGGGCCGAGGTGATGCACCGCGAGGCCCGTCCGGTCACGGACTTCGACGAGGGGCTCAGAGGGCTGGTCGCCGACATGGTCGCGACGATGTATGCAGCGGACGGGGTCGGCCTCGCCGCCTGCCAGATCGGCGTGGACCTTGCCGTCTTCGTCTTCGACTGCCCCGACGCCGACGGACAGATGCACCGCGGGCTGGTGTGCAACCCCGAGGTCACGCTGCCCGAGGGGCGCGACCGCCGGCTAGACGAGAGCGAAGAGGGCTGCTTGTCCTACCCGGGCGCGTTCGTCGACTGTGCCCGACCCGACTGGGCGAAGGTGACCGGGCAGGGTCTCGACGGTGCCGAGGTGAGCTATCAGGGCGATGGCACCCTGGCGCGCTGCCTGCAGCACGAGACCGACCACATCAGGGGAACGGTGTTCGGCGACCGGATCAGTGACCGCCTGCGCAAGAAGCTGCGCAAGCAGATGGAAGCCGCAGCCGAGGACTACCCGGCGGACTGGCCCTCTCCGGAGTAGGTCCGCGCGGAGGGATCCTTGCGCTGTTCTGGCCAGGGCGCACGCACTGTGGCGGGCAGCTCGACAGTGACAGTCGTGCCCACCCCGCGTTCACTGTCGATGTGCACCCTGCCGTGTTGCTGGACCACCAGCTCCCGCACGCTGGACAGGCCGAGGCCGGTGCCACCGTCCTCGACCGAGAGCCGCCCCCGCTCGAACTCGTCGAAGATCGTCGACAGGTCCGCCTCGTCGATCCCCCTGCCCTGGTCGGCGATCCGGATCCGGACGACACCCTCCGCAGCAGCGGTGACCTCGAGCTCGACCGGCGTCTCGTCCGTGGAGTACTTCAGGGCGTTGACCAGCAGATTGGTGACGACCCGGTGCATCGCAGTCCGGTTGGCCAGTGCACTGACGAGCTCCCCACGGAGCCTGACCCGGTGCGAACCCAGCGACGGAGACAGGTCACTCATCGCCGCACGCGCCAGGTCCGTCAGGTTGATCAGCTCCACATCCAGCTGGTCACGTCCTTCGTGCTGTCCGGAGAACTCCTCGAGGTCTTCGACCATCGCCAGGAGTCGCTGGGCGTTCGCCTCGATCCGCGCGAGCATGTGCTCGGGGGCCTGACCCTCCGTGAGTCGAACTGCCTCGGTGAAGCCGAGGATCGCGGTCAACGGTGTGCGGAAGTCATGGCCGAAGTTGGCGTAGAAGGCGTCCGCCGCCTCTTCTCGCCGTTTGACGTCACTCCGGTCGCGGGTGACCTTCGCGAATCCGGTGAGCCTTCCTCCATCGTCGTGCAGGGCAGTGATCACCACGTCGGCCCAGAACTCGGTCCCATCCTTGCGGACCCGCCAGCCGGTGCTCTCGACCCGCCCGGTGTCTCGCGCCTGAGCCAACAGACGCATCGGGACGTCTGCCCGTTGGTCGCCCGGGGTGTGGAACAGCGAGAAGTGTGCGCCGATGGCCTCCTGGGCGGAATAGCCCTCCAGCTGCTCGGCCCCGCGGTTCCAGGTCTGGATCACACCGCCGGAGTCGAGGGCGATGATCGCGTAGTCGGACACCTGACCGACCAGGATGCGGAAGCGCTCCTCGCTGGCCCGCAGGGCCTCGGACAGCTGGTGCTGCTCGGTCAGGTCACGGGTGACCTTGACGAACCCCGTGTGGTGGCCGAGCTCGTCGGCCAGTGCAGTGATCACCACGTCCCCCCAGAACTGGGAGCCGTCCTTGCGGACCCGCCAGCCACGATGCTCGGCCCGGCCCTCGGCACGAGCTTGCGAGAGCAACTGGCCGGGGAGCCCAGCCACGCGGTCCGTCTCGGTGTAGAACATCACGAAGCTCTGGCCGAGTGCCTGCTCAGCGGAGTAGCCCTTGACCCGCTCGGCGCCGAGGTTCCAGCTCTCGATCACACCCTGAGGGTTCAGCGCGATGATGGCGTAGTCCTCCACCTGGCGAACCACGTCGTCGAGGGAGCGCATCTGGTCGTTGACGTTCATCACCCATCCTCTTGAGTGTCGACTCTTCACAATAGACCCCAAATGGCATTGAGGCGCGAATGCCCAAAGTCAGCGATTTCGGACGATGTAGCAGGCGACGGCCGCTGCTGCCGCCACGTTGAGCGAGTCGATCCCGGCGCGCATCTCGATCACCGCACGCAGATCGGCACTGCTCTCCCACCTCGGCGTGAGCCCATGCCCCTCGGAGCCCAGCACCAGGGCCAAGCGGCCGACACCGGCAACAGCCCCTTCCAAGGGCACCGAGTCCTCTGCCAAGGTCAGGGCGACTGTGGTGAAACCGTGACTGCGCAAGAACCCCATGGCGTCGTACCACTCCGGCAGGCGGGTCCAGGGCAGGCTGAACACCGCACCCATGCCCACCTTGACTGCACGTCGGTAGAGCGGGTCGGCACATCGTGGCGACAGCAGTACGCCGTCCACGCCGAGCGCCGCGGCGGAGCGGAAGATCGCCCCGATGTTCGTGTGGTCGACGATGTCCTCGCAGACCACGATCGTGCGGGCTTCCGCAAGCAGCTCCTCGACCGACATCAGCGGCGTCCTGGTCAAGGAGGCCAGCGCGCCGCGGTGCACGTGGAAGCCGGTGACCTGCTCGGCGAGATCTTCGGCGAGCACGTAGCACGGCGCATCGGTGGTCGCCATCACGTCTGCCAGGCCGCCGAGCCACCGTGGGGCGAGCAGGAAGG
>JBDSBU010000226.1:0-14891 GCA_039921445.1 Marmoricola sp. | reverse complement strand
CCTGGGGTATCAGGACTGCACCCATATCGATGACGTGTGGTGGCAGTCCAGCCTGCACCCCGCTGACCGCGACCGGGTCACTCGTTCCCTGGCCGAGGTGATCGGCAACCCGGATCGGTCGCTGTGGGAGTGCGAGTACCGGTTCCGATGCCGCGACGGCGAGTACAAGGCCCTGTTCGACAGGGCGCTCATCATTCGTGACCAGAATGGGGTGGGAGTTCGACTGGTCGGCTCGATGATGGACTACACCACTCAGAAGCGGGCAGAGGCCGTGCTGGTGGAGGCTCGCCGCCAGGCCGAGGCAGCGCAGGAGGCCGAGACTCGTTTTCTGGCCAACATCAGCCATGAGCTTCGCACGCCGCTGACCAGCATCTTGGGGTTGGGAGAGTTGTTGCTCGAGGGCGAGCTGGACCCTCAGCAGCGCGCATTCGCAGTGACGATGCACCGCTCCGGTCAGCGACTGCTCGCCATCATCAACCAGTTTCTGGACCTCTCCAGGGTCGAGGCCGGCTTCACGGTCCTGGAGGCACTGCCCTTTGATCTCTCCTCCCTCCTGGAACAGCTCGCAGCAGAATTTGCCCCGCTGGCATCCCAGAAGGAACTCCGCTTCACGGTCGAGAAGAGCGAGAACGTCCCGTCCGCCCTCCTGGGAGACGGGCTGCGTGTGGCTCAGATCCTGCAGAATCTCCTGGGGAACGCCATCAAGTTCACCAAACAGGGTCATGTGCAACTCCGCGTTGTCCTCCACGACAGCGACACCGGGCCAGCCCTGCATTTCGTCGTGCGGGATTCTGGCGTCGGATTTCCAGCCGACAAGAAGGCGAACTTGTTCAAGTCGTTCAGGCAGGCCGACGAGTCGGTGACACGGGAGTACGGCGGAACAGGGTTGGGCCTAGCCATCTGCAAACAGCTCGCGGAGCTGATGGACGGCGAGATCAAGGCAGAAAGTCACCTCGGGGACGGGAGCGCCTTCACGTTCGTCCTCCCGGTCAAAGCCGCCTCCTGATCCCTCCTCCCGACGGGGGTGGCCGGGTGCCAGGACCCGAGCAGTCGGGGACACGGGTCGACTCCCGTCTGGCTGGGTCTCCTAGGGTCGAGGCATGCGATCCAGACCCCTGCCTGTGCAGCCGGAGGACCACCGATGAGCTTCACCACCCGCCCCACCCTCGAAGGCACTTTCGGCATGGTGTCCTCGACCCACTGGCTCGCCTCGCAGTCGGCGCAGCGGATGCTCGAGCTCGGCGGCAACGCCTTCGACGCCGCTGTGGCCGGTGGCTTCGTGCTGCACGTCGTCGAGCCCCACCTCAACGGCCCGGGCGGCGACCTGCCGGCGATGGTCTCCGTGGCCGGCGACCCCGCGCCCCGGGTGCTGTGCGGGCAGGGACCGGCGCCAGCAGGCGCGGCACCCGACGCCTTCGCCGCGATGGGCCTCGACCACGTGCCGGGCTCCGGCCCGCTCGCGGCGGCCGTACCGGGCGCAGTGGACGCCTGGCTGCTGCTTCTGCGCGACCACGGGAGCCTGCCGCTGGCGACCGTGCTCCAGCCGGCGATCGGCTACTCCCGGCACGGCCATCCGTTGCTGCCGGCGGTGGCCACGACCGTGGACCGCGTGCGCCAGCTCTTCACCGAGCACTGGAACACCTCGGCGCAGCTGTGGTTGCGCAACGGCCGACCACCCGAGCCGGGCGAGATGTTTGCCAACCCGGCGTACGCCGGTGTGCTGGAGCGACTCGTGGCGGCTGCAGACTCGGCCGGCAGCGACGTCGGCGCGCAGGCCCAAGCGGCTCGCGAGGCCTGGGGCCGCGGCTTCGTGGCGGAGGCCGTCGACCGGTTCGCCACCACCTCGTGGCGCCACTCCGGCGGCGAGGTCCTGCCAGGTCTGATGACCGGGGCCGATCTCGCAGGCTTCGCAGCCACCTGGGAGGCGCCCGTCATCAGCGACTGGCACGGCGTCCAGGTCGCCAAGACCGATCTGTGGGGGCAAGGACCTGCGCTGCTGCAGGTGCTGGCGATGCTGGACGATCTCGGGCCGACGGCCCTGGATCCGGCGAGCGAGCGCGGGATGCACGCGATCGTGGAGTCCTGGAAGCTGGCGATGGCCGACCGAGAGGCATGGTTCGGTGACCGCAGCCCGGTGACGAGCGCCGACCTGCTGGACCGGAACTACCTCTCCACGCGAGCCGGGCTGGTGGGCGAACGTGCCGACCTCGGGCTCCGGCCGGGGTCGCCCGGTGGCCGCGTCCCGCGGCTCGCCGAGCACGTGCACCGACTGATGGCCGGGCAGGACACCGGCCGCAGCGCCGACGTGACCACCGGCGAGCCGACGGTGCGTCGCGACGGCAGCACTCGGGGAGACACCTGCCACATCGACGTGGTCGACCGCTGGGGCAACATGATCTCCGCGACCCCGAGCGGTGGCTGGCTGCAGAGCTCGCCGACGATCCCCGAGCTCGGCTTCTGCCTGGGCAGCCGGTCGCAGATGTTCTGGCTCGACGAAGGACTACCCGGCTCGCTCGAGACGGGCGCCCGTCCCCGGACAACCTTGACCCCGACGTTGGTTCTGCGCGACGGGGTGCCGGTGCTGGCGTGCGGCTCCCCCGGCGGCGACCAGCAGGACCAGTGGCAGTCGCTGTTCCTGCTGCGTCACATCGTCGGCGGGATCAGCCTCCAGGAGGCGATCGACGCCCCGATGTTCCACACCGAGAGCTTCCCCGGCTCCTTCCATCCGCGAGCGATGTCGGCCGGCGAGGTGGTCGTCGAGGACCGTGTCGACCCCGCGATCCTGGCTGCCCTCGAGGGGCGCGGTCACCGGGTGACCCGGTCAGGCCCGTGGAGCCTGGGGCGGATGTGCGCCGTCGCGCGCGATCCGCGAACCGGCGTACTCACCGCGGGGGCGAACCCTCGCGGGATGCAGGGGTACGCCGTCGGCCGGTGAGGTCAGGCGGTGCGTGGCTGCGGCGGCACCATCACGGCGTTCAGCGCCAGCGCCTTGCCGCGGTCGCCCTTGACCTTCATGGCACCGGTGAGCACCCCTCGCACCGGGTTCAGCTGGCCAGTGGCGAGCTTGAGGAAGTCCGCGCCGTCGATCGTGATCGTCGCGTCGCGGCGCTGCCCCTCGGGCGGGTCGGTCTCGATGGTGCAGACGCCGTCCTGCACGTGTACGACGTAGCGGTCGACCTCGCCGTCGCTGCGGCCGCCGATGCGGAAACCGACGCTCAGTGAGAGCTTGCGCGCCCTGTCTGCGTCGATGAACTCGGGAAAGCGTCGGAACACCTCGGAGAGCACGATCGGCCGGAAGCCGCCCTGCATCACCCGGCGCATGTGCTTGGCGGAAGTCGTGGCCACCGCGGTCGCCACCTCGACAGGGTCCAGCGTCGTCAGGTCGACCGCCGCCTCGTCGCTCCCGGGGACACAGAACACCGAGCCCACGGCCAGCGCGAGCATCTCGTCACCGTCCACGTGCAGCCGGTCGCCGAGGTAGAGCAAGGCCGCGTTGGCCTGCCCTGTCACCAGTCGGACGAAGTCGAGGACGTCCGCGGTGACGGTCACGTCCGGTTTGGCGTCCGACACGATCTCCACGACTCCCGCAGCGAAGCTGACCGTGTGCCGTTCGTGGGGCACTTTGCCGCGGGTCAGGTCGAAGCAGGTGATGCCGTCGATCTCCTTGAGCCGGAGCGGGTCGGCGAACTCGGCGAACCTGTCCAGGATCGCGACCAACCCCTCCTCGCGGAAGTGGTCGAGCTCGGTCAGCCCACGCAGGTCCGCGTCGGTCGCCTGCCGGATGACGTCGGTGATCTCGGTGACGTCGGTGCCGCGGAAGAAGCTGCGGAGCTCGGTCGCGGACATCGCGGTGAAGCGGTCGCTGACGGCAGTCACGGCACTCATTTCGGTCGGTTCACCCAATTTTAGCCAGGCAGGTGTCGCCGCGGGGCCATTCGGGGTCCATGCCGTGGACGGCTCATCCCGGCCAGCTCCACCAGGCGCTGAACGCGGTGCCGGTGCCCGGCGTACGGCTCGAGGAGCACGGCAAGCTCCTCGTCGTCCACCGGCTTGCCGGTCAGTGCCCAGCCGATGTTGGCGGCCACGTGGTAGTCGCCGAAGCTGACGGAATCAGCATCCCCCAGCGCGCGAGACCTCACCTCGGCGCTCGTCCAGACCCCGATCCCAGGCAGGGTCCGCAGCCGACGGTCGAACTCCACGGGATGCTCCCTGCCTGCCCGTTCAAGGGCGGTCGCCACGCGTGCGGCGTGTTGGATCGGGCGCGAGCGCGCACCGTCGACGGACATCCGGAGCCACTCCCAGGAAGGGACTGCCCGCAGCTGCGAGGGCGTCGGTTGCACCCAGAGCCGCACCACCGGGTCCGGTTCGCTCGGCGGCCCGGGCGCTCGCTCACCGAAACGTCGTACGAGTGAGGCGAAGCCCTGGAACGCCTCCATCCCGGTGACCTTCTGCTCGATGATCGCCGGGACGAGTGACTCCATCACCAGTCCGGTGGCGCCGAGCCGCCAGTCGCCATGGCGTCGCCAGGCGTCGGCGATCGGCTTGTGCAGCGGCACGAAGCCCGAGGGATCGTCGTCCGCGCCGAGCAGCCGAGGCAGCTGCTCCAGCACCCACTCCGCGCCGTCCCCCCAGGCCTCGCCGGTGACCGACCCGTCGGCCGGCTCGGTGGTGATCCGCAGCGTCGTCGGTCCCTCCGGGCTCCGGATGCCGCGCCAGATCGCACCGTCTGAGGCGATGCGGTAAGTCGGGTCGCCGCTGCCGCGGCGGTGGGTCGCGAGGATCTGCCGCACCGGGCACGGCCAGTCCGGCCGCCACACCCGGGTGAGGTCGGGCTCGGCGGGGGTGGACATGTGCGCAGGGTATGTCGCCAGGGCGCATCAGTCGCTCTGTCAGGGGGTCGCGCCACAATGGACGGCATGCTGCTCGCACGACTCGTCGACGTCTCCACCCAGGTGGCCGGCACCCGTTCCCGACTGACCAAGCGCGCCCTGATCGCCGAGCTCCTCCGGGAGGCCGCACCCTCAGGCGAGGAGGTCGAGATCACCGCGTCCTACCTCTCCGGCACGCTCCGGCAACGCCGCACCGGTCTCGGCCATCGCGGGCTGGCCGAGCTGCCGGCACCGGCCGACTCCCCGTCACTGGAGCTGGTCGCGGTCGACGCCACCTTGCAGCAGATCTCGCAGCTCTCCGGCTCCGGCTCGATGGGTGCCCGGCGAGACGCGGTCGCGTCCCTGTTCGGGCAGCTGACTGCCGCAGAGCAGAATTTCCTGCGTGACCTGATCACCGGCAACGTCCGCCAGGGAGCGCTCGACTCGGTGATGCTCGACGCGATTGCGGTGGCCGCTGCCCTCGAGCCATCCGCGGTGCGCAGGGCAGCGATGTTCAGCGCGCCGACCGGCCCGATCGCGCGCGCTGCCCTGACCGGCGGCACCGACGCGCTCGCCGCTTTCACCCTGCTGGTCGGGCGTCCGGTGCGTCCGATGCTCGCTGCCGCCGCGCCCGACGTGGAGGCGGGGGTCGAGAAGGTGGCCGGGCCGTTCGTCGTGGACGCCAAGCTCGACGGCATCCGGATCCAGGTGCACAAGCGGGGTGCTGAGGTCAGCGTCTTCACCCGCAGTCTCGAGGAGATCGGAGCCCGGCTTCCCGAGGTGGTGGCGGCGGTGCAGTCGCTCGACGCTGCCGAGCTGATCCTCGACGGCGAGGCGCTGACCCTCGACGAGACCGGCCGCCCGCGTCCGTTCCAGGAGACCGCCTCCACCACCGCGACGCACAGCGGCGCCACCGGGATCGTGCCGTTCTTCTTCGACCTGCTGCTCCACGGCGACCACTCGCTGATCGAGGCGCCGGCCTCCGAGCGGCTCGCCCGGCTCGACGCGGTCGTGCCCGAGTCGATGCGGGTCACGCGGCTGGTCACCGAGTCGGTCGAGGAGGCCCGGTCGTTCTTCGACTCCGCGGTCGCCGACGGGCAGGAGGGCGTGATCCTCAAACGGCTGGATGCTCCCTACGACGCGGGCCGACGTGGTTCGGCCTGGGTGAAGGTGAAACCACGGCACACCCTGGACCTCGTGGTGCTGGCGGTCGAGTGGGGCAGCGGGCGCCGGCACGGCCTGCTCTCCAACATCCACCTCGGCGCCCGCGGCCCGGACGGCGAGCTCGTGATGCTCGGCAAGACGTTCAAGGGGATGACTGACGAGATGCTCGCCTGGCAGACCGAGCGCTTTCTCGCCCTGGAGACCGCGCGCGCCGGTCACGTCGTACGTCTTCGGCCCGAGCAGGTGGTCGAGATCGCCTTCGACGGCGTGCAACGCTCCACCCGCTATCCCGGTGGCGTCGCCCTGCGGTTCGCTCGGGTGCTGCGCTACCGCGACGACAAGCCGGCGGAAGAGATCGACACCCTCGAGAGCGTGCGGTCGCTGCTGGCGCGGTCGAGCGAGGATTGAGCGCGCTCATTCCAGCGCTCGGTCCGAAAACGCCTGCAAGACTCCTCAGATGACCCTCGTGATCCTGGATGTCGTCGGAGATCCCGTTCTCGAATTCCGCGCGATCGGTGCTGGCGGTGAACCTCTGACTGCTCACGTGTTCTCCGGCCAGTGCCGGATCGGTGACCGGCCGGACGAGAAGTTCATGGCGAAGCTCTCCGCGGGTCGTCGTCCCGAGAGGCTCGGCTTCTACGTCCCTGACGCCGGCCCCTTTCGCCCCAACTACTTGCTCTCGGCGTGGGCGGAGGCGAGCCTCGCCATGACAGAAGTGAGCGCCGGCGACTACTCGAAGCCCGGCCCCTACGGCGTCGATGGCGTCGACCTCCAGCTGGTCGACGACGGCAAGGGCAGTGGCAGCCAGTGGCCCTACCTGTGGTTCACGGTCCACGGCGGCGAGCCCATGGTGATCCGCTACCGAGTGACCGTCACTCAGCCTGTGGACTGAACAGGGGCACCAGCGTCTGGGACAGGTGTCGCAGACGTGATACATGGTGTGCAACACGGAGTTGCACTAACCTGACGCGCATGACGAGCGCCCGGTCGACCCCTCGCCAGCCTGCGGCTGCCCGACGCCGGGCCCGCGAGCGCGAGATCCTCCAGGCCACCCGGCAGCTCTTCGACGAGACCGGCGTCCGTGACGCCCAGATCGAGGACATCGCCAACGCCGTGGGCGTGAACCGCGCGATCATCTACCGCCACTTCAGCGGCAAGGAGGAGCTGTTCGCGCTGACGCTGGTCAGCTACCTCGAGGACCTGGAGACCCGCCTCACCCAGGCCGCGGGCCGCGACGAGGACCCGATGAGCCGGCTCACCTCGGTGGTCGAGGCGTTCGTCGACTTCGGCCTGGAGTACCCCGCGTTCGTCGACTGCGCCCAGACCCTGATGCGCCGTCCCGGCCCCGAGCTGCTCGAGGAGATCAGCGAGAGTGCGATGTTTCGACTCGGTCGCGGGGTCGCGGCGTGCCTCGTCCAGCTCATCCGGACTCTGGATGAGGGCGTGGCGACCGGCGTCTTCCGGGTGCCGAACCCCACGCTGCTGGCAAACCACATGTACGCCAGCGGACTCGGTGCCCTCCAGCTCGCTCGCGTAGGAATGCTGGTCAGGGAGTCGTCCCCCGGGGTGCCCGCGATCTCGCCGGTCTCCCCCGACGATGTCCGGGCCTACGTGGTCGCCACCGCGCGCGCCCTCGCCCTCGCCCTCGGCTGACCCCCGAGCACGCCGAGACGTCGCAAATGAAATCTGCGACGCGCTCACCCCTGAACGCCGAGACGTCGCAAATGAAATCTGCATTTCACTTGCGACGTCTCGGCGAAAAGAAAGCGGGGAGGGGCTACTTCTCCAGGATCGCGGTGACGCCCTGACCGCCGGCGGCGCAGATCGAGATCAGGCCGCGGCCCGAGCCCTTCTCATCGAGGATCTTGGCCAGGTTGGCCAGGATCCTGCCGCCAGTTGCGGCGAACGGGTGACCGGCTGCAAGCGAGGAGCCGTTCACGTTCAGCTTCGAGCGGTCGATCGAGCCCAGCGGGGCATCGAGGCCCAGGCGCTCCTTGCAGAACACCGGGTCCTCCCAGGCCTTGAGCGTGGAGAGTACCTGTGAGGCGAAGGCCTCGTGGATCTCGTAGTAGTCGAAGTCCTGGAGGGTCAGGCCGGCGCGCTCGAGCATCCGCGGAACGGCGTACGCCGGAGCCATCAGCAGACCCTCGCCGCCGTGCACGAAGTCGACCGCCGCGGTCTCGCACTCGGTGAAGTAGGCCTGCACCGGGATGCCGTGGGCCTCGGCCCACTCCTCGGAGGCCAGCAGCACCGTGGAGGCGCCGTCGGTCAGCGGGGTGGAGTTCGCGGCCGTCATCGTGGCCGCCTCGCCCTTGCCGAAGACCGGCTTGAGCGTCGCGAGCTTCTCCAGGGAGGAGTCCGCGCGCAGGTTCTGGTCGCGCTCGACGCCGGTGAAGGGGGTGATCAGGCTGTCCTGGAAACCGCGGTCGTAGGAGGCAGCCAGATTGTGGTGCGAGGCGACCGCGAGCTCGTCCTGCGCATCACGGGTGACCTGCCACTCCAGCGCCGTGAGCGCAGCGTGCTCGCCCATCGACAGCTTGGTGCGGGGCTCGCCGTTCTGCGGGATCGAGGGGACCAGGTCGGCAGGGCGGATCTTGGCGAGCGCGGCGAGACGCTGGCCGTTGGTCTTGGCACGGTTGACCTCGAGCAGGATCTTGCGCAGCTTCTCGCCCACCGCGATCGGTGCGTCCGAGGTGGTGTCGGAACCGCCGGCGATGCCGACCTCGATCTGGCCGAGGGCGATCTTGTTGGCGACGTAGATCGCCGACTGCAGGCCGGTGCCGCACGCCTGCTGGAGGTCGGTGGCGGGGGTTTCGGGTGCGAGCTTCGAGCCGAGCACCGACTCCCTGGTCAGGTTGAAGTCGCGGCTGTGCTTGAGCACGGCACCTGCAACGACCTCACCCAGACGCTCGCCCTCCAGCCCGAAGCGGGTGACGAGGCCGTCCAGTGCCGCAGTCAGCATCTCCTGGTTGGAGGCTGTGGCGTAGACAGTGTTGGAACGGGCGAAGGGGATCCGGTTGCCACCGAGTACGGCGACGCGGCGAGTCTTGGACTGCATGGAAGTCATCAGCTCCTGCTGGGTCGGGATGCGATACCCATCCTCGCGCGCACGAGTGGGAAAATAAACGGGATGAGTGCCACATCACCTTATCTGGACGTTGAGTTACACCGCTCGTTACATTCGTGATGTACCCGTGAGTAGACCAGAGGATTTCAGATGTCAGATCGCTACCAGTCCTTCACCGCCAGCCCCCTGGGCAAGATGTTCGTCAAGAACCTCGGCCTGCCCGACCCGACGCCGCTGGAGCGATGGAGCGAGGGCGCTCCCCTTGTCGACGGCACCGTGGTCGTGGGTGGCGCCGGCCGGCTGGACGGGGCCGTGACCGCAGCGCTCGACAGCCTCGGCGTGAGCAATGTCCGCGCCGCCGTCGAGGGCGAGAAGTACAAGGGCCTGGTCTTCGACGCCACCGGAATCACCGACCCGGCCGGGCTGATCGCGCTCCAGGAGTTCTTTACCCCGCTGATGCGCAGCCTCACCCGCTGCGCCCGCGTCGTGGTCATCGGCACCGTGCCTGAGCAGGTCAAGGGCTCCGAGCGGGTTGCTCAGCGCGCCCTGGAGGGCTTCACCCGCTCACTCGGCAAGGAGATCGGCAACGGCAGCGCCGTCAACCTGGTCTACGTAGCCCCTGACGCAGAGAGCACGATCGACTCCACCCTCGCCTTCTTCCTCTCCCCCAAGAGCGCCTACGTCTCCGGTCAGGTCGCCCGCCTCGGCGCCACGGGTACGACGAAGTCCGAGCCGGTCACCGATCCGCTCAAGCCGCTGACCGGCAAGGTGGCGATCGTCACCGGCGCCTCGCGCGGCATCGGCGAGCAGATCGCCCGGGTGCTGCACCGTGACGGCGCGACCGTGCTCGGGATCGACGTACCCCAGGCCGCCAGCGAGCTGCAGGCACTGATGCGGGAGCTCGATGGCGACTACCTGACCCTCGACATCACGGGCAAGGACGCTCCCCAGCGGATCGCCCAGCACGTCAAGGAGAAGTTCGGCGGCGTGCACGCGGTCGTCCACAACGCCGGCATCACCCGGGACAAGAAGCTGGCCAACATGGCAGCGGACCGGTGGAGCTCGGTGGTCGCGGTCAACCTGACGGCACCGGAGCGGATCACCCGTGAGCTGCTCGACCAGGGTCTGATCGAGAACAACGGCCGCATCGTCGGGGTCTCCTCGATCGCCGGCATCGCCGGCAACGTCGGTCAGACCAACTACGCCACCTCGAAGGCCGGTGTGATCGGGCTCGTGGACAGCCTGGCCGACGAGCTCGAGGACGGCATCACGATCAACGCCGTCGCACCGGGCTTCATCATCACCCAGATGACCGCGGCGGTTCCGTTCGCGACCCGTGAGGTCGGTCAGCGGATGAACGCGATGGCCCAGGGTGGCCTTCCCGTCGACGTGGCCGAGGCGATCGCCTGGTACCTCTCCCCCGGGTCCACCGCCGTCAACGGCAACGTCGTCCGCGTCTGCGGCCAGATGATGCTGGGCGCCTGATGACCGAGCGCACGATCGAGGGCCAGCCGAGCGCGCTGCCGACGATGCTCAAGGCGGCGCTGCCGGTCCTGCCTGGGATCAACCTGATCCCGGGTGTGGCCAAGAAGGGCAACACGCTGCCCGACCTGACCCTGCGTCGCGAGAACGTCGTGGTCGACCGCTCCCACGTGACGGCGTACGCCGGGATCTGCGGGTTCGAGCCCAGTCAAGCGCTGCCGTTCACCTACCCGCACATGTTGGCCTTCAGCCTGCACATGGGCATCATGACCGACTCGTCGTTCCCGTTTCCGGCCATCGGCACTGTGCACCTGCGCAACGCGATCACCCAGCACCGCTCGATCACACCCGACGAGCTGCTCTCGGTCTCGGCGACGCCGGTGAACCTGCGCCCGCACGCCAAGGGCCGGGTCTTCGATCTCGCCACCACCGTCACCGCGGACGGCGAGGTCGTATGGGAGTCCACGTCGACCTACCTGCGTGTGGGCAGGGGCGAGAAGGACCTGGCGCCCGAGGGCGAGCCCTTCGACCTCGTGCCCGGCAGCGGCCTGGTCTGGCGACTGCCCGGCAATCTGGGTCGCGAGTACGCAGGAGTCTCAGGTGATCACAACCCGATCCACCTCTACCCGTTGACCGCGAAGGCGTTCGGCTTTCCCCGCCAGATCGCGCACGGGATGTGGAGCAAGGCCAGGTGCGTGGCCTCCTTCGCCAACCGGCTGGGCGAGAACGCGACCGTCGAGGTCGAGTTCAAGAAGCCGATCTTCCTGCCCGGCAAGGTGGAGCTCGGCTCCCACGTCGTCGAGTCTGGGCTGGACTTCTCGCTGACCAACCCGGCCACCGGCGCGCCGCACCTGGTCGGCCGAGCGCGCAACAGCTAGGTCGGCACCGGACATCGGAGGTGCGCCCGCAGGAACTAGTCCTGCGGGTGCACTCTGATCAGACCCTCCTGGGCCACGCTCGCGACCAGGAGGCCATCTTGGGAGAACACCCGCGCCAGAGCCAACCCGCGGCCGCCTGAGGCGGAGGGTGAGACCTGGTCGTAGAGCCACCACTCGTCGGCGCGGAACGGTCGGTGGAACCAGATCGAGTGGTCCAACGAGGCCGCCTGCATGCCTGGCGACTCGATGTAGAGCCCGTGGGGCACCAACGTCGCGGGGAGCAGCGTCATGTCCGAGGCGTAGGTGAACGCGGCCAGCTGGTTGATCGGGTCGTCGGGCAGCTGCCCGCTTGCTCGGATCCACCACTGGGAGCGCGCGGGATGGTCGTTCCCGGAGAGGGTGCCACCTCCGCGCGAGTCCGCGATCGGACGTACGTCGAGCGCTGACCACTCGCGCAGCCAGTCCTGGTTGGCCTGGGCCCGACCTCGCTCGACGGCCGGCCAGCAGTCCTCAGGGGAGGGCACGTCCGGCATCCGGTCCTGGTGCTCCAGGCCCTCTTCGGGCACCTGGAAGTTGGCCGTCAGGTAGAAGATCGCGCGTCCGTGCTGTCGGGCGACGACCCGACGCGTGCCGAACGAACGGCCGTCGCGCAGGGCTTCGACGTCATAGACGATCGGCACCTGGGTGTCGCCGGGGCGAAGGAAGTAGGAGTGCAACGAGTGACACGCGAGCCGGTCGTCCGTCGTGCGGATGGCGGCGACCAGCGCCTGGGCCAGCACCTGTCCACCGAAGACCCGCTGCATCATCGTCACCGGCTGACGTCCACGGAACAGGTTGTCCTCGATCGCCTCGAGGTCGAGGAGCTCCACGAGCTCCTCCACGGAGGACGGCATCAGTCCAGCTCCTCTGGTTCTTCGAGCCGGGCCAGGAACTGCTCGAACTGTGCGCCGAGCTCCTCACCACTGGGCAGCGGCTCGTCATCTGCCAGGAGGTTGGCGGCTTGGCGGTGGAAGGCGTCGTACTGCTGCTCGAGGCCGTTGACGACCTCGCGCACGTCGTCGGAGTCGGCGATCTGCGTGGCGATCTCCACCTGACGGCTCTCGCCCGCCTCCTTGAGCTGCTCGTGCTCGAACTGCAGCCCGGTGACGTCCTCGAGCCCCTCCAGCAGGGACAACGCCGCCTGCGGGTAGTCGAACTGCGCCACGTAGTGCGGGATGTGCGCGACGAAACCCATCGCGTCATGACCCCACTCCCCGAGGCGGAGCTCGAGCACGGACTGCGCGCTGGCAGGCACGCGGATCTCGCCCTTCCAGACGTTCTCCTGCACCAGCAGGCGCTGCGCGGTGGCGTGATTGGTCAGCTGTACCGGTCGGGTGTGCGGCACCGCCATCGGCACCGAGCCGAGGGAGACCACCAACCGCACCTCGAAGTGCTCCACGACCGCGCGGGCGGCACGAGCGAAGGCCTCCCAGCGGATGTCGGGCTCAGGACCGCTGAGCAGGAGGTACGACGAACCGAGCTTGTCCTCCATCAACCGGACCACCAGCCGCGGCGCGACGTAGTCGGCGTAGTGGTCCTCCAGGAACGTCAGCGGGGGCCTGCGTGCGCGGTAGTCGTAGAACTCGTCGACCTCGAAGCTGGCCACCACCCGGCCCGCGCCGGAGTCACCGAGGTGAGCGGCCGCCAGCGCGGAGGCGTTGCCGGCGTCGAGAAATCCGTCGAGGGACACCACCAGGACCGGACCGTCACTGCGCCCGGTCAGTTCCGGGACGTCGTCGACGATGTGCACGAACCGTGCCTCGGTCACTTCGGGCTCCTCACGTCGGGCATCGCAGGGGTGGAAGAACCACCCTAGTGATGTGCCAACACCGGTGGGCCCCCCGCTATGCCCCGCGGGGCGTGAGGAGAGCCACAGGGGTGGCGCTACCGGCGCGACCCGCGCCGCGGCGAGGCAGCGGCGGAAGCGACAAGTCGCCCGCAGTCACCGGGCTTCGCCCCTCACTCCTTGCGCGAGAAGTCCTTCGCCGACTCTCCCTCACCCAAGCCGACCCGGCTGTGGGAGTAGCCGTAGGTGAAGTAGATCGCGAACCCGAGCGCCATCCAGATCAGGAACCGGAGCCAGGTCTCGATGCTCAGGTTGAGGGCGAGGTAGATGCAGAACAGCGCTGCGACCGTGGGCAGCACCGGGTTGAACGGCACCGTGAACGACCGCTCGAGGTCGGGCCGGTTTCGCCGCAGCACCGGAACGGCGAGCGAGACCAGCGCGAACGCAGTCAGGGTGCCGATGTTGACCATCTCCTCCAGCTTGCCGATCGGTGTCACCGAGGCGACCAGCGCCACCAGGCCCCCGATGGTGACCGTGATCAGGATCGGTGTGCCGGTGCGCTTGTTGACCTTGGCGAACGGCCGCGGGAGCAGCCCGTCGCGCGACATCGCGAACAGCACCCGCACGGCACCGATCATCAGGGTCATCACCACGGTCGTGAGACCCGCGACCGCGCCTGCGGAGATCAGCGTCGCGAAGTTGGGGTGGCCGACGTCCTGGAAGGCGGTCGCGAGAGCCGCCTTGGGGTCGATCTTGTCGTAGCGGACCATGCCGGTGATCACCAGCGCGACCGCGACGTAGAGCACTGTGCAGATGACCAGCGACCCGATGATGCCGCGCGGCAGGTCCTTCTGCGGGTTCCGCGCCTCCTCGGCGGTGGTGGCGACCACGTCGAAGCCGATGTAGGCGAAGAACACCACCGAGGCCGCCGAGACGACTCCGAGGATGCCGTAGGTCTGCGCCTGGATGCCGAAGATCCACTGGAACAACGGCTGGGTCAGCCCGCTGGCACTGACGGGATCGGCCGCGGGCGGCACGAACGGCTGGTAGTTCGAGCCCGAAACGAAGAACAGCCCCGCGACGATCACGAACAGCACGATGAACAGCTTGAGCCCGACCAGCACCAGGTTGACCCGCAAGGACTCCTTGATGCCGACGGCGACCAGGGCGGTGAGCACGGCCACGAGCAGGAACGCCGCCAGGTTGAAGTGTCCCCAGCCCCCGGCCGCAGATGGCCCGAGCGAGGCCGGCCAGTTGATGCCGATGGCCTTGAGGAAGGTGACGAAGTACTCGCTCCAGCCCTGCGCGACCACGGAGGCACCGAGCATCAGCTCCAGGATCAGGTCCCACCCGATGATCCAGGCGACCAGCTCACCGAGCGTCGCGTAGGAGAAGGTGTACGCCGATCCGCTGACCGGGACGGTCGAGGCGAACTCGGCGTAGCAGATCGCTGCGAGACCACACACCACGGCGGCGATCAGGAAGGAGAACACCACTGACGGCCCGGCGTAGTCCTTCGCCGCCTCGCCCGTGAGGGTGAAGATGCCCGCGCCGATGATCACGCCGATGCCGAAGACGGTGAGGTCCAAGGCGGTCAGGCTGCGCTT
>JBDSBU010000225.1:0-3610 GCA_039921445.1 Marmoricola sp. | reverse complement strand
ATGGCCGGGATGGGCTTCGACGCCGCGATCATGGAGGGCGTCAACGAGGACATCAAGGCCCGGCTCGGCTGGTTGGCCTACGTGCTGTCGGGGCTGAAGTCGATGATGTTCCCCGCGATCCGGGTGGAGGTCTCCGTCGACGGCGAGCCGTTCACCCGACACCGTGCCCGGACGCTGGTGATCGGCAACGTCGGCTTCCTGCAGGCCGGGATGCCGCTGCTCCCGGACGCCGCCATCGATGACGGTGAGCTGGACGTGGTCCTGCTCTACCCGCGCCGGTTCCTGTCCTGGCTGCCGTTGGCCGTACGGGTGTTGACCAAGAACAAGCGCACCGACGAGACCATCACCCGGATGACGGGTCGCCACGTCGTCGTACGCGCCACGGCGGACGCGCCCCGCCAGCTCGACGGCGACCTGATCCCCCCCGGCAAGGAGCTGCGCGCGACCTGCGTGCACGGCAGGCTGCTGGTCCGTGTCCCGCGCTGAGCCTTCAGCGCAGCTGGGCCGTCAGACAGGCTCGAGGAAGAACACCGGGATCGTGCGGTCGGTGCGCTCGGCGTACTTCGCATAGTTGGGCCACGTACCCACCATGTGCTGCCAGGCGCGCTCGCGTTCGGGCCCGCTGAGCTCGCGGGGGTGGGCCTGATGACCGCGTCCACGGATCTGCACCCCCACGGGCCGGCGTCGTTCCTGGGCTGCACGGACGTTGACCACCCAGACCGGTGGCTTGGCGCCGCCGAAGTTGGAGCCGGCCACGAGCTGGCCGCTCGCGCCGGCGTCGGTCCAGGGCACGCACAGCAAGGGCGTCGTGCGCGGGACCCCCGACTTGCGCCCCGCGACCGTCAGCAGCAGGTTGGGCAGGCCGGCGATCCGCAGCAGCGAGAGCCTGCCCCGGGTGAGCCGCTGGATCAGCTTGTCGAGAGCGGTGATCTGGGGCAGCAGGCGGGGCATCCACGACAAGGAGCCGAGCTTGATGGCGAGAGGGGTCAGCAGGTTCACCCCCCTGATGCTAGTCAGGGGCGAGCGAGCGAGATCGCGTCCTGCTCCTCAGGTGAGAGCTGGGCGCCGCTCTGCCACTCAGTGACGTTCTTGGCATAGGTCCGCGAGTCGTTGCGGCCCTGGATCGCGCTGAGCACCACGCCACTGCCGGAGTCGTCGAGCAGCGCCAGGGACCAGGAGAGCTGGCCTCCGGTGTCGGCGAAGGCGTCGTAGCGGATCACGGCGACGTTGCGCAGCGCCTGGGCCTGTTCGGCCTTGAGTGCGGCCACCTCGCGACGCAGCGCACGGGAGTCCTCGGGCGTCGCGTCGGTGCCGGACGGCTCCTTGGCGGTCGTTTCGCGCCGGGCGGCGATCGCCAGCAGCAGCGCGAGCAGGGAGACGAGCAGGGAGATCACCACGAGGACGGTCAGCACGGCACTGAGCATAGACGTGCGAAACTCGCCCGGTGAGCCCGACGACCCCGCGCCGGATCGCCTACCAGGGCGAGCCGGGAGCCAACTCCCACATGGTCTGCAACCTGCACTACCCCGACTGGGAGTCGCTCCCGTGCGCATCCTTCGAGGACGTCTTCGCTGCTGTGGAGGGCGGTCTGGCCGAGCTGGCGATGATCCCGATCGACAATTCGATCGCCGGTCGGGTCGCCGACATCCACCACTTCCTGCCCGGCTCCGACCTGCACATCATCGGCGAGCACTTTCTGCGGATCCAGTTCTCGCTGATGGCGCTGCCCGGGGCGACGCTCGACTCGATCAAGACCGTGCACAGCCACGTGCACGCCCTGGGCCAGTGCCGCAGGATGATCCGGCAGCACGGCCTGAAGGCAGTGATCTCCGGCGACACCGCCGGAGCCGCCCGCGAGGTGGCCGAGTCCGGTGACCTCACCCAGGCGGCGATCTCACCACCGCTGGCCGCGGCGACCTACGGGCTTCAGGTGCTGGCCGACGACGTTGAGGACGAGGAGCACAACACCACGCGGTTCGTCGTACTCTCCCGTGAGCCGGTGGAGGCCGACCCGGAAGACGGCCCGGTGATGACCACCTTCATCTTCAACGTGCGAAACCTCCCTGCGGCGCTCTACAAGGCGCTCGGCGGCTTCGCGACCAACGGCGTGAACATGACCAAGCTGGAGAGCTACATGGTCGGGGGCCACTTCACCGCGACCCAGTTCCTCGCCGAGGTCGACGCTCACCCCGCCGACCCACCGCTGCGGCGGGCCCTGGAGGAGCTGGCGTTCTTCACCACCGAGGTGAAGATCCTCGGCGTCTACCGGGCCGACGACTTCCGGGGCAGCTGACCTCCCCCGAACGGGCTAGACCCGGTGACCCGGTCAGGCTGCTGCAATCTCATCACAACGGATGATGCGCAGGAAACGGGCGAAGAGCACGCTGCTTGGATGCGGACTACATACAGATCTCTCGCCTACGCGATCGACGGCTTGATCCTTGTCCAGGCCGCCGCCATTGCCTGGGCGATCTTCGGATTCGGCAAGTACATCGACGACGGCAACAGCTTCAGCAAGAGTCAGATGGACTCCAACACGTTCGTCTTCACCGAGGAGCGTGGGTTCATGATCCACGGGATCAACGGGCAGATGCTGATCCCACTGGTCGGCCTGATCCTGCTGATCGTCTCCTTCTTCGCCAAGGTGCCCGACGGGACCAAGTGGGCGGGAATGCTCTTCGGCGGCATCGTGATCCAGGTGGCGCTCGGCATGTTCGGTCGGGGACTGCCGGTGCTCGGCCTGCTCCACGGCGCCAACGCGCTGCTGCTCTTCTGGCTGGCCTGGAGGGCGGCGAAGGCCGCCAGCGGTGTCGTCGGGACCGCGACGCAGCAGAGGGCGTACGCCGACCAGTGAGCCGTTCCGGCCGGGTGCGGATCCTGGTCGGGAGCGTTCTGACGCTCGCGCTGGTCGTGCCCCTCGCGGTGATGTGGTGGCACAGCCGCCTGCCCGGATCGTACTCGGCGATGGACATGGGCCGGCTCGACTACGGAGGGGGGCCGATAGCTCGGCACGTAGGTGGTCACGGTGGCAGCGAGGGCGTGAGCGTTCTCGACCTCGACACCGATCCGGCACGCAGGGCCGACGTGGTCATCGACCTGGTGACCCGGCAGGGCGTGGTGGAGCTGGCCTCCGGCAGGCGCGTCGAGGGCTTCTCGGTCAACGGGACCTCGCCCGGCCCCCTGATCGAGGCCACCGTCGGCGAGCTCGTCGAGGTGCGGCTGCGCAACGAGTCCGTCCGCGAAGGGGTGGCGCTGCACTGGCACGGGGTCGACGTACCCAATGCCGAGGACGGCGTCGCGGGGGTGACGCAGGATGCCGTGCAGGTCGGGGAGGAGCACACCTACCGGTGGGTGGCTCCGGACGCCGGCACCTACTGGTACCACTCGCACCAGATGTCGCACGAGCAGGTCTCCGGTGGGCTGCTCGGCGGCATCCTGGTGCACCCAGCGGTCCCGGAACCGGAGGTGCGTGACGTCGTGGCGCTCTCGCACCTCTACGCAGGTCGTCCGACGCTCGACGGGCTGGAGGGGGACCGTCCGGTCGAGGCGCGACCGGGCGAGCGGATCCGGGTGCGGCTGGTCAACACCGACAACGGACCGTCCCGGGCCT
>JBDSBU010000224.1:0-3880 GCA_039921445.1 Marmoricola sp. | reverse complement strand
CGCGTGGGCAAGTACGGCCCCTACCTCGAAGGGCCCGGCGACGACGGGACACCGGCGGCCAAGAAGGCCAACGTCCCCGACGACCTGCCCCCCGACGAGCTCACCCTGGCCATGGCCAAGGAGCTGCTCGCCAACCCTGCCGGGGAGGAGACGCTGCTCGGCGTACACCCCGAGACGGGGCTGGAGGTGGTGGCCAAGAACGGCCGCTACGGCCCGTTCGTGACTGAGCTCCTTGCCGAGGATGCGCCGAAGAAGGCCAAACCCCGCACCGGCTCGCTGTTCAAGGACATGAGCGTGGAGACGGTCACCCTCGAGCAGGCCGTCAAGCTGCTCTCGCTGCCGCGCGTGGTCGGCGTCGACACAGACGGCGAGGAGATCACTGCCCAGAACGGTCGCTACGGCCCCTACCTGAAGAAGGGCACCGACTCCCGCTCGCTGGAGGCCGAGGACCAGATCTTCGACATCACCCTGGATCAGGCGCTCGCGATCTACGCCCAGCCCAAGCAGCGCGGCCGTGCCGCCGCGGCCCCGCCGCTCAAGGAGCTCGGCAACGACCCCGTCTCCGGCCAGCCGGTCGTGGTCAAGGCCGGTCGCTTCGGCGAGTACGTCACCGACGGTGAATACAACGCCACCCTCCGCAAGGAGGACTCGGTCGAGTCGATCACCATCGAGCGCGCCGCCGAGCTCCTCGCCGAACGCCGCGCCAAGGGCCCCGCGAAGAAGGCAGCCAAGAAGGCCCCGGCGAAGAAGGCTGCGGCGAAGAAGACCGCGGCGAAGAAGACCGCGGCGAAGAAGACTGCGGCGAAGAAGACTGCCAAGAAGGCCTGAGGTCGGGCTGTCGGTTTTTCAGGAGAACCTGTGAAACGTGCACTTACCCGCCGTTGCAACGGCAGAGAAGTGACAGTTTCACAAGGTCTCCTGAAAATCCGTCAACAGGCCCGCGACCTGAGTCCGTCGGCGCCGCACCCTAGGGTGAACCCGTGTCCGAGCGGTTCCCTGGCGTCTACGCCGCAGCAGGTGTCTTCGTGTGCTTCGAGGGCGGCGAGGGCGCTGGCAAGTCGACGCAGTCGCGCCTTCTCGGCGACGCCCTCACCGCGCAGGGGTACGCCGTCCTGCTGACCCGCGAGCCCGGGGGCACCCCGGTCGGGTCGACGGTGCGCCAGATCGTGCTCGACCCCGAGACCGGGGAGCTGGCCGACCGCACCGAGGCGCTGCTCTACAACGCGGACAAGGCCGAGCACGTGCATGCGGTCGTGGGGCCGGCACTCGCGCGGGGGGAGGTCGTGGTCACCGACCGCTACGTCGACTCCACGCTCGCCTACCAGGGCGCCGGCCGCTCTCTGGATGCCGCCGACCTCGAGTGGGTCGCGCGCTGGGCCACCGAGGACCTGCGGCCACACCTGACCGTGCTGCTCGACCTCGACCCGGCCCAGGGGATGACCCGGTTCGCCGAACGCGACCGGATCGAAGGTGAGTCGATCGAGTTTCACCACCGAGTGCGCGCGGAGTTCGCCCGGCTCGCCGAGGGCGATCCGGCCCACTACCTGGTCCTCGACGCGCGCGCCCCTGTTGATGAGATCGCCCGCGACGTGCTCGCCCGCGTGGAGCCGCTCCTGGGACAGGCGAGCCGATGAGCGTCTGGGACGACCTGGTGGGGCAGGGGCCGGTGGTCGAGCGGCTCCAGCGTGCCGTCGGAGGTGACATGACCCATGCCTGGCTGTTCACGGGGCCACCCGGGTCGGGCCGGTCCAACGCGGCGGTCGCGTTCGCAGCCGCGCTGCAGTGCGAGCGGGACGGTTGTGGCGAGTGCCCGTCATGTCATCAGGTCTCGGTCGGGTCGCACCCCGGCGTACGCGTCACTCGCACCGAGAAGCTCTCGATCGGGGTGGATGAGGTGCGTGAGCTGGTCCGCAGCTCGGCGCTTGCGCGCGGTGGCTACCCCTGGCAGGTGCTCGTCATCGAGGACGCCGACCGACTCACCGACCAGGCTGCCAACGCGCTGCTCAAGGCGGTCGAGGAGCCCAACCTGGGCACGGTGTGGTTGCTGTGCGCGCCCACGGTCGAGGACGTCCTGCCCACGATCCGCTCCCGCACCCGTCTCGTCGTGCTTGCGACCCCGTCGGCAGACGACGTGACCGACTTCCTGGTCCGCACCGAGGGCCTCCCGGTCGAGACGGCCTCCTACGCCGCCCGCGCCAGCCAGGGCCACATCGGCCGCGCCCGCGCTCTCGCCCGCGACGAGGAGACCCGTCGCCGCAGGCAGGAAGTGGTCGCGATCCCCGGCCGGCTCACCTCCCTGGGCGCCTGCATCGCCGCGGCCGCTGACCTGCACGACCTTGCCAAGGAGGAGGCCGACGCCCTGACCGCCGACCACGACCAGCACGAGCGGGTCCAGCTCGACCAGGCCTACGGCGTGGTGGAACGCGGGCGACGTCCCCGCGAGTACGCCCCCGCCCTGCGCGACCTGGAGAAGTCACAGAAGACCCGAGCCAAGCGGCGACACCTTGACGTCGTCGACCGTGGGCTGATGGACATGGTCTCGATCTACCGCGACGTGCTCACCCTCCAGCTCGGCGCCGGGTCCGACCTGGTCAACGAAGAGGTGCGCGGCGAGGTCGTGGCGCTCGTGCAGCGCTCCGCGCCCGAGGCCACGTTGCAGCGCATCGGCGCGATCTTCGAGGCCCGCGAGCAGATGCTCGAGTTCAACGTCCCCGCGCTGCTCGCGTTGGAGTCGATGATGGTGGCGTTGCAGGTCAGTCGGGACTGACGGCCTCGTGGTTCCAGCCCGCCGCCTACCCTTGCCGGATGTCGTCGCCTTCCCCCTGGTCCTCCCCACCGCCTGAGCCGAGCCGGTCGCAGCACCGCCCATGGGTGGTCGTCGTGGCGGTGGTCGTGGTGCTGGCGATGGTCGCGGTCGGCGTCGGCGTGGCCGGGGTGACCGTGCTTTCGTTCTTCCGCGGCGACGGCAACGCCTCCACGACCGCTCCAGCGGCACCGCCGAGAGCCACGGGCACTCTTCCTGCGACCCCGCCCGCGCTGGCGCGCTTCTATGACCAGAAGATCGACTGGACAGGTTGCGGCGGCGCGGAGTGCGGGCTGTTGGAAGTGCCGCTCGACTATGCCGACCCGGCAGGGAAGGCGATCGCGCTCGCCGTGCTGCGAGTGCCGGCGACCGACCGCGCCAAGCGGGTCGGGCAGCTTGTGGTGAACCCTGGCGGACCCGGCGGTTCGGGGGTGCAGTACGCCGCCGGTGGTGCTCAGGTCTTCGGGAAGAAGCTCACCCGGCTCTACGACATCATCGGATTCGACCCTCGCGGTGTCGGCCAGAGCACCCCGCTCTCGTGCATGGACACCGCCCAGACCGACGCCGTGATCGCCTCAGACCCGGATCCGGACACACCGGCCGAGGTCGACGAGCTCGACCGGCTGACGCGCGGCTTCGGTCAGGGTTGTCTGGACAAGAGTGGTGACCTCGCGCGGCACATGTCCACGGTGGAGGCAGCCCGCGACATCGACGTACTCCGCGACGCTCTGGATGAGTCGAAGCTGGACTACTTTGGAGCCTCCTACGGAACCCTGCTCGGCGCCACCTACGCCGACCTGTTCCCCGCGAACGTCGGCCACATGGTCCTCGACGGCGCCATCGACCCCAGCCTGTCCAACGAGGCGCTGTCGCTGGGACAGGCCAAGGGCTTCGAGACCGCCCTGCGCGCCTACCTGGCCGACTGCGTGCAGCAGGGGAGCTGTGTGAGCGGTGACAGCATCGATGCCGGTGCCCGTCGAGTTCGACAGTTTCTCGACGAGGTCGACGCGCGCCCCTTGCCGACCGGCACCGACCGTGAGCTCACGGCCGGACTGGCCACGCTCGGGATCTGGCTGC
>JBDSBU010000223.1:0-3245 GCA_039921445.1 Marmoricola sp. | reverse complement strand
TGCTCCTGCCTCAGCCGGGGTCACGGCGTCCGACAGGGGCGATGACACGACACCGTTCTCGGCCATCCCCGGAGATTTCGACGCGGAGCTCGGCTTCGCGTCGGTCGGCGTGGTCGGCGTGGCCGGCGAAGGAGCTGACGAAGGCGCAGTCCTGCCCGGTGTGGTCGGGGGAGCGTCCGCCCTCGGATGGACCGTCTGCCCACCGCTGACGGCGAATCCCCCGGCAACAGCGACCGCAACCACCGCTGCTGCCACGGCGCCGACCACGGAGAGGTTGTTCGCGACGAAGTCCTTGGCGCGGTCGAGACCCGCGACAAGGACGCCGATGGCGCCACCGCCGGCCACGACTCCGCTTCCGGCGTACGCCGCTGCGGCACCGCCGAGGACCACGGGTCCGAGCAGGGCAGCCAGCGAGGTGTTGACCTGGACGAGCTCGAGGTAGGCACCCGTGCACCGACGGCACCCCTCGAGGTGGTCGCGCACCTGGACACTGTCGCGGCGCGACAGCGCGGCACGGACGTAACCGCCCAGGAGGTCGCGGGTCCGCTCGCAGTCCTCGTCGGCGTTCTCGGCTGCATGCATGGTCAAGAACGCCTGGCGCAGTCCCTCCCGCGCACGGTAGGCCAGCGCCGAGACCGAGTTGGCGCTCATCGCGAGCAGTGGCGCGATCTCTGCCGGCTTCTGGTTCTCCACCTCCAGGTGCCACAGCACCATCTGCCAGCGCTCGGGCAGGGAGGCGAACGCCCTGGCGGCGGCACCGCCCTCAAAGGCCGCGACAGCGGTGTCGGTGAACGGCACGCCCAGGTCGTGGGACTCCATGTCGTCGGTGGGGCTCACCCGCTGGACGCTGCGGATCCGGTCGACGTGGAGCCGGCGGACGGCGGTGAGCAGGTAGGCACGGAACGCGACGTCGGGTCCACCGCCCGCGAGCAGCACGTTGAGCACCTTCACGAACGCCTCGGAGACGAGGTCGTCGCCGTCCGTGGCTCCGGCGAGGACCCGGGCGAGCCGGTTCGCTGCGTCACGGTGGCGTGCGAACAGCTCACCGAAGGCCTCGACGTCCCCCGCGCGAACCCGGGTGATCAGCTCGGGATCACCCAGGTCGACAGCGGTGGAGTCCGTGGTGGACATGAGGCTCCCGAGAGTGACGGATGTGGTTCGGAGAAGTTTATCCGGATTTTGGCGTCATAGGTGGGCGAGAACCCCGTTTCTCTGGTGAGGGCAACCAGCCGAGGTGGTCCTTGACGCACGGGAAGGAGGACGTCATGGGGATCTTTGTCAGCACCACGCGCAAGAGCGGTCAGTCCCGGACGTCCGGCGTCGCCGCGAGCGTGAGGCACGGGTTGCGTGCACGCTTCGAGGGGGTCAGCGAGCACCTGGAGGGGGCTCGCTCGGCTGATGCGGCATGTGCAGAGGTGGGCCGCACTCTGGCTCGTGACAGTGCCGACCTGGGTGAGGCACTGGACGGGCTGCGGTCCACCTACGCACGGGTGCTCGGGGTCGAACCCGACTTCGGGGCGCTCCGGGCGATGTGTGTCGCCTGGGGGGAGGAGATCCTGGGCCTGGTGCACCAGGTCTCCTGCGAGGACCCCCTGACCGGCCTGGCGACGCAGGCTCACCTGATCTGCCGGCTCGAGGAGCTCTATCGAGCGACCGGCCCGGGGGTGCACGAGTCACCGGAGACAAGTCACGCGCTGGTCGTCGTGGCACCCACCGAGCCGGATCTGCGACGTCTCGACCGACTCGACGTCGGGCCGTTCGACCACGACCTGGGCCTGGCCCTGCAGGGATCGACCGTGCGCTCGGTGTTCGCGGCTGGGGAGTCGATCGGCAGGGTCGGCCGCGACCGGCTGCTGGCCGTCGTACGCCGTGAGGACGTGCTCGCGCACCGAGTGGCGCTGCTTCGCAACCTGCTGGGAGGTCCGGACCTGCGCACCGGGGGGGTGCGGGTCTGGATCGAGGGGCTGCCAGGGAGCTTCGCAGCCGCTGTGCAGCTCCTCGACGAGCTCTCCCGTCCCTGACGTGGCTCGCGTTGTCGGCTCTCGCCACTAGCCTTGAGGCCATGTGCGGCCGCTATGCCTCCAGCAGGCAACCGGAGGACCTCGTCGAGGAGTTCGAGATCCGCCAGTCCGACCTGCCCCGACTCGAGCCCGACTACAACGTCGCCCCCACCAAGGAGGTGTACGCCGTGGTCGAACGTCCGCCCTCCGGGGAGGACGAGGTCGCAGAACCCGAGCGGCAGCTACGCGTGCTGACCTGGGGGTTGGTGCCGTTCTGGGCCAAGGACCCCTCGGTGGGCAGCCGGATGATCAACGCCCGGGTGGAGACCGTCGCGGAGAAGCCGGCCTACCGCCGCGCCTTCGAGAAGCGGCGTGCGATCCTCCCGGCCGACGGTTTCTTCGAGTGGTACCCCACCGAGGCGCTCACCGCGAAGGGCAAGCCGCGCAAGCAGCCCTACTTCATCAGGCCCAAGAACGGTGGCGTGCTCTCGATGGCTGGCCTCTACGAGATCTGGCGCGACCCCGAGCGGGCGGAGGACGACCCGCAGCGGTTCCGCTGGACGTGCACGGTCCTCACCACCACGGCCGAGGACTCCCTGGGCCACATCCACGACCGGATGCCACTGATGCTTCCGCGGGATCGTTACGACGACTGGCTCGATCCGCGCAACAACGACCGCGACGAGCTGCTCGCCCTGCTCGAGCCCGCGGCCCCGGGTGCCCTGGAGGCGTTCCCGGTCCCGACCCTGGTTTCCAACGTTCGCAACAACGGGCCTGAGCTGATCGAGCCGCTGGCCCTGGAGGAGAGCTGATGCCGACCGAGCGGATGGTGAGAACGCCCAAGGGCGAAGCCAGACTGGTCCTGCGACGGGCCAAGCGGCCCCTGGCCACGTTGGTGCTCACCCACGGAGCCGGTGGGGGCATCGACGCCCCGGACCTGGTCCGCCTGGCACGCACGCTCCCGCAACAAGACATCTCGGTGACCCTGGTGGAGATGCCCTGGCGGGTCGCCGGGAAGAGGGTCGCGCCTGCACCATCGGTGATCGATGAGTGCTTCGTCGCGGTGCTCGACACCTTGCGGATGCGCTCACCGCTGGTGGTGGGCGGACGCAGCGCGGGTGCCCGCTCGGCATGCCGGATCGCTCGAGATGCCGGTGCGCGCGGCGTGCTGGCGCTGTCGTTCCCGCTGCACCCTCCCGGGGAGCCGACCAAGTCCCGGCTTCCCGAGCTGCAGCACACCCGGGT
>JBDSBU010000222.1:0-6058 GCA_039921445.1 Marmoricola sp. | reverse complement strand
GCCGACCTCGCGGTCCGCGGCCGACTTGAACTGCCGCAGGTGCCGTGGCTCGATGCCGTAGCTGGAGAGCTCGCCGGCGAGCTTGGCCACCACGAGGGCGTCGGCGTCGTAGTGCTTCGAACCGCTCTTGACCTTGACCAGCCCGAAGTTCTCCAGCTGCTCCAGCAGCTCCTCGGTGATCTCGGCGGTCTTGACCAGCTCACGCCTTGAGATCCGTACATCGGCATGACCGGAGAGCAGGGACTCGACTCCCGGCGCCGGGTTGGCGAGCAGGGAGACCGGGATGCTCGGCGAACCGCTCACCGTCGGCGGCTCCAGACCCCGATCCAGTGCCTCGAGGTGCTCCTTGATCACACGCAAGGGCAAGTAGTGCTCGCGCTGGGCCCGGATGATGTAGCGGAGCTTCTCCATGTCCTGGACCGAGTATTTACGGTAGCCAGAAGGGGTGCGCTCAGGCTCGACCAGACCCTCGTTCTCGAGGTGCCGGATCTTCGACTCCTTGATGTCGACGTCCGGGAACTCCGCCTTGAGGTCGGCGACCGCCTGACCAATCGTGATCCGGGCAGTCTGACGCACGCTCAGCCAGCCTTCGGCTCGCCGGCGAAGAACATCAGTCGGAACTTGCCGATCCGCACCTCGTCGCCGGTCGCGAGCTCAGCCTCGTCGACCCGGTCACCGTTGAGGTAGGTGCCGTTGAGGCTGCCGACGTCGCGGACCCGGAACCGGGACTGGTCGCGCCGAAACTCCACGTGCCGTCGGGAGACGGTGATGTCGTCGAGGAAGATGTCGCTCTCCGGGTGCCGGCCGACCGTTGAGAGGTCCGTGTCGAGCAGGAACCGGTTGCCGGCGCCCGGACCGCGTTGGACGACCAGGAGCGCACTGCCTTCGGGCAGGGCATCGACGGCCGCCGCATCCGAGGCGTTGAGCGACGCGCGCTCATCACTCTCGGCCTTGGCCGGGGCGCCGAAGGTGATCGTCGCGGTGGAGTCGATGGGCGCTGCCTCGGCGGCTGCCGCCAACGGCGTACCGCACTGAGAGCAGAAGCGCGCGTTGTCGGAGTTCTGGCTCCCGCATTGCGAGCAGTAGGGCATTTCGTCGTACTCCCAAGTTTCTCGGCGTCAGCCAACCTTGAACCCTTGGTGCAGGGTCAAGGTTCTCGCGATCAACCTATCAGCGCCGGACAATCCTCGCGCGCACCTCAGCCTTCGATGTTGACCTGGTAGGCAGCGGCATCCATCAGGTCGGCACCGCCGCTGTTGTCGGCGACGATCTCGAAGAGCCAGCCGTCTCCGTAGGGGTCGGTGTTGACCAGCTCGGGCGTGGCGTCGAGCGCCTCGTTGCGGGCCACGACCTCGCCGCCCATGGGTGCGTAGACCTCGCTCACGGACTTGGTCGACTCCAGCTCGCCCACGACCGCCCCGGCCGCGACGGTGTCCCCGACCTCGGGGAGCTGGACGAAGACAATGTCGCCAAGGGCGTCCTGGGCGAAGTCGGTGATACCGACCCGGACGGATCCCTCGGTCTGACCCGGCTCCCGCAGCCACTCGTGCTCGGAGGTGTACTTCAGGTCTTCAGGAATCACGCTGCTCCTCGTCCTTGCCGCCCGAGCAGGGCAGCGGTTCGGGTGGTCCCGGGAGGTCGGGTCCACAGGTGAGGCTACTGCCCGGTGACCGGTTCGGCGTAGCGGGGCTTGGGGGCGTTGCGGGTCACCTTGATCTCGATCCGGTCGGACTGCTTGATCGTGACCGTGCCGGAGTAGAGCTTGACGTCGTCGATGAATCCACCGTCGAAGTCCAGTGCGGTTGCCAAGGTTGCCGGGCGCCCGATCGCATCGATGACGTACGGCGCCCTCAGCGCGACGCCGTCGACGCGGATCCCCTCGGGAGCGTCCTCGAAGGAGGTCTGGGCCACCACCCGCACCCGGTCGTTGATCTCGATCGCCTCGACTCCCGCGTTGCGCAGCTCCTCCACCGCGTCGAGCAGATGGGTCAGGCTGAGCTGGTCCGACGGGTCCTCCACCGTGATCCTGATGCCGGGGCCGCTGGCAGCGACGGTGCCGGCCAGGACGCCCAGGGTGTTCAGCTCGCTGCGAGCCTGTTCCAGCGCGGCCTCTCGTCGCTGGCTGGTGCTCTGCAACCGGTCGCGGGTCTCCTGCAGCTGGCTGAGATCGCGCTCGGTCTTGCGCGAGGCTGCCTGGAGTCCGTTGAGGGCCTGGATCAGCTCGGACTGGCGCAGGTTTCCGTAGGCGCCGTCCTGTCCTGCGATCCGGACCTGGGTCACGGTGGCGAAGGCCAGCAAGGTGAGCAGCACGGCCACCACCGCCTGACCTCGCGAGGGCTTGAGGAAGGCGTCCCGCAGTCGTGCGAAACCAGTGAGCTCGACGTCGGCTGGTTCCGGGGGCGTGTCGGAGGAGGTCGTCATCGCGACCTCAGGCGTGGAAGAGATGGCGGCGGATGGCCGCGACGTTGGAGAAGATCCGGATCCCCAGGACGACCACGACACCGGTGGAGAGCTGGGCTCCGACGCCGAGCTTGTCCCCGAGGAAGACGATCATTGCAGCGATCAGGACGTTGCTGATGAACGAGATCACGAAGACCTTGTCGTCGAAGATGCCGTCGAGAAAGGCACGGAAGGCGCCGAAGACCGCGTCCAGGGCCGCCACGACCGCGATCGGCAGGTAGGGCTCCATCGCGAGCGGCACGTCCGGGGTCAGCACCAGGCCGAGGACGATGCCGACGATCAGACCCATGATCGCGATCACGACAGTCCTCCTGGTTTCTGGTTGGCAAAGCGCAAGGTCGGCAAGTCGGCTGCTGGGAGCCGCAGGCTCGACACGGATGTGATGTCAAGTCGTAGACCCAGCTCCCGCTGCAGGTCCAACCATGCCTGACCGCTGGAAGTTTCTGCGAAACGCGCGGGCAGCGTGTCCCTGTTGCCGATCGCCTCGACCGTGTAGGGGCGGCGCAGGGACCGGCCGTTCACCGTGATCGCCACTCCGGCCAGCCGGATGGCACTCAGTGCCGTGAGCCGGTAGCCATTGACCGAGATCGCTTCTGCGCCCGCCTCCCACAGACCGTTGACCAACCCCTGCAGGTCCGAGTCGAGCACCTTCTGGCGGACATCCTTGGCCTCCTTGGCGTCGTCGGCCAGCAGGCGCACACCGGGACCGCGCACCGCGATCGTGCCGGCCCGGGTACCGAGGGTGCTGATGTCCTCCAGGACCCCCTGGGCGGAGGTGTCGCTCGCGAGCTGGAGCCGCTGGAGTCGCTCGGCCTGGATGGTCAGGGCCCGGACCTGGTTGCGGTCGGAGGTCAGCTGCTCGCGGGCGTTCTCGACCTGGGTGGCCAGGATCCGACGCTGTTTCGCGTCGTCGGTCGCGTTGCGTGAGGTCTGGGCAGCGGCGGTCATCACCAGCAGGGCGAAGACCAGCAGCACCACCGCCGCCAGCGGTCCGGCCCGGCGGCGGCCGGTGTCCGGCGTACCCACCACGCTGCGGCGGCGAGACACGAAGGCGTAGTCCTCATCAAGGGTGTGACTGCCGAGGTAGGCCAACAGCCCCATGGTGGCCTGGGGTGGCAGCTTCGGTCCAGGTGCGGATGTGGACGTCGGCCCGTACGGTCGCTCGCCTTCGGCCATCTCAACTCTCCGCGAGGCTCGGCGCTCGCCGGTCCCGGTCAGCCAGCAACTTGCGCACCTGCCAGGCGTAGAGCAGGCCCGCCCACCAGTAGAGGCCGATCCCCCAGATTGCGAACGCCCAGCCGAAGACCTCCGACAGCGTGGCGAAGGCTCCTTCACCGTCCCCTACGAAGAGCAGCGGGAAGGCGTAGAGCAGCGCAGCGGTCGCAGCCTTGCCGAGGTAGTGAACCGGGAGGGCTGAGTAGCCCCGGGTCCGCAGGAACGGCACCAGGCACCACAGGAACAGGTCGCGTGCAGGCAGCAGGATCGCAACCCACCACGGCACGATGTCGCGCAGCGTCAGTCCGATGACGGCAGCGAGGATGTAGAGGCGGTCGGCCACCGGGTCGAGGATCTCCCCCAGCTTCGACATCTGGTTCAGCCGACGTGCGAGGTAGCCGTCGAGCCAGTCGGTGAAGCCCGAGACCATCAGCACCACGAGCGCCCAGATATCGGCCTCTGGGCCCAGGACGAGCCACAGGAACAGGGGTACGCCGGCCAGCCGACCCATGCTGATCAGGTTGGGCAGGGTCCACACGTGCGAACTGCGTGGGTCGTCCTGCGTGGGTGCCACCGTTGTCCTCTCCCGGGTCGTCGGTGGTCACCCTATCTGCGGACGAATCACTTCAGGCAGCACCCGCAGCGTGGGCAATGCGCTCGCGCCACAGCACCGATCTCCTGTCCGCAGCCACAGAAGCGGACCATCGCCGTGCCGGAACCGCTACCGCTGATTTGGCCGAACAAGGCGGCCTCAGTTGAAATCATGACAATCCCCTCCAGGTGTCGTGTCTTCCATGAGACGCCCCTTTTCATCACTATTTGCGCTAAACACCCCGGAATAGTCCGTTCGGACTAGACGAAACCCCCTGACTGCGTGCGACCGAACCTGCGCCGGTGGCTGAGGAGCTCGCGGTCGGCCTCTGCCCTACGACATCCAGATCTAGATGTACTCGGCTGAGAGGTTCATGACAGTCGGCTGATCGGGGGGAGGCCTCCGATGGCTGAGTGTCGGCGTCCAGTGTTGTAGAACTCCAGCCAGGGTGCCAGTGCCGCGGTGCGGGCGTTGTTGGTGAGGAAGACTCGGCGGTAGGCCCACTCGATCTGCAAGGTGCGGTTGTAGCGCTCCACTTTCCCGTTCTGCCATGGGCAGTGCGGACGGATGAAGACATGCTTGGCGCCCAGGCGGGTCATGGCGTCGGCGACGTCGTAGGAGCGCTTGTAGCTGAAGTGGTTATCGGTCATCACCCGCTCGATCCGGGTGATCCCGAAGGTGGCGAAGTAGGCGGCTGCGCGGAGCAGGAAGCTGGCGCAGGTCGGTCCCTTCTCGTCAGCGAGGATCTCGGAGTAGGCCAGCCGGGAGTGGTCATCGACAACCGAGTGGACGTAGTCGAACCCGACCTTGGCCTTCTTCTTCGCCCAGGTGCTGCCCATCTGGCGGCCGTGGGCCTTCCACCCACCGCCGTCAGGAATCTTGCCGACCTTCTTCACGTCCATATGCACCAAGGAGCCGGGATGGTCGTGCTCGTATCGCACCGCGGTGGTTTTCGAGGCCCGGATCACCTCCTTGGTCAGCGGGTCGCACTCACGCAGGTAGGGCACCCGGTGCCTGCGCAGGATCGCTGAGACGGTCCGGGCCGGCAGCCCGAGCTCGGGGCCGATCCGGTCCTGACCACGGCGTTCATCGGCACGTAGCTGCAACACCCGCGCCTCGACCTGCCACGGCGTCCGCGTGGCACAGCGGTGAGGTCGCGATGACCTATCAGCCAGGCCAGCCTCACCCTCGGCTCGAAATCGAGCCACCCACCGGTGCGCACATTGCCGCGAAACGCCGAGCTCCTTGGCGACGGGAGCGACCGGGCGACCGTGCCCGAGGACTCTCTCAACAAGTAGACGACGACCATGGACATTCAAACGAGCGTTAGCGTGGGACACGAGGACCTCCTGGGCCAGTGGCTGACTTAGACATCTCCACTAAGCCCGGAGGTCCTCACCTTTCACAAGCCCGGCGTCACCAACGTCCCTGCCGAGTACATCTAGAAGCTGACCACCGCCGGCACGTTTCTGCTCGACAAAGTCGGGCTACAGGGTCGACGGACGACACGGCCTCGAGCCCGTGCGGCTCATCACCGCCCGCGACAAGAGCGCCGTCGCCGACCTGCACGGCGAGATACTCATCGAGCACACCCGCCCCAATCCAGGCACCACCTACGTGGGCAATGGTCGACCCCGCGGCGCGCGACATATAACCCCGAAAGCGTCACCAAAGTCCTGAGACACCAACTCACCGATGTCCGGTGCAGAACTGTCACCCATGTCTTGAGACATCACAGGGGCCCTTGGAATAGTTCTCCACAGATATCGAACACCCACTCGATTGTGTCGG
>JBDSBU010000221.1:0-12026 GCA_039921445.1 Marmoricola sp. | reverse complement strand
CGGGCCAGGCGGGCACGCTCGATCACCTCGACCGGGGAGACCCCGGGAGCGGTGATCGATGTCGTGGCCATGGCCCCATTCTAGTAGCAATCACTGACACAATCGATAGGGTGTTCGACATCTGTGGAGAACTTTTTGAGGCCTCGATCATCGGCAAGGACAAGTCGACGGTCTCGCGTGAGTTGGCTCGCAGTGCCTCGGCGCCGGGGTCACGCTCTCCGCCTGCGCGCGCCGCGCGCGGTGGCGGGGTGGGGTATCGGTGGGTCTATGCGGCCGAGCGGGCTCACCGCGATGCCGGACTCCAGCGCGAGCTGACGGCGCATCTGGGCAGCCAACGGACCAGGCGCAAGGCCCCGACTGGTGGGGCGAAACGGGTCACGTTGGGGACCACCGACGACGTCGCCCCACGACTCAACACCCGACCCCGAGAGACCCTGGAATGGAAGACTCCAGCCAAGGTCCTCAACCAGAGGTCTGCCCACGTTCGCGACCGCGGGCGTCGCACCCGGGTGCATCGCGACGCACGCACACTCGGCTGCCCGGCATACCGGCGCCCACGGTTACGACCACAAGCCCACCGCCTAGCGCAGGCACCCGGTGAACCTCCGGGTCAGCGGTAGGTCAACAGGTCGGGCACGCCGTCGAGGTGGGCGTGCTCGTTGAAGCTGACCATGGTCACGCCCCGGCGCCCGGCGACCAGTCGGGTCACCCCGGAGTTCACGCAGACCGGGTTGAGCCGTCGCCACAACCGTCCGCGCTGGTCTGGCTCGTCGGCCAGCAGGCTCGCCACGGCCCAGGACACCGGGCCCCCGCTGCTGAAGACCAGCGCCGTGCCCGACCCCACCTCCTCGGCCGTACGCCGCAGCGCTGCTCCGACCCGGTCGGTGAAGGCAGGAAACGACTCGGCGTAGTCGTCGTCGTGGGCGCCGCCGATCCAGCGGTCGGTCGCGCTCTCGAACCACTCCTGGAACTCCGCGCGGGTCGGCGTACGCCCCTCGAAGGGTGCCGGGAGCGCAGCGAGCATGGCGACGTGGTCGAACTCGGCCCACCCGGGGTCGGTCTCGAGCGGCACCTCGGCACCGAAGGCCTCGAGGCAGGCCTCGGCGGTCTCCCGGTGGCGCCGCATCCCGCCGCTGAACGCCACGGCCGGCTCGATGCCACGCCCAGCGAGCGCCTTGCCGAGCAGCCGCGACTGCTCCCACCCGGCCTCGGAGAGCACGTCGTAGTCCTCGGACCCCCACGAGGCCTGGCCGTGGCGGACCAGAAGCAGCTGCCCCACTACTCGGCTGCTCCCTTGGCGTTCCCGATGATCTGCGTGCAACGCCCCTCGAGGTACTGCGCAGCCGGGCCGAAGACCGCGTAGGCCTCGTTGGTGGTCTGCTTGTGGAAGTAGCGGTAGTAGATCTGCTGGGCGATCACCGCGAGCCGGAACAGCCCGAAGACCTCGTAGAAGCGCCACTGCTCGGCGCTCAGGGTCAGGCCCATCCGCTCGCAGTAGTAGGTCACCACCTCGTCGCGGCTGAGCATCCCCGGCAGGTGCGTCGGCTGACGACGGAACTGCCGGAAGAACTCGTCGTCGTCGTCCTGCACCCAGTAGGCCAGCGTCCCGCCGAGGTCCATCAACGGGTCCCCGATGGTGGCCATCTCCCAGTCGAGCACGCCGACCGGACGGGTCGGGTCGTCCCGGTCCAGAACCAGGTTGTCGAAGCGGAAGTCGTTGTGGATCAGCACACTGGCGACGTCGTCGGGCTGGTGCTCGGCCAACCAGGCCATCACTGCCTCGTAGTCCCCGACGTCCTCGGTGCGGGCGTCGCGGAACCGGGTCGACCAACCCTCCACCTGCCGACGGACGTAGCCACGACCCTTGCTCAGGGCGGCCAGCGGGGTCTTGGCGACATCGACCTGGTGGAGGTCGATCAGAACGTCGAGCGCGTTGGTGCACAGCGCCCGGGTCTGCTCCTGGCTCAGGGTCACGTCCTCGGGCAGGTCACGGCGCGGAATGATGCCGTCGATGCGCTGCATGACGTAGAACTCCGAACCGATCACCGACTCGTCCTCGCAGTGCGCGACCATCGCCGGCACGAGGGGGAAGACCTCGCGCAGCCCGTCCTGGATGCGGTACTCACGGCCCATGTCGTGCGCGCCCTTGGCCTTCTGCCCGCCGGGGGGTCGCCGCAGGATCAGGTCCTGCGTGGCGTCGCGCAACGAGAAGGTCAGGTTGGAGGCGCCGCCGGCGAACTGGTGCAACGCGATCTCGCCGACCAGGTGGGTGCCCTGCGCGGCCAACCAGTCCCGGACCGCCTCGACGTCGAAGCTGTCCTCCTCGCGCACATTGGAGGCCCCGTCGACAGGACCGTCGATCTCGATCAACGTTCTCCCCCTCCGGTGCCCAGCGCGTTCAGCCGAGCGGCCTGACGGCGCATCACCACGTCGTACGCCGCCCGGTCGGTCAGCTTGAGCCGGTAGGCAGCGCGGGCCGCCTCGTCGGGCAGGATCAGCTCCTCGCCGGCATCAACCCCTGCGAGCACCGCCGCGGCGATCTCCTCGGGTCCGAGCGGCGCCTGCGCGACCAGTGCCCCGATCACCTGGCCGATCGCAGTGTCGCCACCGGGTGGGGCCAGTGCCTGCATGTTCTCGACCAGTCCGGTGCGGAAGTAGGAGGGGCACACCGCGGCGCAGCGGATGTCCCACTCGGCGAGCTCGTGCGCGCAGGTCTCGGTGAAGGCGACGACACCGGCCTTGACCGCGTTGTAGGAGCCCATGCCACCCGGGTGGACCAGCCCCGCGAGCGAAGCGATGTTGATGATCTGCCCGGAGCGTTGCTCCTTGAGCATCAGCACGAACGTCCTGGTCCCGCGGACGACGCCGAACAGGTTGATCTCGGTGATCCACTGCCACTCCTCCATGCTGGCGACGTCGACCCGCCCGCCGCCTGCGACCCCGGCGTTGTTGACCAGCACGTCCAGGCCACCCCACTCGCGCTCGACCCACGCCCGAGCGGCGGCCCAGTCGTCCTCGGAGCGGACGTCGAGCCGGATCGCATCCATCCCAGGCGCGTCCACCCCTGCGTTGATGTCGGCCACGAGGACGTTCTCACCCCGAGCGACGTACGCCGTGGCCAGCGCGGCACCGAGCCCGGAGGCGCCTCCGGTGATCAGCACGCGAGCCATCAGCGGCGACCGGTCTGGTGCTTGCCGATCTCCAGGCGAGCGACGACGCCACGGTGCACCTCATCGGGCCCGTCGGCCAGCCGCAGCGCCCGCGCGTTGGTCCACATCCCGGCGAGTGGGAAGTCGGAGGAGAGGCCACCGCCACCGTGCAGCTGGATCGCCATGTCGATCACCTGCTGCGCGACGTTCGGCACGATCACCTTGATCTGGCTGACCTCGCTGAGGGCGTTCAGCGACCCGCCCACGTCGAGCTTCCACGCGGCGTTGAGCACGAGGAGGCGGGCCTGGTCGATCGCGATCCGGGCATCGGCGATGCGCTCCCGGTTGCCGCCGAGGTTGAGAATCGGCTTGCCGAAGGCCTCCCGGTCCAGCCCTCGCCTGATCGCCAGCTCGAGGGCCACCTCGGCCTGGCCGATCAACCGCATGCAGTGGTGGACCCGGCCAGGACCGAGCCGCCCCTGGGCGATCTCGAAGGCGCGGCCCTCACCGAGCAGGATGTTGTCCTTCGGGACGCGGACCTCATCGAAGCTGACCTCCCCGTGGCCGACCGGCTCGTCGTACTCGCTCATCGTGGAGAGCAGCCGCTCGACCTTCACCCCCGGTGCGTCGCGCGGCACCAACACCATGGTGTGCCGGTGGTGACGGTCGCCGTCGGGGTCGGAGAGACCCATGAAGACGAAGATCTTGCAGTCGGGGTGACCGACACCGGTGGACCACCACTTGCGGCCGTTGATCACGACCTCGTCACCGTCGACGATCGCCGTGGCCTCCATGTTGGTGGCGTCCGAGGAGGCGACCCCGGGTTCGGTCATCGTGAACGCGGAGCGGATCTTGCCGTCCAGCAACGGCTCGAGCCAGGTGGCCTTCTGCTCCTCGGTGCCGTACTTGAGCAGCACCTCCATGTTGCCGGTGTCGGGGGCGTTGCAGTTGAAGACGTACGGCGCCAGGAAGGTCGCGCGGCCCATCTGCTCGGCCAACGGCGCGTAGTCGACGTTGGAGAGACCAGCCCCGCCAAGGGTGCCGAACTGCTCGGCGTAGTGACCGGTGTGCTCGACCGGCAAGAACAAGTTCCACAAGCCCTGTGCGCGGGCCTTGGCCCGCAGCTCACCCAGGATCGGGGACTCGCGCCACTGCCCCGCCTCGGCCGACGCAGCCACCTCACGGCGGTAGTCGGCGACGACGGGCTCGATCTCGCGGGTGACGAAGTCGCCGACCAGTGCGGTCAGCTCGGCGGCCCGGGGGGAGGGGGAGAAGTCCATGGTCGCGACCCTACCGAGGGGCACGCGAGGTCGAGCCGCAGGCGCTGGTCCTAGCCGCAGGCGCTGGTCACTCGTACGCCGTACGGCTGGCTGCGCATTCCCGGTGTGAAGTCGAGGACGGCATCGTCACGCTCTCCGACAGCACCGCGGATGGTTGCGGCGACCAGCATCCTCTTCTTCCCTCTCCGTCCCCTCGGGTCGCAGGGACCGGCACGGTTTCTCCGATCGGAGAACTCTCGGCCGTGACTCACCAGACCACGGACTGTCAGCCGGCCACCGTCGCTACGACGCGGGCGCGTACCACCGGGCGCTCCCAGCGCTGAGCGGTGCGTTCCAGGCGCCACAGCGACCACACCAGCATCGTGATCGCGACGAGCACCGTCACCCCGACGTCCCCAGTCCGCGCAAGACCGGAGAAGACCAGCCCGGTGAGCGTGGTGACGCTCGCGAGCCGTGCGCTGTAGGCGGCCATCACCACCGGCGGGGCCGGCGTCGCGCGGGCACTGCGCAGGTCGACCGAGAACGGCCTGGCAAGGCTCCAGCGCATGCTTGCGGCGACCACCTGGACCGCGATCACGACCAGTGCGCCCAGCAGGGCTGCGATCTCGGTCGCTGTTGGCAGTCCGGCACGCAGGCAGGCCATGGCCAAGGTGAGGGTCGCCGAACCGGCGAGAACCTCGAACAGCAGGGCTGCTCGGGTGTAGAAGACGAGCCGAGGCGAGACCGGAAGGCTCTCGCGCCACAACGCTCCGCGGCCGTCCAGGCACCAGGTGTTCACCCCGAACAGCAGGGCACCGCCCGAGGCGACCAGCCCTGGAAGCACGGTGATCATGTTCCACTCCAGATCACCGGCCAGCGCGACCGCACCGGGCATCAGCGCGAGCACCAGCAACCCCCGGCGCAGCGGGACCGAGCGCCACACTGCCGCACGATCGATGCGCAGCAACATCACGAAGTCGGAGCCCGCCATCGACTTCACGCGCTGCCGACCAGACTCCAGGCGCAGTTCCTCACGCATCGGCCGACTCAGAGCCCACCGAGCGGGTACGGCGCCGATCACGGTCGCCGCGACGCCCCCCAGGAGGAGCACCGAGACCCCTACCGACCAGCCCTGCCACCGCCCGGCTTGAGCGTCCAGGAGCAGTCGCATCAGCCACACCGTCGGACTGTGGTCGAGCGCGCTGGTCGCCCGCCCCGTGACCACGAGTGCCGCGAGCACGCTCAGCGCAGCGAGGACGAACAGACGGAAGACCGCGATCCCCTGCCGGCCCCGGCGTACGCCCTCAGCAGCCCAGCCTGCGATCTGTGCCAGCGCGGTCGACACCAACAGCCAGAGCACGAGCGGCAGCTCGTAGACCACCAGGCCCTTCGGTCCCAGCGCATAGGACGCGGAGCCGAGCAGCACCCAGCCCTGCACCAGCCAGGCGATGTTGAGCGGCGCGAGCAGGAGTGCGCCGAGGTGCTCGGTCAGGCTGGAGAGCGGGAACGACACCGCTTGGTCACGCGGGATCACCTCGCGTCCCCCACCGGAGGCCACCGCCGCAACGGTCGCCAGTGCCAAGAAGAGCAAGCTCATCGAAGGCAGCAGCGCGAGCACCTCACCGCTGCGCTCGCGGGGTGTGGGTCCCGCGAGGTACGCCGGCCCGACCACTGCCGCGCACGTGAGCAGAGCCACGAGACCTCCGCCGAGCCGCAACCGTCTGGCCTCGCGCGCGGACAACCCCGAGCCACGGAACCGGAGCACGCTCCCGAGGTCGCTGAACGCCCGCGCGAGCTCAGTCGAGGAGCGCGCGGTAGACACCGGCACCTTCCTCCCCACGAAGCTCATCGGCGCGCAGGGTCGCCACCCGCGAACCACCGCGGAGCACGAGCGCACCCTCACAGGCCTCGACAGCCAGGTCGCGAAGATGCGTGGAGACGAGTACGGCGGACCCGCGCGCCCGCGCGTCGGAGATCAGCTCCATGGTCGCCTCGACGCCCAGGGGATCGACGCCGTCGAACGGCTCGTCGAGGAGCAGCACGGCCGGCGCGTGGAAGGCGGCCAGCACCACCGAGAGCCTCCGGCTCATCCCGTGGCTGAAGCCCGAGGTGACCCGGTGCGCCTCGCCCGCGAGGTCGAACCGCTCGAGCAGGGCCAGCGCCTGGCCCTCCCAGTCATCGAGACGTCGCAAACGTGCGGAGAGTTGGAGGTGCTCCCACGGCGTCGCCCGGGGCACGAGCCCTCCGACGTCAGGGCAGTAGCCGACGAGCCGCTTGACCGCCAGCGGGTCGTCCACGACATCGATGCCCCCGACGTGCACGCTGCCCTCAGTGGGCGGGACCACCCCCGCCAGCACCCGCATGGTCGTCGACTTCCCGGCGCCGTTTCGACCCAGCAGCGCGGTCGCTCGACCAGCCGGGACCGTGAGATCGATCCCGGACACCGCCGCAACCGCCCCGAAGCGGACCCACAGCCCCTCCACGAGGACCCCCGTCGGATCGCGCCGCTTCTCCTCCTCGCCCACGTCCAGGCCCATGTCCAAGTCCACGCCACCAGTCTCCCCGGCGCGCCGAGACGTCGCAGATGAAATGCCAAAACTGCGCCGAGACGTCGCAAATGAAACGCCCCAGCGCCGGTACGGCGCTCAGGCAGATTTCATTTGCGACGTCTCGGCGGTCAGGCAGATTTCATTTGCGACGTCTCGGGGGTCAGGCTGGGAAGGACTCGCCCTTCTGCGCCATCTCCTTGAGGCGGGCAGTGGGGGCGAAGCGGTCGCCGTACTTCTCGGCCAGCTGCTCGGCGCGCGCCACGAACCCGACGAGGCCTCGGCCCGCCGCGCCGTCGTAGCCCTGCATGAACTGAGCCGTGCCACCGGTCAGCGGGGGGTAGCCGATGCCCATGATCGAGCCGATGTTGGCCGCGGCCGCCGACTCGATCACACCCTCCTCGAAGCACTTGGCGGTCTCGAGCGCCTCGATGAACAGGTAGCGGTCCTTGAGGTCCTCGATGTCGGCAGGCTCCTCCTTGGAGGGGAACAGCTCCTTGAGGCCGGGCCAGAGAGCGGCACGACGTCCAGTCTCGTCGTAGTCGTAGAAGCCGGCTCCGCGGACCCGACCGGGACGACCTTGCTCGATCATCGTGTTCACCACGGCGGTGCCGGGGTGCTCCACGTGGTCGGCACCAGCAGCGTCGGCGGTGGCCTTGGCAATCTTGGCCATCAGCTCCATGTTGAGCTCATCGGAGAGCTGCAGCGTGCCCACCGGGTAGCCCGCCTGGGTGGCAGCGCGCTCGATCGACATCGGGTGCACCCCTTCGCCGAGCATGGCCAGACCCTCGTTGACCATTGTGCCGATGACGCGGCTGGTGTAGAAACCGCGGCTGTCGTTGACCACGATCGGGGTCTTGCGGATCTGCTGCACCACGTCGAGCGCCTTGGCCACGGCCTCCTCAGAGGTCTGCGCACCCTTGATGATCTCCACCAGCGGCATCTTGTCGACGGGGGAGAAGAAGTGCAGCCCGATAAAGTCCGCCGGACGGTTCACGTTGCCCGAGAGTTCGGTGATCGGCAGGGTCGAGGTGTTCGAGCACAGCAGCGCGTCGGGGTTGACCACGTCCTGGATCTCGGCGAACACCTTGGCCTTGAGCGAGGGGTCCTCGAAGACCGCCTCGATCACCAGGTCGCAGCCCTTGAAGTCGTTGGCCTCGGTGGTGGCGGTGATCCGGTCGAGGATCTCGGCCTTCTTCGCCTCATCCATCTTGCCGCGCTCCACAGCCTTGGCGAGGATCTTCTCGCTGTAGGCCTTGCCCTTGTCGGCCGATGCCTGCTCGACGTCCTTGAGCACGACCTCCATGCCGGCGCGGGCGCAGGAGTAGGCGATGCCGGCTCCCATCATCCCGGCTCCGAGTACGCCGACCTTGGTCGCTGTGTACTTGGGTACGCCGGCCGGCCGCAGCGACCCACCGTTGATCGCGGAGAGGTCGAAGAAGAACGCCTGGATCATGTTCTTGCTGTTCGACCCCGTGATCAGCTCGGCGAGGTAGCGCGACTCGATCCGGCTGGCGGTGTCGAAGTCGACCTGCGCACCCTCGATGGCGGTGGCCATGATCGCCCGCGCCGCCGGGTAGAGCGCACCCTTGGTCTGCTTGCGCAGCATCGCCGGGAACGCGGGCAGGAACTGCGCGAGCGCCGGGCTGGACGGCGTACCGCCAGGGATCTTGTAGCCGGCGCGATCCCAGGGGTTCGAGGCTGCGTCCGGGTCGTCGGCGTGCTCGGAGATCCACTTCTTCGCCGCCGGCACGAGGTCTTCGCGCGTGGCCACGAGCTCGTCGACGAGGCCCTTCTCCAAGGCCTGCGCCGGCTTGAAGCGCGGCCCCTGGAGCAGGACGTCCATCAGCGCGGACTGGATGCCGAGCATCCGCACGGTGCGGGTCACGCCGCCACCGCCGGGGAGCAGGCCGAGGGTCACCTCGGGAAGGCCGAGGTCCACCTTCGGGTCGTCGACCACGATCCGGTGGTGGCAGGCAAGGGTGATCTCGAGGCCACCGCCGAGGGCGGCGCCATTGATCGCCGCGACGACGGGCTTGCCGAGCTTCTCGAGGCGGCGCAGGTCGGCCTTGATGCCCTCGCCCATCTCGAAGATCACCTGGGCATCGTCCGGCCCGGCGGCAAGCATGTTCTTGAGGTTGCCGCCGGCGAAGAAGGTCTTCTTCGCCGAGGTGACCACCACGCCGGCCACTTCGTCCTTCTCGGCATAGAGGCGGTCGATCGCCGCGCCCATGCCCTGCTTGTAGAGCTCGTTCATGGTGTTCGCGCTGGCGGTGGGGTCGTCGAGGGTGAGTACGACGATGTTGTCATCGCCCTTGTCGTAGCGCACTGCAGATTCGGTCATGTCCAGTCCTTGAAGGTCGTAGGGGCCGTAGGTGGTTGCGAGGCGCTCGTCCCACGCTCGTGCACCACCGGTGAAGGGGGTCAGACGAGCTCGACGATGGTCGCGATGCCCATGCCGCCGCCGACGCACAACGTGGCCAGGCCGCGCTTGAGGTCGCGTCGCTCGAGCTCGTCGATCAGGGTGCCGAGGATCATCGCCCCGGTCGCGCCCAGCGGGTGGCCCATCGCGATCGAGCCACCGTTGACGTTGGTGATCGAGTCGTCGATGCCCATGTCCCGCATGAACCGCATCGCCACCGCGGCGAAGGCCTCGTTGATCTCGAACAGGTCGATGTCCTTGACACTGAGACCGGCCTTGGCCAGCGCCTTGCGGGCAGCCGGAGCCGGCCCGGTCAGCATGATCGTGGGGTCGGCACCCGAGACGGCGGCGGAGATGATCCGCGCTCGGGGGGTCAGGCCCAGGTCCTTGCCGACCTGCTCGTTGCCGATCGCCACGAGGGCAGCGCCGTCGACGATGCCTGAGCTGTTGCCGGCGTGGTGCACGTGGTCGATCTGCTCGATCCAGTGGTACTTCTCCAGTGCCACCGAGTCGAAGCCGGCCTGGTCGCCGATGCCGGCGAAGGAGGGCTTGAGCCGGGCCAGGCCCTCGACGGTCGACTCGGGCTTGATGAACTCGTCGCGGTCGAGCACCACGACACCGTTGCGGTCACGGACCGGGACCACGGAGTTGGCGAACCGGCCGTCGGCCCAGGCCTTGGCGGCTCGGGCGTTGGACTCCACCGCGAAGGTGTCCACGTCCTCGCGGGAGAACTTCTCGATCGTGGCGATCAGGTCGGCGCCGATGCCCTGGGGCACGAAGGCGGTCGCGAACGCGGTGGAGGGGTCCATCGCCCAGGCGCCGCCGTCGCTGCCCATGGCCACCCGGCTCATCGACTCGACCCCACCGGCGAGCAGGAGGTCCTCGAACCCACCGCGGACGCGGGAGGCGGCCTGGTTCACGGCCTCCAGCCCTGAGGCGCAGAAGCGGTTGAGCTGTACGCCGGCCACCGTGTCGGGATAACCGGCTGCGAGCGCCGCCGTCTTGGCGATGTCACCGCCCTGGTCACCGACCGGGGAGACCACGCCGAGCACGACGTCGTCGACCCGGTTGACGTCGAGCGAGGGATTGCGGTCCTTGATCGCATCGAGCAGTCCAACGACCAGGTCGACCGGCTTGACCTCGTGCAGGCTGCCGTCCTTCTTGCCCTTGCCGCGCGGGGTCCGGATGGCGTCATAGACGAAGGCTTCTGTGCTCATTGTTTTCCCAACTTTTCGAGTTTGTCGCTCGGGCGGACTCACAGATGCCTGCGGCGGGCGCGACAAAGCGGCCGGCAGGCAGGTATTCATTGTGACAGTAACGCTGTCATCGTCAATCCATCCGGGATGTGCGTCAGATCACCCACGGGGTCGGACCGGGGCCGGAGCCGAGCCGGCGCTCAACCCTCCTGCTCGGTGGGGCGGACCAGCAGCTCGTTGACCGCCACCCGGCGCGGGCGGGTGACGACGAACTCGATCGCCTCGGCGATGTCCACGGCCTCCAGCCGCTCCATGTCGGCGAACCGCTGCTTCATCGTCTCCTGGACCTCGGGACGGTTGTGCGAGGCCAGCTCGGTGTCCACGGCGCCGGGCTCCACGAGTGAGACCCGGACGTGGCGCCGGGTCACCTCCTGGCGGAGCGACTCGCTGAAGGCCCCCACCGCGTGCTTGGTGGCGTTGTAGACGCCGCTGCCGTTGCGCGCCACGCGGCCCGCGACCGAGGAGATGTTCACCAGGTCCGCCACCCGGCGCGGACCGCTCTCGGCCGCCTCCAGCAGGTGGGGCAGGGAGGCGTGCGCGACGTAGAGCAGCCCGTTGACGTTCAGGGCCACCATCTTCTCCCACTCCTCGACGGGCGCCTCGAGGATCGGGCCGAGCAGCATCACCCCGGCGTTGTTCACCACCGTGTCCAGGCGGCCGAGCTCCTCGACGGTGGTGGCGACGGCCGACTCCGCCTGAGCCCGTTCGGTGACGTCTGCGGTGATCGTGAGCGCCGTGCCGCCCTGGTCGCGGATCGAGGCGGCGAGCTCCTCGAGCCGGTCGGTGCGACGAGCGACGAGCGCCACGGCCGCTCCCCGCGCGGCCAGCGAGACCGCCGCAGCCTGTCCGATTCCGCTGGAGGCGCCGGTGACCAGCACCACTGTTCCCGAAAGAGTTTCAGCCATGGCCAGACGCTAGCGCCGGGCTGGTGAGCCGCAACAGCTGCGACGTCTCGGCGAGGAGAGAGGCGGGTCCGGCAGCCAGAACGCCTCAGGACTGTACGGCGGCGCCGCGCTCGATCAGCCCGTCGACGTCGGCGACGCCCCAGGCGCTGAGCACCTCGCGGGTGTCGATCCCTGGCTTCGCCGCGGGCGGCCGTGACAGCTGGCCCGGCGTACGCGAGAACCGCGGAGCAGGAGCCGGCTGGCGCACCCCCGCGTTGTCCACGAACACCTCACGAGCAGCCATGTGCGGGTGCTCCATCGCCTCGCTCAACGGCAAGATCGGGGCCACGCACGCGTCGGTGCCCTCGAAGATCGTTGCCCACTCCGCCTGGGTGCGCGCTGCGAAGGCCTCTGCGATCTGCCGGCGCAGCTCCACGGACTGTTCAAGGTCGTAGCGGTCCGGCGCGGACTCGATCCCCAGCAGCTGCACGAAGACGTCGTAGAACTGCG
>JBDSBU010000220.1:0-7146 GCA_039921445.1 Marmoricola sp. | reverse complement strand
ACGGCAAGGCCAAGGGCCTCGGCGACACGTCCGGCTTCGTGAAGATCATCGCCGACGCGAAGTACAACGAGATCATCGGCGCCCACCTGATCGGCCCCGACGTCACCGAGCTCCTCCCGGCCCTGACCCTGGCCCAGAAGTGGGACCTCACCGCCGACGAGGTCGCCCGCAACATCTTCGCCCACCCGACGCTGTCAGAGGCCGTCAAGGAGGCGATCGAGGACATCGCCGGGCACATGATCCACATGTAGGGCCGCTGGGGCCGGTGGTCAGTCGGCCACAGGTCTCCCGTAGGTCACGACGTCGCGGACCTCCGCGGGTGCATGTGCGCGCAGCTCACGATCCGGCGGCAGTCCCAGGGCGTCGTTGACCACGGCGAAGGCCTGGCGCAGCGCGATGAACGCCGTGACCGCGACGATCCGGGTGTCGTCGTACCCCGCCCGGCGCAGTGCCTCGACGTCGTCCTCAGCGGTGACGGTGGGGTCGGCGGTCACCTTGCGGGCCCAGCGGGCAAGGGCTTGCTCGGACTCGCTGAGCCCGGTGTCATGCCCAGCCAACACCCCGGCGGCGAGGCCAGGATCGGAGACATCGGCCAGCTTCGCGCCCCAGGCCAGTGAGCAGGACGAGTCGTGCATGGTGGCTGCCATGGCCGTGATCAGGATGCCGCGCTCCCTGACGCTGAGGCCGGCCAACTTGGCGGAGTGACCCATCAGGTCGAAGAGGCCCTCGTTGACCGCCGGCAGATGTGCCCAGAGGCGGACGCAGTTCATCACGTAGCCGAGGTCCTCGAGGTCCTCGTCGTACATCGCGCGGGCGGCAGGTGTGTCGGTGGCCGCACCGATGAACCCGGAGGCCTCGAGCGGGGCGGTCCAGGTGGTGGTCGTCTCTACGGGCGCGAGCGGCTTGCGTGCGAGGTAGGCGATGACGTCGATGGAGGCACGCAGGGGTAGTCCGTCGCGGACCCGCTCGGCGGCGACGGCCTCGGCGGCCCGCAGGAACTCCTCCTCGCCCACTGCCTGGATCGCCTCGTACGCCGGTCCGGTCGATGCCAGCGCTCGCGCGTAGGTCTCGGGATCGGGGAACTCCCAGGCGAAGGGGATCGAGACTCGTTCGACGTCGACGAACCCGTGTCGCGCCAGCAGGTCTTCGCCGACCCCTGGCCGCCCCAGGGCCACCATGGCGGCCTGGTTGGCCACCTTCGGCTCGGCAGCGAGCCGGAAGGGGCTCAGTGCCCAGGCGCCCGGTGAGGCCTTGATGTGACCCCAGACGGTGAACCCGAGGCGACCTCCGGGTGCCAGCACGCGGTGCGCCTCGTCCAGGGCTTGCGGCGTCGTTCCCCAGATCCCGCGAAAGCTGGTCACGACCTCGAAGCTCGCGTCCTCCCACGGCAGTGCCTGCATGTCGCCGACGCGGATGTCGGCGCCGGGCAGTCGGTCGCGGGCGACCTTGATCAGCCTGGGGGAGGCGTCGATCCCGGCACACCGTGCTCCGCGCAGGCTGGCCAGCTCGAGCGCCAGACCAGCCCCGCAGGCCAGGTCGAGCAACCGCTCGTCCTTGTCGACTGCCAGCTGGTGGTGCAGCGCGACGTACTCCCGGCACTGTGAGGGTTCAGCGAGCGTCGCGAAGTCGACGACCTTGCGTCCCCACCCCTCGTCCACCAGCTGCCATTGGGTCCCGTCGGTCTCGGGCTGCTGCGGTGTCAGGGGCATGGGCCCACGCTAGAGGCGCCAGAGCCATCCGACTACCTGCGAGAAGTGAGGTGGTAGGCCGGCTGGGAGGCTCACACCTCGAACTGCGCAGCCTCCAGGCGCTCCTTGACGTCCTGGAGGAAGCGGCCCGCGTCAGCGCCGTCGACCAGCTGGTGGTCGTAGGTCAGCGCAAGGTAGACCATCTGGCGAACCGCGATCGTCTCGCCCAGGTTGGGGTCGTCGATCACGACCGCACGCTTCACCACGACACCCGGTCCGAGGATGGCGACCTGCGGCTTGTTGATGATCGGGGTGTCCCAGAGGGCGCCCACGCTGCCGAGGTTGGTGATCGTGAAGGTGCCCCCGGTCAGATCGTCCGGACCGATCTTGTTGGTGCGGGTGCGCTCCGCCACGTCGGCGATCTTCTTGGCGAGGCCGGCGATCGAGAGGTCGCCGGCGTCCTTGACCACAGGGGTGAGCAGACCCTTCTCGGTGTCCACCGCGAAGGCGACGTTCTCGCTGTCGTGGTAGGTGATCTCACCGGCCTCGAGGTCGAAGGTGGCGTTCAGCGACGGGTGCGACTTCAGCGCGTCGACGGCCGCCTTGGCGAAGAACGGCAGGTAGGAGAGCTTCACTCCCTCGCGGGCGAGGAACTCTGCCTTCTCACGGTCGCGCATCCGCGCGATGTTGGTGACATCGACCTCGACGACCTGAGTCAGCTGCGCGGAGGTCTGCAGCGAATCCACCATCCGGGTGGCGATCAGCTTGCGCAGGCGGGTCATCTTCTCGGTCTTGCCACGCAACGGGCTCGGAGCCGATGAGGGCGCGGAGGCCCCCTCAGGTGCCTGTGCGCCCGAGGCAGCAGGCTTGTCCGCGGCGGGCGCCTTGGACGACTCGGCGGCAGCGAGCACGTCCTGCTTGCGGATCCGGCCGCCCACTCCGGTGCCGGAGATCGAGGTCAGGTCCACGCCGTGCTCGGCGGCCATCTTGCGCACGAGCGGGGTGACGTAGGTGCCGCTCTCCGAGGAGCTCCCGGAGTCGCTCGACTCCTTGGCCTCGTGCTTCGGCTCCTGCTTGGGCTCGGGCTCCTGCTTGGGCTCGGGTTCCGGCTCGGGCTCGGGTTCCGGCTCGGGCTCGGGCTCGGGCTCCGGCTCGGGCTCGGGTTCCGGCTCGGACTTCTCCTCGGCCTTTGGCTCGGCGGAACCGCCGGAGTCTCCGCTGCCTGCGCCGGAGCCGTCGCCGATGATGCAGAGCTCGGCGCCGATCTCGACGGTCTCATCCTCCTCGGCCTTGATCTCCTGCAAGGTGCCGGCGACGGGGGAGGGGATCTCGGTGTCGACCTTGTCGGTGGAGACCTCGAGCAGCGGCTCGTCGACCGCGACGTCGTCCCCGACGGCCTTGAGCCAGCGGGTGATCGTGCCTTCGGTGACCGACTCGCCCAAGGCAGGCAGGGTGACCGGCGTACCACCACCCCCACCGCCACCGCTCGAGGCAGCAGGCTTGTCGTCGGGTTCGGTCTCGTCGGCATCGCCTGAGTCGTCGCCTGAGCCGTCGCCTGAGTCGTCGCTGGGGGAGGAGTCCTCGGCGTCGTCCGTGTCCCCGGTGTCCCCGGATTCGGTGGAGTCGCTGGAGTCGCCTGACTCCTCAGCCTCCTCAGCCTCCTCGGCCTCCTCGGCCTCACCCGAGTCCTCGGAACCGCCGCCCTCGCCCTCGTCGCCGATGACGCAGAGCTCGGCTCCGATCTCGACGGTCTCGTCCTCTTCGGCCTTGATCTCGATCAGCGTTCCCGCCACAGGGGAGGGGATCTCGGTGTCGACCTTGTCGGTGGAGACCTCGAGCAACGGCTCGTCGACCTCGACGGTGTCACCCACCTGCTTGAGCCAACGGGTGATGGTGCCTTCGGTGACGGACTCGCCCAGGGCCGGGAGGTTCACGGGTGTCGACATCTGTTTCCTTCGCTCTTTCGTGACTTCTTCGTCGGTTTCGCTGGTGCAGAGTCCAGCAGGTCAGGAGTGTGCGTGCAACGCCTTGCCCGCAAGTGCGAGGTGTGCCTCGCCCAGAGCCTCGTTCTGGGTCGGGTGGGCGTGCACCAGGCTGGCGACGTCCTCGGGGTGCGCTTCCCAGCCGCAGATCAGCTGGGCCTCGCCGATCAGCTCACCCACGCGTGCCCCGACCATGTGTACGCCGAGCACCGGGCCGTCGCTGACCCTGACGAGCTTGATGAATCCCTGGGTGGCCAGGATCTGGCTCTTGCCGTTGCCGCCGAGGTCGTAGGTGAGGGTCTCCACGGCGTCGCCGTGCTGCTCGCGGGCCTGCACCTCGGTCAGCCCGACGGAGGCGACCTCCGGGTCGCAGTAGGTGACCCGGGGGATACCGGTCTCGTCGATGGCAGCGGGGGAGAGACCGGCGATCTCCTCGGCCACGAAGATGCCCTGCTGGAAGCCACGGTGCGCGAGCTGCAAGCCCGGGACGATGTCTCCGACCGCGTAGACACCCTCGAGGTTGGTGCGGCAGCGCTCGTCGGTGAGCACGAAGCCGCGATCCATGGTCACGCCCTGCTCGTCGTACCCCAGTCCGTCGGTGACCGGACCGCGCCCCACGGCCACCAGGAGCAGGTCGGCCGAGAACGTCTTCCCGCCCTCGACGCTGACCTCGACACCGGAGTCGGTGGGCGCGACCGACTCGAAGCGGGTGCCCAGGGAGAAGCTGATCTTGCGCTTGCGGAACGCGCGCTCGAGAGCCTTGGAGGACTGCTCGTCCTCGGAGGGGACCAGGTGGGGCAGAGCCTCGATGATCGTGACCTCGGCACCGAAGGACCGCCACACGCTGGCGAACTCGCACCCGATCACGCCACCACCGAGCACGATCACCGAGCTGGGCACGCTCTCGAGGCACAGGGCGTGTTCAGAGCTGAGCACCCGGATGCCGTCGAGCTCGAGACCGGGCAGCGAACGCGGGTAGGAGCCGGAGGCGAGCACCACCGCCTTGCCGGCGTACGTCGTGCCGTCCACCTCGACGGTGCGCGGACCGGTGAGCCGGCCCGAGCCCTCGATGACGGTGATCCCACGGCCCTTGATCAGGCCGGCGAGCCCCTTGTGAAGCCGGGAGACCACGCCGTCCTTGTAGGTGTTGACGCCAGGCATGTCGATGCCCTCGAGAGTGGCGAGCACGCCGAACTTCTCGGACTCGCGTGCGGAGTCGGCGATCTCGGCGGCGTGCAGAAGTGCCTTGGTGGGGATGCACCCCACGTGCAGGCAGGTGCCGCCGAGCTTGTCCTTCTCGACGAGGGCAACGCTCAGCCCGAGCTGGGCGGCGCGGAGCGCGCACGCATAGCCGCCCGATCCTGCTCCCAGGATCACGACGTCGAACTCGCTGCTCTCCGACACTGTGCCTCCACTACGTTCGGATCTGCCCGGTCTCATCCGGGTCTCATCCAATCACTCGTCCCCAGCAGGTCGGAAACAGACCGGGTTGTGCGCCTCGCCGACCCGGCATGCAGCACACTTGTCGCATGGGAATGCTTGATCGCCTTCGACGCCGTGGCCCGCGGGGACGCGCCGCGCCCGGCACCACGCGGACGGCCGACGACGCCGACCAGCGTCACCTGCTCGAGTTCGTGAGCGGCCGACGTGGCGTAGAAGGGTTCGTCGAACCTCGCACCACCGTCACCGACGTGACGTTGCTCCTCGTGGCCCACGACGGAGAATGGACGCGTCGCCGGGTGCCGTCGGTCAAGTGGGCCCACGAGTTCGCCAACAAGCACGGAGTGCCCAGCTACGACGCGGCCGTGGTCGGGGTCCCAGCACGGATGCGGGAGTACAACCGACGAGAGAAGGAGCGGCAGCGGCAACGGCTGCGTGGCAGCCTCGAGGACCCGCCGGTCTAGGCCTCGCTGGTCTCCGAGCGGCCGAGCGCCGCGACGTACTCCACCAGGGTGGAGACAGAGAACCCGGTTCCGCCCGCAGGCACGTGTCCCCAAGGGCCGCCTGTGTTGAATGCCGGGCCGGCGATGTCCAGGTGCGCCCACGGCCGGTCGCCGGTGAACTCGTTGAGGAACGCGGCGGCGTAGAGCGTGCCGCCCCAACGGACCCAGTTGGCCTGAAGCACGTCAGCGATCTTGCTCTCGGTGCGCACCGCAGTGTGGCTCTGCTCGGGAATCGGCAACGGCCAGAACAGCTCTCCGGTCGTGTCTGCGGCACTCAGGATGGCGGCAGTCGGGCCCTCGTCGCCGAACACCCCCGCCATCCGCTCGCCCAGTGCGACGACGCATCCGCCGGTGAGGGTGGCGACGTCGAGGATCACGTCGGGTGCCTGCTCGGCGGCCATCGCGATCGCATCGGCGAGGATCAGCCTGCCCTCGGCGTCGGTGTTGGTCACCTCGACGGTCTTGCCGCCGTACATCGTCAGGACGTCGCCGGGACGCATCGCGGCTCCGGACGGCATGTTCTCGGCCATCGGGGCGTAGGTGGTGACGGCGACCGGGAGGTTGAGCTCGGCGATCGCGAACGTCGCGGCGATCACGGCTGCGGCACCGCCCATGTCGCACTTCATCGTTGCCATCGAGTTGCCCGGCTTGATGGTCAGCCCGCCCGAGTCGAAGGTGATGCCCTTCCCGACCAGGGCGATGCTGGCCCGGGCGTTGCGCGGCCGCCAGGTGAGCCTGACCATGCGCGGCGGGTTGGCCGAACCCTGGCCGACTCCGAGGATGCCGCCACAGCCCAGGGCAGTGAGCTCCTCGACGCCGAGCACCTCGAGCTTGATCTTCGTCTTCCGGCCGCCGCGGTCCTTGTGCATCGCGGTCACCGCGTCGGCGAACTTTTCGGGGGTCAGGTCGTTGGGTGGTGCGTTGACCCAGTCGCGAGCGGCATCGACCGTCCTCGAGACCGCGCGGGCGGCATCGAGGGCAGCCACGGCGTCGCTCTGCCGAGCCACGTCGCTGAGGAAAGCCACCTCGGCGACATCGGACTCGCCCGACTTCGACTTCGACTTGTAGAGCGTGTAGCGGTAGAGCCCGGAGAGGAAGCCATCAGCAACGGCGCGCACGTGTGCTGCGTCGCCGGCCGGAAGTGCCACCGCGACCGACGCGGCGTTGCCCACGTTGCGGGCAGCCACGCCCGCGGCGCGGCGTACCTTCTCGGTCGTCAGCGACTCGCGCGCTCCCAGACCGACGATCAGGAGCTGCCCGGCCTTGAGGGTGCCTCCCGTGGGGATCCGCAGCACCGCTCCCGCATCGCCGGAGAAGCCGAGGGAGTCAAGCAACGGCTTGAACTTTCGACCGTAGGCGGAGGCAACCTCCTCCCCACCGGGACCGACGACGAGGTCGCCGGAGGCTGATCGCGCCACCCCGATGATCACGAGATCCGAACGGGTCTTGGCCGGGCTGCCCTTGCGAAGTGTGTACGTCGTCACGAGGGGTCATGCTAGGTCGTCAGACCGCAGGTCGACACCAGCACGCGTG
>JBDSBU010000219.1:0-8374 GCA_039921445.1 Marmoricola sp. | reverse complement strand
CTTCCAGTTCGGCGAGCGCGCCGGGGTCGGTCTCTCCGACGGCGGCGCCGTGGAGCAGTGGTTCGTGCGAGCGGGCCTCGTGCTCGCGCTGCTGCTCGTGATCGCGGTCTTCCTGGTCATCGGCGCGGTCTTGGCAGTCGTGGGCTACCTGGTCGCCAACTGGGAGTTCAGGCTCTCGCGTGACGCGCTCGGGCGTTCCTTCCGCAGCGAGCGGGGGTTGCTCACAAGAACCGAGACCAGCCTGGAGAGCGCCCGACTGCGGGGCCTCGAGCTGGGGCAGCCGCTCGGGCTCCGTCTGGCCGGTGCCGCCCGTCTGAACGCGATCGTCACCGGCGTCTCCTCCGGCGAGCGCAGCGGCACCCTGCTCGTGCCGCCGGCGCCCCGACAGGTCGCGACCCAGGTCGGGGAAGCCGTGCTCGACCTCCCAGGGAGCGAGCCGAGTCCCCTTCGGGTGCCGCTGCGACCGCACGGGTCGGCTGCCCGACGTCGTCGCCTTGTCCGAGCCCTCGCCGGTGCCGTAGTGGTCCTGACCGCGATCGCAGCGGCAGCCACCTACGGCAAGATCGGCTGGGCGAACATGCTGCCTGCGCTGCTGCTGCTGCCTCTCGCGGTCTGGCTGGGTCAGGACCGCTACCGCCAGCTGGGACACGCCCTGAGCAGCGGTCACCTCGTCGTCGCCTCGGGCACCTTCCGCGGACGCCGCGATGTGCTGCAGCGCTCCGGGATCATCGGCTGGAACATCGAGGAGTCGTTCTTCCAGCGGCGCGCAGGGCTGTGCACCCTGATCGCCACGACCGCTGCCGGCAAGCAGCAGTACGCCGCCATCGACATCCCCCTGACCCAGGCCACGGCGCTGGCGACTGACGCCGTACCAGGGCTGGTCGAGCAGTTCCTCGCCTGAGGCGGGGTCGGTGAACACCTTTGGGGTACTCCACCCTGAGCGGGAGCCGACGCGGATCGCCGATCCTGCACACTCCCAGGCCAGTCAGAGGTGAGATGTCGAGATGAGCATCGTCGAGCGGCTCGACCAGTTCCAACGACGGCACCGACGAGCGAGCTTTCCGCTGGCAGTGCTCTACAAGTACTTCGACGACGGTGGTGGCTACCTTGCTGCACTGATCGCCTACTACGCCTTCGTGTCACTCTTCCCGCTCCTGCTGCTCCTCTCCACCGTCTTGGGGTTGGTCCTGATCGGTCACCCCGAGCTGCAGCAGCGGGTGCTCACCTCGGCCCTGAGCCAGTTCCCGGTGATCGGTGATCAGCTGGGTCAGCCCAAGCAGATCGGTGGCGGGACGGTCGGTCTGTCCGTGGGCGTCCTGGGTGCGTTGTACGGCGGGCTCGGTGTCGGACAGGCCCTGCAGAACGCGATGAACACGATCTGGACGGTCCCACGCAACAGTCGGCCGGACCCGTTCCGGTCCCGCGGCCGGAGCCTGCTCCTGCTGGTCACCGCTGGCCTGGCCGTGCTGGCCACCACAGTGCTCTCTGCTCTGGGCAGCAGTGGCTCCGGCACCCTCGGCGTTGCAGTGAAGATCTCGCTGCTGCTGGCCGCCTTCGTGGTCAACGCCGTGGTCTTCGTCTTCGTCTTCCGGGTCGCCACCGGTCGTCCACTGACGGTTCGAGAGGTCGCCCCAGGCGCGCTGGCGGCTGCGGCGCTCTGGCAGCTGCTGCAGACCTTCGGCGTGGCCTACGTCGGCCACGTGATCAAGGGTGCGTCCGCGACCAACGGCGTCTTCGCCCTGGTGCTGGGGCTGCTGGCCTTCTTGTTCATCACGGCCAACGCCATCGTGCTCTGCGCGGAGGTCAACGCAGTCCGGACGAACAAGCTCTACCCGCGCTCGTTGCTGACCCCGTTCACCGACAACGTGGAGCTCACGCCGGGTGATCGGCGCTCCTACCGCAATCAGGCTCAGGCACAACGGTCCAAGGGGTTCGAACGAGTCGAGGTGAGCTTCCACCCTCCCAGCGACCGGGACCAGGAGTCCGACGAAGCCGAGGTCACACCATCTTCTTGAACACCGCGAGCGGGGCGTGCTTCATCACCAGGCTCATCGGCGCCCACGGCAGCGGAGGCACGCAGGCGGAGTCCTTCTCCTTCTCGATCGCCTGGACCATCGCCCTGACGCCCTTCTCGGTGGAGGCCATCAACGGGGTGTTCTGCGCGACGCCCTCGTTCATCTCCGAGGTGATGTAGCCGGGGTAGATGACGCTCACCTGGATCGGCTTGCCGTGCATCTCGTTTCGCAGACCCTCGGCGAGGTGGGCGACACCAGCCTTGGTGGCGGCGTACGTCGCCATGGACTTGGGCAGACCGCGCATGGCCGACATCGAGCTGATCATCACGAAGTGGCCGGAGTTCTGCTCCCGGAAGATCTTCATGGCCGCCTCGGCCTGGGCCAGCGCCGCCACGAAGTTGGTCATCGCGGTCTCGCGGTTGGCAGCGTGGCCGCCCGTTCCGATCGGGGCGCCCTTGCCGAGCCCGGCGTTGACCACTACCCGGTCGATGGTGCCGAAGTCGTCCTGGAACGCAGCGAAGACCTCGAAGACCTGGTCGTCGTCGTTGACGTCGAGCGCCCGGATCTCGACCCGCCGCTCCGGGTGCGAGGCCAGGATGCCTGCCTTGAGGGTCTCCAGCTTCTCGGTGCGTCGCGCGCACAGCGCCAGGTCGTGTCCGAGCGCGGCGAACTGGCGCGCCATCTCGGCCCCCAACCCGCTGCTCGCACCGGTGATCAGGATCGTCTTGCGCTGAAGGGCCATGGGCTCATCCTGCCAACCACTCCGAGCCGGCGGTCGGCTCGGGGTCAGGTGACCGCGCGCAGGGCCCGGATCGCACCCTGGAGGAACCGGTCGACGGCGACCCGCTCCTCGGGGCGAAGGCTCGCATCGAGCGCGGCGAGCTCACGGAACATCGGCATCAGGTAGCCGACCACCTCGGTGCGTCCGGTGGCACTGATGGTCACCGCCGTACGCCGGGCATCGCTGGCGTGCGGCGAGCGCTGGGCGTGCCCCCGCGACTCGAGCCGGTCGATGATCCCCGAGGCAGCGGCCGAGCTCACGCCGAGAAGGCGACCGAGCTCGCCGGGACCCATCGGTTGATCCATCAGGTGCTCCAACGCCCGGAGCTCGTTGTGCGTCAGCCCCGCCCGTCGCGCCACCGTCGGAGCGACCTGCCCGGAGAGCCGGGTCAGGACCCGCAGCGACGTCAGGGTCGAGGTCTGCTCCCACTCCTCGACCCAGTCGGGCCCGGCGGAACCGGTGGACCCGGCTTTCGCAGGACTGCTAGGTTCATTCACGATATTGCTCACTTAGTTAGTCATCATCTGAGATGTATGGAGTGTAACGCTGTGGCTGCCCTGCAACGCGTGATCGTCGGACGAACCAGCGCCTTGGTCAGCGCCTTCGTCCTGGGCTTCGGCGTGCTGCTGATCGTGGGGCTGGGTCAGGCCACGCACTCGCCAGGGGTGGACGACCAGCTGCCACAGGGCTACGACAGCACCCGCGTCGCGCAGCTGCAGGAGCGGCTTCCGGCCAAGGACAGCTCCGCGGCGGTCGTGCTCTTCACCGGCGAGGTCGATGCCTCGCGGGTCGAGCAGCTCTCCAAGACGATCGCCGGGCTCGACGTCACCGACGTCGCCGCCCCGCAGGGTGGACCGGGGGTGATCCCCAGCGAGGACGGGCGGGCCGCCATCAGCATCCTCTCGGTGCAGGCCACCGGAGCGACCCAGATCGCCGACGCGGTCAACGAGCTGCGCACCCAGCTCGACAAGAGCGTCCCGGCCGGGGTGAAGGCGGAGGTCACCGGGCCCGCCGCGGTCCAGGCCGACCTTGCCGCGGTCTTCGACGGGGCCGACTTCCGGCTGCTCGCCGCCACGGCCTCCGTGGTGGCGCTGCTGCTCGTGATCACCTACCGCAGCCCGATCCTGTGGGTGGTGCCGCTCGCGGTGGTCGGGATCGCCGACCAGGCCGCGACGGTGCTCGCCACGCACACGCTGGCTGGGCTCTCGGTCCCGTGGGACGAGTCCACCACCGGCATCTTGTCCGTGCTCGTCTTCGGCGCGGGCACCGACTACGCCCTGCTGCTGATCTCGCGCTATCGAGACGAGCTGCGTTCCCATGAGGACCGTCGGGAGGCGATGGCGATCGCCCTTCGGCGTACCTCTCACGCGGTGCTCTCCAGCGCGACCACGGTCGTCCTCGGAGTGCTCAGCCTTGCGCTGTCGCTCTTTCCGACCACCCGCGGCCTCGGGATCGCCTGCGCCGTCGGCATCGTGGTCGCCGCCGTCTTCGCGCTGGTGGCGCTGCCTGCCACCCTGGTGCTCTTCGGGCGCTGGGTGTTCTGGCCACGGGTGCCCAAGGTCGGCTCGGAGTCGCTCGCGGAAGGTCACTCGCTGTGGCGTCGGGTCGGCAACGCGGTCAGTCGTCGGACCACCGCCTTCGTCGTCGGCACCCTGCTTCTTCTCGGCATCCTCGGTTCCGGGCTGGCGGGGGTGAGTCTCGGCCTGCCGACTGCGGACCAGTTCCTGCAGAAGCCTGAGGCGATCTCAGCGGGCGAGCGGCTCGCGGAGTACTTCCCAGCGGGCAGCTCGGACCCTGCCGCCGTGATGACGCGATCCCCAGAGCAGGCTCAGGCGGCGCTGAAGGGCCTCGACGGGATCGACTCGGTGCGGGTGGGCGACTCGGCGGACGGCTGGACGGAGATCAGCGCGGTCCTCCAGGACTCCCCCGACAGCGATGCCGCGACCGCAACGGTGCAGCGGATGCGAGCGGCGCTCGGCGGCAGCGAGGCCAAGAGCTACGTCGGTGGGACTGCCGCGGAGGCGCTCGACGCCGGCACCGCTGCCACCCGCGACCGGTGGGTGATCTTCCCGGTGATCCTGGTGCTGGTCCTGGGCGCGCTGGTGCTCCTCCTGCGCTCCGTGGTGGCCCCGGTACTGCTCGTGCTCACCGTGCTTGCCACCTACGTCGCCGCGCTCGGTGCCAGCTGGTGGATCTTCACCGGGGTCTTCGGCTTCGGAGGGCTGGACGTGGGGATGCCGTTGCTGGCGTTCTTGTTCCTGGTCGCACTGGGCGTCGACTACAACATCTTCCTGGTCACCCGGACCTGGGAGGAGACGGCCGGACACGGCTCCCGCGACGGAATGCTGCGCGCGCTGGCCGCCACGGGTGGAGTGATCACCAGCGCCGGGATCCTGCTTGCGGCGGTCTTCGCGGTGCTCGGTGTGCTGCCGCTCGTGGTGCTGGCCCAGCTGGGCGTGGTGATCTGCTTCGGGGTGCTCCTCGACACCCTTGTCGTGCGCACCGTCCTGGTCCCCGCGCTGGCGTTGCTGCTAGGCGACCGGTTCTGGTGGCCGCGCCGCGTGCCGTCGGCCCCCTCCCGCGGTGTGACCGCCCCCGGGGCCTCCACCGTCGCGCACTAGGACGCGTTGGGCCGTGGGCGGAGACTGGCCGGGGAGGACCACACCGCACCACCGGGGGCAGCCATGACCGCACTCACGCGTCGACAGCTTGCAGCTGCCGCCGCCGTGCTCGTCGGTGTCGCGCTCGCGGCCGGGGTCGGGGTCGGAGGGGCCGGGTTGACCCGTCTCGGCAGTTCCAGGGCTCCCTCCGACGACGGCGCCGGGGGACGCTTGGCCACACTCGGCCGGCAACCCGTCGACGACGCCGGGCGGCCGGCACGGCCGTTGACCTACGCGGAGGGCCGGGTGCTGCACCTGGGAGACCGGAGCGTCGCGACCGGGAAGGACATGCTCTCCCTCGACGTCGTGGACGGCGGCGCCGCTTTCACCACCCTGGACGGGGGCATCTGGTTCACCGACGGCTCCAAGCCCGTCCTCGTCGGCATCACCACCCAGGGCTTGGTCCACGAGGGGACCGTCGCCTGGGGACCAGGTGGGCGGCCCGAGGACTGGGTAGTCTCGGACAACGCCGGCTCGCACTTCGCCTGGTTCGAGTTCCCGATCGGTGACCGACCCGAGCTCGTGGTCTACGACGCCCGCACCCACGAGGGCGTCGCCCGCGTCCCCGTCGACGTCAAACCCGGCTGCGAGCGCTGCCTGCAGATCGTCTCGGTCGGCGACAGGGCCGTCTACTGGACCAACAGCCTCTGGCGCGGCCTTGGGTCGCTGGGCGAGGGACGCGACTCACCCCGGCCGTTTCGTCATGAGTACGCCGAGCGCCAGACCGATCCCGGCCAGACCGCCCACGCCAGCCCCGGCCAGACCACCCAGGTGCCGCTCGGTACGCTCCGGGCCGACCTGCTGGGCCAGGCCCGGATGCTCGTGGTCGGCGACTCACTCAGGCTCGGCCGGCTCACCGACGGCATCGGACAGGAGTTCGCCGTCGACGGAGGGCACCTGACCCGGGCCCGGGACGCGCTGCAGGTCTTCGACCCGCGCACCGGCCGACGCCTGGAGTTCCGGGCACCCGCCCGCTACGGCTACGGGATCGTCGAGCGGCTGCGGCTCTTCCAGTGGCTCGACGACGACCGGTTCGCGCTCCTGGACGCCACCGGCTGGAACGCCGGTGACCTCGCCGGCGAGGAGCTGCTGGTGTGCCGGATCTCGAGCACTCGCTGCACCATCGCAGTACAACGCCCCGCCGCGTCGGGCTCACCGGTCGTCCCCGAGCTTGCGACCCCGGGAGCCGTGCGGGCGCTGGTCCGGGCGACGCGGCGTTGACCCTCGGGGCCGGGGTGAGGTGGCCCGGACCCCCCAGCTCGGCGCTGCCTGTCGCCCTCACCCGGACGGCGTGATCCGACCCCAGCGGGACCAGATCTGCGACGAGGGTTACTTGGCGACCCAGCCGCCCGCTGAGTGACAGGCTCCACGGTTGCCTCCGCCCAGATCCGTTTGCGGGTCCGTGTCGCCGTGGGCGTGCCAGCGGGTCCGACCGGGCTGGGGTCGGGGTTGGGGCGGTCAGGTTCGTCGGCGTTGGGGCGGGATCAGGACTCGGGGCGGGCGGGTGGTCACCGCTGGCCGCCGGTCGGACTCGTGTGGTCGCCGGTTGCTCGGAGGTGTCTCGTATTGGTGGCCGGTGGGTGCGGTCCAGGAGTAGCTGCCGTCGTCGAGGCGTTCGTAGTCCCACGCGGTATGCGTCTTGACCCGGTGGTGGCGCCTGCACAACGGCGCCAGATTCCCAGGATGTGTTTGGCCGGGCGGTCCGCCGTCGTCTGGCCCGAGGTAGGGCTCGATGTGGTCCAGATCGCAGGCCCGGGAGTCACGGTGGCAGCCAGGGAAGACACAGTGCGCGTCCCGCAGAACGACCTGTTCGCGCATCGCCGCGGGTGGGTCATGCCGATCCACAGCCGTCTCAGCCGTGTGGGTGGTGGTGAGGTCGATGACCGGGCGCAGGATCACCTTCCCGCCAGTGCCGGCCAGGCGGGCCAGCCAGTCGGTGAGCAATCGGGTGGTTGCCGCCCCGAGGCGCTCGATGGTGACCGCACCGGGCTCGCCATTTCCCTCGGCCTCCAGGTCTTCAGGGGTCAGGTGCACGAAGAGGTTCGCGACCCCACCACGATTTGAGGTGGGTGCGAGTCCTTCGCGTCCCGACATCAGGTCCAGGGCGTACTGCGGGTCAGCCAGGACCCCGACCGCCCGTGCCCGACGCACATCAAGGGAGGCGGCGTCGCCGAGTTCTTTGAGATCTGAGGCGATCCGGGAGAGTGATTGGTCGAAGAGCTCGGCGTCAGGGGTGTCCAGGGTCATCCACATCTCAGTGGTCGCCGGCCCCGCGGCACCTGGGCGTGACCAGACCCCACGTCGTGCCAGGGCTTCGTCTTCATCGGCGGTGGCTCGGTCGGGGTCGAAGTAGAGCCGGGCTTCTTGGACCAGACGGGCCGCGTTGACGGATCCGATCTTGTCGGGGACGGCGGAGATCAACCGGTCTGCGAATCTCGCGGCTTCCTTGGACAGGTCACGGGTCTCTCGGGCGATCAGGCGTGCTCGCCAGGCTGGGACGGCGAGGTTCTGGACCAGTGCCCAGAGTCGGGGTAGGCGGTGGGCCAGCTCGAGGGCATCACCTAGGAGCTGCTTGGCCGCCTCCACTAAGATGCCTAGCGCGGCACCGAAGTCGGCGGGGGCGAACTCCGCGACCCACGGTGCCCCCACACCCGCTAGCGGGCAGAGGCCTTCGCCGTGGAACGCGACCTCACCCCAGTGCGCGGGGACCTCGTCGGCCGGGCAGGGATGCAACCGCGCCCACGTCAGTGCCAAGACGAGTTGGTCAGCCGCACCGCGACGCTCGGCCTGCCGGGCCAGGCGGGCACGCTCGATCACCTCGACCGGGGAGACCCCGGGAGCGGTGATCGATGTCGTGGCCATGGCCCCATTCTAGTAGCAATCACTGACACAATCGATAGGGTGTTCGACATCTGTGG
>JBDSBU010000218.1:0-9953 GCA_039921445.1 Marmoricola sp. | reverse complement strand
GGCTGGTCAACAAGTTCATCGGCGACGCTGCCCTGGCCATCTTCGGCGCCCCGGTCGAGCTCGAGGACCACGCCACCCATGCCCTGGCCGCCGCCCGCGCGATGGCCGCCCGGCTGGCCGAGGAGGTGCCCGACCTCGAGGCCGGCATCGGCGTCGCCACCGGCGAAGCCGTCGCCGGCAACGTCGGCGACACGTCGCGCTTCGAGTACACCGTGATCGGCGACGCCGTGAACGCCGCCGCCCGCCTCACCGAGCTCGCCAAGGACGTCGAGGGCCGCCTGGTGGCCTCCGGCGACGCGGTGGACGCCGCCGGTGACGACGAGGCGCAGCACTGGCGTCATCACGACACCGCCGTGCTGCGAGGACGCCGCGACGAGACCGAGCTCTGGGTGCCCGCGGGGCTGTGATCCGAGAGGCCGTCCGAAGCAGCTCGGCTCCGACTTGCGAGGTGGTTGGTCGACGGGCTACACAAATGTGTAGTGGACGTGCCGCGCGTGCGCCGTCGTGGCACGTCGAGTACACATTTGTGTAGCCCCCGTGCCACCACAGCCGCGGGCATGAAGAAGCCCCGGGTGGCAACGACCCGGGGCTCCTGGAGGGCAGGGTCCTACTTCTTGGCGTTCAGCGCCCGCTGCACCAGCACCTTGGCCTCGTCGACGGCCTTGGCGTAGGCCTGCAGGTCGCCGGCCTTGAGGGCCTTGTCGGCGGCGGTGAACTTCTGGTCGGCCTGCTGGAGCAGGCGGAGCGCGGCCACCGGGAGGTCCTGGGTGGCGCCACCGGTCGTACTGCCCGTGCCGGAGTCGCCCCCGGTCGCCGGGGTGGTGGTGCCGGAACCGGTGCCGGATCGGCCGAGCACGTCCTGCAGCGCCGCCGACAACGTCGGGCCGATGCCCACCTCGTTGCCGAAGGAGACCAGCACGAAGGTCAGGCCCGGGTAGTTGCCCGACCCACCCTCACGCACCGTGTAGAGCGGCTGCACGTAGAGCAGGCCGCCGCCCACGGGCAGCGTCAGCAGGTTGCCGTAGCGCGCCGTGACGTCGGCCCGCTTGAAGGCCAGCAGCTGCGAGGCAACCTGGTCGTCGCGCTGGAACTGGTTGGCGATCTGGCCGGGCCCGGGCACCTGGGTGTTGTCGGGCAGCCGCAGGATCTGGAACTTGCCGTAGGTCTTCGGGTCGGCCGCGTCGGCCCCCACGGACATGAACGCCGCCAGGTTGGACTTCTTCTGCGGCACGTAGACGCTGGTCAGCGAGAAGACAGGGTCCTCACCGGACTTGGTCGCCACCGAGAGGCGGTACGGCGGCTGCTTGCGCGTCGAGGCCGAGGTGTCCTGGGGGACGTCCCACTTGTCGTTGCCCTCGTAGAACGCCTTCGGGTCGAGCACGTGGTAGCTCGCGAGCATCTCGCGCTGCACCTTGTAGAGGTCCTCGGGGTAGCGCATGTGGCTGAGGATGTCCTTCTTCTTCTCCACGACGCCCGGGAAGGCCTTCTCCCAGACCTTGAGGATCGGGTCGGTGGTGTCCCACTCGTAGAGCGTCACGGTGCCGTCGTAGGCGTCGACGGTGGCCTTGACCGCGTTGCGCATGTAGTTGATCTGGTCGGTCGGCAGCGTGGCGTACGCCGAGCGCGGGCTGACCGCGTCGGAGGTCATCTCCTGCAGCGACTTCTTCTCCGCCAAGGGGTACTTGTCGCTGGTGGTGTAGCCGTCGAGCAGCCAGACCATCTTGCCGTCGACCACGGTCGGCAGCGCGTCGGAGTCGACCGTCAGCCACGGGGCGACCTTCTGCACGCGCTCGCGCGGCGAACGGTCGTAGAGGATCTTGCTGTTCTCGTTGACCCGCGAGGACAGCACGATGTTGGCGTCGCCGAAGTGCACGGCGTAGAGCAGCTTGCGGAAGATGTTGCCCACTCCGACGCCGCTCGCGCCGGCATAGGTGCTGGTCTTGGACTGCCCCGGGTCGCCGCTGCCCTGCGGGATGTCGAGCTCGATGTCCTTGCCATCCTTGGGCTTGCCGACCAAGGAGTAGGGAGGGCTCTGCTCGCCGTAGTAGATCTGCGGACGGTAGCCGTCCTCGCCCTGGGAGTCGCTGATCGCGCCCCGGGGCGGGAGGTCCTCCTCGGCCCAGACCGGCTCGCCGTCGCCGCGGACAGGCACGTCGGCGGCGTTGCTCTGGTTGCCGAAGGCCGCGATCAGGCCGTAGCCGTGGGTGTAGACGGTCTTCTCGTTGGCCCACTTCTTCTGGCCCTCGGGAAGTCCGTCGAGGTTCACCTCGCGAGCGGCCACCACGACGTCGCGGTCCTTGCCGGCAAGTGGATAGCGGTCGACGTCGAGCACCGCGGGCACGCTGTAGTAGCCACGCACCTGCTGGAGCTGCTCGAAGGTGTCGGAGACCAGCTGTGGGTCGACCAGGCGGATGCCCGGGAGCGACGCGGCGTCGGTGCGCAGCTGGGTGCGCGAGAGCTTGGTCTGGGCGTCGTACTCACTGACCGTGGTGTCCTCGAGCCCGAAGGCGGCACGGGTGGCGGCGATGTTGCGCTCGATGTACGGCGCCTCCTTGTCCGGCTCGTCGGGCTTGACCTGGAAGCGCTGCATCAGGCCGGGCCACACCCCACCGAGCAGGACCGCCGAGATCGCGAACAGGGCCACACCGACACCGGGCAGCAGCCAGGTGCGGCGCACGATGTTGGCGAAGAAGAGCAGCGCGCAGATCACGGCGATGAAGATCAAGATGTTCTTCGACGGCAGCACCGCGTTGTTGCGGGTGTAGGTCATGCCGGTGATCAATCCGCCCGACTGCGAGGTCAGGTCGAAGCGGTCGAGCCAGTAGTCGAGACCCTTGAGCAGCAAGAAGACGCCGAAGAGGGCCGAGAGCTGGGCCTGGGCCGCGCCGGAGACCTTGTCGGTCGCCGACTGCAGCCGGATGCCGCCGTAGAGGTAGTGCACCAGCGCGGCCAGAGCCAGCGCCACGAACACTGCAGCCATCGCGAAGCTGACCAGGAAGTGCATCCAGGGCAGGTCGAAGACGTAGAACCCGAGGTCCTTGCCGAAGTTCGGGTCGGCTTTGCCGAAGTCCTCACCGTTGTGCCACAACAGGTAGGTGCGCCACTTGCCGGTCGCTGAGATTCCGGCGAAGACGCCCATGACGAGGCTGATGCCCACGAGGAGCAACCGGCGGATCGGGGTGATCGCGACGCGGTAGCGCTCGAGGTTGGCCTGCTCGGGCGAGCGTGGCCGGAACGAGGGCCGCAGCCGGTAGGCGACGAACAGGTTGATCCCGACCACCAGCGCCATCACGACGCCGAAGATCACGAACAGCAGCACCCTGGTGCCGAGCAGCTTGGTGAAGACCGAGCTGTAGCCCAGGCTCGCGAACCACAGCTTGTCGGTCCAGATCCCTGCGAACAGCGAGAACCCGGTCACCACGGCTGCGACCACGGCGACGGTCAGCACCAGCGGGCGCGGCCGACCGGGACGGCGTACGGCGGGACCGCTGGGTCGCTTGGGACCGGTCGGGCCACCCGGGCCGGGCTCCCCGGCGGGTCCGCCTGGAGGTCGTTCGGAGAAGAAGTCACTCATGGTCGGGGTCTCCCGCATCGGGTTCGAGGGTGGCGTGAAGCAATTCTAGGAGGGCAGGGACGAGGTCATCGCCGACGATGACCGAGCTGTCCTCGTCATGGGATCGCACGCGCAGGGCGCAGTAGGCGGCGCCGCCACGCAGGACGCCTGCGACGATCCGGATCTCTTCTCGGTCCGGGTGGGCGGCCACGTGCTCGGCCGCGGCAGCGGCAGTCTCGGTGGGCACGGTGCCGTCCTCGCCCGGTGGCAGCGCGAGCCGCTCGACCACCACGGCGCATCCGAGCACCTCAGGGGGCCAGAGGATCTCGGCGAGCAGGTCCTCGAGGTCACCGTCCACGGGGTCCTGCTCGACCGGCGTCAGCTCTCCAGCAGCGACCGACTCGACCCCGAGCAGCTCGGCGAGGTTGGGCTCTCGCTGGAGCAGCTCAGCGGTGTCCACGAGCGCGAACAGCTGCGGCGTACGGTCCCAGCCGCTGCGCGAAGCGTGCTGCTCCACCTCGCGCACGGCGGCGCGCAGGGCCTTGATCGAAGGTGCGTTCTGGTCCTGGGGCTGTTCCGGGGAAGGTTCGGTCATCGAGTACACCTTGTCAGTTCGGCGTTCGGGTCCTTGACCCACGCCTGCACCTCGGTGATCGCGTCGCTGAGGTTGGTGACCTTCACCAGTCGCATCTTGTCCGGGTCGGAGTTGCCGTCGAGGGCGTCGGCGCAGTTGGCCGCAGGCACCAGGAACAGCTTGGCGCCGTCGTCCTGGGCGCCGACCAGCTTCTGCTGGATCCCGCCGATCTCGCCCACGGTTCCCGCAGCATCGATCTCCCCCGTGCCGGCAATCGTCTTGCCGCCGGTCAGGGAGCCAGGGGTGAGCACGTCGTAGATCCCGAGCGCGAACATCAACCCGCCCGAGGGACCACCGATGTTCTCGCTGATGTTGAGGTCGACGTTGATGGGGAACTCATAGCTGGGCGCGATCTGGACCTTGATCGCGCTCGCCTTCGCATCAGTGGGCGAGCCGGTCGTGGTCAGCTCCTCCTGGAGCACCTTGCCGTCGCGACGCACCTGAAGGGTCAGGTCGCTGCCCACGGGCTGAGGCCGGATCTTGGCGGTGAGCTGCTCGAGGGTGCGCACCTTGTCTCCGTCCACGGCCAGCACGAGGTCGCCCACCTCGAGCTTGCCGGCGGCCGGGCCGCCGTCCTCGACCTCGGCGATCTTGACCGCGGTCTGGTACTTGACCCCGAGTGCTCCGAGCGCGGCCGCCACCGCGTTGTCCTGGGAGGAGACCATCTGCACGCTGGACTCCCGGCGCACGCTGGCCCGGGTGTCCTTGGGCTGGTAGATCGCCTCATAGGGGTAGACGGCCCGGTTGGGATCGACCCAGGCCGAGACCAGCTCCGCCAGGCTGACCTTGCGTTCTGCACCGCTCGGCACGACAGTGACCAGCCGCAGCCCGCCCTTGTCGAGGTAGGTCTCACGGCCGGAGACCTCGATGATCGGCTTGCCATCGAACTTGCCCAGCACGTTGACCGTGGGGCCGGGGGCGAAGGTCACGAAGGGCACCGGTTCACGCGCTGCCACGACCGTGAAGACGACCACCAGGAAGAACGCGATCACACCCGCCCAGGTGCGGCGCTTCATACGCCTCTCACCGTTGGGTTCGCGGGCGAGGACATGGCTCAAGCCTCTCATCCGGCGACAACCTGGGTCCGCCGGGTCAGGCGCTGCGGCGGTCCGGGCCGGCCTGGGAGGGGCGTACGGCGATGCCTGTGCTGCGCTCGCGCAGCGGTCTGGGCGCGCTCACCTGGCGGGTCACCGCCACGGGGAGGTCGCGCTCGATCGCCTCGGCGAAGCGCGCCTGGGCAGCATCAGAACGGTCCGGCCCCGAGCGGCGGGCGCGACCGAGCCAGCCGACCCACACCATCGCGAGGGCGGTGACGAGGACTGGCGGCAGCCACCAGAGCAGGATCTCCACGAGTCCCATGATGCCGCCGTGAGGTGACCACACCGCGGGCAACACGCCGCCTACGGAGAGTTGACCCACTCCTCGCGGCCGTCCGCGAAGACCTGGTGCTTCCAGACCGGCACCGTCGCCTTGAGCCGGTCGATCAGGGCCCGCGACGCGTCGTACGCCTGGCCGCGGTGCGCTGCGGAGGCCGCCACCAGCACGGCGATGTCGCCGATCTTGAGGTGGCCGGTGCGGTGCACCGCAGCGAGCGCGAGGACCTCGAACTCCTCGGCCACACCTGTGGCGACCTCGCGCAACCGGTCGAGGGCGGTCGGGTGCGCGGTGTAGTCGAGGTGGTCGACGGACTTCCCGTGGTCATGGTCGCGAACCACTCCGATGAAGAGGTTCACTCCCCCGGCAGCCGCGTCGTCGACCGCAGCCAGCACCTCGGCAGCGTCGAGCGGGGTCTCGCGCAGCTCGAGCAGCCGCAGGGCGGGGTGGGGTTCGGTCGTCACCGGGTCGGAGGCCACCGGTCGAGCCTACGACGTCAGACGGAGCCCGCCAGGACGGCCCTGCGCGCACGTTGCCAGCGGCGGGTAATTTGGAGTCATGAGCGACCGACCGGACGACAACCCGTTCAAGGGCACTCCCTTCGAGCAGATCTTCAACGCACTGGGAGGCGGAGGAGGCGGCGCCGGTCTACCTGATCTCTCGGGCCTGATGGGTCAGATGCAGTCGATGATGGCTCCCTACGACGGCCCGGTGAACTGGACCCTGGCGACCGACATCGCGCGCCGAACGGTGGCGCAGGAGCCCGACCCGAGCCCCGACAGCCGCGACCAGGACCGGGTCGCCGACGCGATCCGACTGGCCGACCACTGGCTCGACGAGGCGACCGTGCTGCCCTCCGGCGTGACCACCACCGCCGCGTGGAGCCGGGCGCAGTGGGTCGAGCAGACCACCGACGTCTGGTGTCGACTCGTCGAGCCGGTCGCCGAGCACGTCGTCGGAGCCATGGGCAACGCCCTGCCCGAGGAGGCGCGTGCCATGGCTGGTCCGCTGATCGGAATGCTCGGCAAGGCCGGCGGCGCCATGTTCGGCAGCCAGGTCGGTGCGGCCCTGGGAGGACTCGCGGGCGAGGTGCTCACCGCGAGCGACATCGGGCTGCCGCTCGGACCGCAGGGCAAGGCGGCACTCGTGATCCACAACGTGGAGGCCTTCGCCGGGGGCCTCGACGTCACCGAGCACGACGTGTTGCTCTACCTCGCGCTGCGCGAGGCCGCACACCAGCGGCTCTTCGGACACGTGCCGTGGCTGCGACAGCACCTGCTCAGCTCGGTCGAGGACTTCGGGCGCGGAGTCACCATCGACGTCTCCGGCATCGAGCAGGCCATGGGCCAGCTCGACCCGAGCAACCTCGAGGCGATGCAGGAGGCGCTGCAGGGCGGACTCTTCGAGCCCAAGCAGACCCCCGAGCAGAAGGCGGCGCTCGGCCGGCTGGAGACCACGCTCGCGCTCGTGGAGGGCTGGGTCGATGAGGTCGTCGGCCAGGCCACGGTGGATCGGATGCCGGCCGCCTCGAAGATGCAGGAGGCGATCCGCCGCCGACGCGCTGCCGGTGGCCCGGCCGAGGACACCTTCGCCGCCCTGGTGGGCCTCGAGCTCCGACCGCGTCGGCTGCGCGACGCCTCCGCACTGTGGGGCTCGCTGCGATCACGACAGGGGATGGAGTCGCGTGACGCCGTCTGGGCGCACCCGGACCTGCTGCCCACCGCGGCCGACCTCGATGACCCCCTCGGCTTCCGCGAGGACCTTCCCGAGGTCCCCGAGCTCAGCGACGCCGACTTCGACAAGGCGCTCGGCCAGCTGCTCGACAGCGACGGCGACGAGAACGGCGACGGCGATGAGAGCGGCGAACCCGGCACCGAACCCGGCGAGAAGTGAGGCTGCACGCCGACGCGATCGCCGTGCTCACCAGCTGGGAGGCGCCCGCTGCTGCCCAGGAGACTCTGCGCCGCGACTTCCTGGACCACCTGGAGATGCATCCCGACGGGTTGGCGCGGTCCTGCTTTCCTCACCACCTCACGGCCGGTGCGCTGGTGCTCAGCCACGATCGGCGAGAGGTGCTGCTCAACCTGCACCGCAAGTCTGGCAACTGGTTCCACTTCGGCGGCCACCTAGAGGCCGACGACCTGTCCCTGGCTGACGCTGCCCTGCGCGAGGCGTCCGAGGAGTCCGGGCTCGATGACCTGGTCCTGGACCCGGAGCCACTGCAGCTGTCCCGGCACACCGTGGCGTTCTGCGACCCCCGTGGTCCGGTGGACCATCTCGACGTGCGCTTCCTCGCCAACCTCGGCAACGACGTCGTCCCCGTGGTCAGCGAGGAGTCCCTGGACGTGAGGTGGTGGCCGATCGAGGCGTTGCCGACGCAGGAGGCCGAGCTGATCGAGATGATCGGGCTGGCCCTGCGTCGCTGACCGAGGGTCCGTTGACCGTCAGTCGCCGACCGCCCAGGCATGCGCTGCGCCCTCGAGGTAGCCCTTGGCCCGCTCAGCCTGTGGGAACCGGTCGACCCACTGCCAGAACCGTCGCGTGTGGTTGGGCTCGATCAGGTGCGCGAGCTCGTGCAGCAGCACGTAGTCGATCACCCAGGCCGGCATCGTCTGCAGCCGGTCCGAGAGCCTAATCTCCCCCGTCGTGGAGGTGCACGACCCCCAGCGCGTGGTCATGTTGTCGACCCAGCGGACCGACTCCGGTGAGACCCGGCTCTCGAGGTGCTCGCGGCACAGCTCCGCGGCGCGCGCCATCAGCTGGTCGTCACTGCGTCGGCGGCGCTTGTCGGTGCGCTCGAGCCGCGCCAGCATCGTGGTCACCCACTCGGCCTCTTCGGCAGAGGTGAACCGGTCGGGGATCAGCACGATCACCTTGCCGTCGCGGCGGTAGGCAGAAACGGTCCTGGTTCGCCGCCGGGAGCGGCGCACCTCCACGGCGTGGTCACTTCCCTGGTTCATTGCCGAAACCTAACTCTGCCCACCGACAACAGCCCGGACCCTGCCCTGCCCTGACCTGCCCGGGTCGGGTCTGGTCGGGTCTGGTCGGATCGAATCTGGTCGGATCCGGTCAAGGCCGGGCCCAGTCCAGCAGCCGCTCGAGCGGCCAGGTGTTCACGACCCGCTCCGGGTCCAGGCCCAGGTCCTGGGCGCGAGCGCAGCCGTAGATCAAGAAGTCCAGCTGGCCGGGCGCGTGCGCGTCGCTGTCGATGCTGAACAGGCAGCCCATCTCGATCGCAAGACGCAGCAGGTCGGTGGGCGGGTCACGACGCTCGGGCCGGGCGTTGATCTCGACCGCGGTACCGCTGTCCACACAGGCCGCAAAGACCTTCTCCGCGTCGAACTCAGACTGCGCGCGCTTGCCCCGGTTGCCGGTGACCAGCCTCCCGGTGCAGTGCCCGAGCACGTTGACGAACGGGTTGGCCACCGCCGCGGTCATCCGCCTGGTCATCGCGTCCTTGTCCATCGCGAGCTTGGAGTGCACCGATGCCACGCGTACGTCGAGCCGCTCCAGCATCTCCTCGGTCTGGTCCAGGGAGCCGTCGTCGAGGATGTCCACCTCGATCCCCTTGAGCAGCCGGAAGCCGCTGGCCGAGCCGTCGAGATGCTCGTTGACCGCCTCGACCACCTCGAGCTGTCGCGTCAGCCTGGCCGCGGAGAGCCCGTTGGCGATCCTCAGGCGGGGTGAGTGATCGGTGAGCACGAGGTAGTCATGGCCCAGCTCCAGCGCCGTGAAGGCCATCTCCTCGATCGGCGAGCCTCCGTCGGACCAGTCGCTGTGCGAGTGCAGGTCACCGCGGAGTGCGGCCCGGAGCTGCTCCCCACCCTCGACGAGCGGGCCACCGACCTCACGCTCGAGTGCGGCCAGCCGGGTCGGCGTACGCCCCTCGACGGCGGCCTCGATCACGTCGGCGGTCGAGGGCCCGATGCCGGGGAGGTCGCGAAGGGTGCCCTCGGCGACCCGTCGCCCGACCTCGTCACCGAGCGGGAGAATGGTGTCGGCTGCGGCCCTGAACGCCTTGACCTTGTAGCTCTCCGCGCGGCTGCGCTCGAGCAGGAAGGCGATCCGTCGCAGCGCAGGGACCGGGCCAGCGGAGTACTCCTCCGCCCCGGGCGCGTCCGGGGCGCTCACAAGAGGTTCATCTGGGCGTTCATCGCCGCCCACTCTAGTCCGGTGCTCCCGCATGGATCCGGCCAGGATTGACCGATCTGGCACCGCTCACTAGCGTCTTCGTCAGGGGCCCCCGACGAGTCCCTGCGGCGCAGGCAAGGGGAAGGCACGCGCAGCAGCCTCGTTGGGGGCCTCACTCATGCCCGAGCCGGCGAGCCCGCCTGGGCGCCTCAGACGCCCTTGAACGTTGCTGCCCGCTTCTCCCGCGCGGCGAGCACGCCC
>JBDSBU010000217.1:0-8870 GCA_039921445.1 Marmoricola sp. | reverse complement strand
CGAAGTACGCCGCTGCCGAGGCCGCCTGTGACGCCGCCGACCGCGCAGTGCAGGCCCATGGAGGCAACGGCATCACCCAGGAGTACGGCGTGGCCGGCCTCCTCGTCGCCGCCCGCGCCGGTCGGATTGCCCCGGTCAGCCGCGAGATGATCTTGAACTTCGTCGGCATGCGCACCTCCGGGTCTAGTACGACTTCGGCAGCCCGAGGGAGTGCATGGCCACGAAGTTCAGGATCATCTCGCGACTCACCGGGGCGATCCGCCCCGCGCGGGCGGCGACCAGCATCCCGGCCATGCCGTACTCCTGGGTGATGCCGTTGCCGCCGTGGGTCTGCACCGCGGCGTCGACGGCGTGGACGGCGGCCTCGGCAGCGGCGTACTTCGCCATGTTGGCCGCCTCTCCCGCGCCCGCGTCGTCACCGGACTCGTAGAGCGCTGACGCCTTCTGGGTCATCAACCTGGCCAGCTCGATCTCGATCTTCGACTGTGCCAGCGGGTGCGCGATGCCCTGGTGCGAGCCGATCGGTGTGCCCCAGACCTCGCGGCCCTTGACGTACTCCGTCGCCCGGTCCAGTGCGTAGCGGGCGAGGCCGGTCGAGAACGAGGCCGCCATGATCCGCTCCGGGTTGAGGCCGGCGAAGAGCTGGACCAGGCCGCCGTCCTCATCGCCGACCAAAGCGTCAGCCGGGAGCCGCACGTCGTCGATGAACACCTGGAACTGGCTCTCCGGGCTGACGATCTCCATCGGGATCGCGGTGAAGCTGAACCCCGGCGCAGCTGTGGGTACGACGAACAGGCAGGCCTTGAGCTTCCCGGTCTTGGCATCCTCCGTGCGCGAGACCACGAGCACGTTCTTCGCCTCGTCGACACCGGAGATGTAGATCTTCTGGCCCTTGAGCACCCACTCGTCACCGTCACGACGCGCAGTGGTCGTGATCTTGTGGGAGTTGGTCCCGGCATCCGGCTCGGTGATCGCGAAGGCCATCGTCTCGGTGCCGTCGCAGATCCCGGGCAGCCACTTCTGCTTCTGCGCCTCTGTACCGAAACGGCCGATCACGGTGCCGCAGATCGCGGGCGAGACCACCATCATCAGCAGCGGACAGCCCTGCGCGGCGAGCTCCTCACAGACCGCGGCGACGTCGCCGATGCCGCCACCGCCCCCGCCGTACTCCTCCGGCAGGTTGACCCCGAGGTAGCCCGCCTTGCCGATGGCCAGCCACAGGTCGGTGGTCTTCTCACCGGCACGCGCCTGGCGGGTGAAGTACTCCCGGCCATAGGTGCTCGCCAGCTTGGCGACCTCCTTGCGAAGCGTCATCCGCTCCTCGGACTCGGTGAAGCTGCTCATCTCACGTCTCCTTCTGCTGCTGACTCTTCTTGGTCGTCTGACTCGATCGAGACCACGGCGAGCACCTCGCCTGCCGAGACCTGTTGGCCCACCACGACGGCAACCTCGGTGAGGACGCCGTCGGTCGGCGCAGTGATGGTGTGCTGCATCTTCATCGCCTCGAGGACCAGGACCGGCTGGCCGGCGGTGACGGCGGCCCCCACCTCCAGAGGTACGCCGATCACGGTGCCCGGCATCGGCGCGAGGAGCGAGCCTTGCGCCACGACGTCGGCGGGATCGACGAAACGGGGTCGTTCGCGCAGCCGCAGCGAGTGCAGACCGCCGTCGACGAAGAGCTCTCGTGCCGCTCCGTGGTCAGCAGACGACCTCACCCCGTCGAAGCGGGTGCGCACCCCGTCGACCTCGAGCACCACGCTCCCGGCGGACGCTTCGACGACGGCGATGTCGGCTCTGGTCGCGTGGGAGTAGCCGGTGCGGCCGCCGTACCACTCCACCGCGATCTCCGACTCGTCGTGCTCGAAGACGGTGCGCTGGGGCTGCGAGACCACGTTGCGCCACGCCACCGGGGCGGCGTGCTGAACCCGACGGACGAGCCGGTCCTGCTCGGCGAGCATCACCGCAGCAGCAAAGGCAGCCGGGACGGGATCGCTCACCGCACTGCCGAGCACCTCGGGGTGCAAGGTGAAGAAGTCGGTGCTCACCTCGCCACTGAGAAAGGCATCGTGGCGCAGCGAGGCAACCAGCAGGTCGCGGTTGGTGGTCAGTCCGTGCAACCTGGCGCGGGACAGGGCACCGGCGAGCCGGCGCGCGGCCAGCTCGCGGGTCGGCGCCCAGCTGATCAGCTTGGCGATCATCGCGTCGTAGTGGGTGCCGACCTCGTTGCCGGACTCGAAGCCCGAGTCGAGCCGCAGACCCGGGCCCACGAGGGCGCCGAACTCGACGCTCACGCCGGGGATGTCGAAGGTCTCGAGCAACCCACTCTGCGGTTGGTAGTCGGCGCCAGGGTCCTCGGCGTACAACCGCGCCTCGATCGCGTGCCCGTCGGGCCGATCCGTCCGAAGCATCATGGTCCAGCCCCCGGACCCTGGGTCTGCTGCCAGCAGCTGGAGCTCGACGAGGTCGACACCGGTGACCGCTTCGGTGACCGGGTGCTCGACCTGGAGCCGGGTGTTCATCTCCAGGAACCAGAAGGACTCGCGGGCTGGGTCGTAGAGGAACTCCACCGTGCCGGCCCCGACGTAGCGGATCGCCTCGGCCGCGGACCTCGCCGCTTCATGGAGCGCCGCGACGACGCTCTGCGGCAGGCCGGGGGCGGGAGCCTCCTCGATCACCTTCTGGTGACGGCGCTGCAGCGAGCAGTCGCGCTCGCCGAGCACGGCGATGTTGGCCTCGTGGTCACCCCAGACCTGCACCTCGACGTGGCGACCGTGCTCGACGAACGGCTCGAGGAAGACTGTCCCGTCGCCGAACGCGGAGGCAGCCTCGGCCTCGGCCTTGGCGACCTCGTCCGCGACGCTTTCCAGGGTGCGCACGATCCGCATGCCGCGGCCGCCGCCACCGGCGGACGCCTTGACGAGCAACGGCAGGTCCGCCTCGGTGACCTCGGTGGCAGTGAGGTTGGCGAGCACGGGTACGCCGGCCGCGGCCATCAGCAACTTGGCTTCGATCTTCGACCCCATGGACTCGATCGACTCCGGGTCGGGCCCGATCCAGATCAAGCCGGCGGCACGGACGTCGCGGGCGAAGGCGGCGTTCTCGGAGAGGAACCCGTAGCCCGGATGGATCGCGTCCGCCCCGGCTCGACGGGCCGCGTCGATCACGAGGTCGCCGCGCAGGTAGGTCTCACCCGGAGTGCTGCCGGGTAGCAGCACCGCGAAGTCGGCCTCCCGGACGAACGGCAGTCCTGCGTCCGGGTCGGAGTGCACGGCCACGGTCTCGATGCCGAGTCGTCGGCAGGTCGCAAAGACGCGGCGAGCGATCTCGCCACGGTTGGCCACTAGAAGTCGCTGGATAGTCAACCCACTCACATCCTGAAGACGCCGAAGCGGTCGGTGCCCTTTACGGGCTGGTTGGCGGTGATCACCGAGAGACAGATCCCCAGGATCGTGCGGGTGTCGCGGGGGTCGATCACCCCGTCGTCGTACAACATCCCGGAGAGGAAGTGCGGCAGGCTCTGCTCCTCGACGCTGGCCTCGATGAACTCCCGCATGCCGGCGTCAGCAGCCTCGTCGTAAACCCTGCCCTTGGCCTCGGACGCCGCCCTCGCCACGATGCTGAGCACCCCGGCCAGCTGGGCTGGACCCATCACGGCGGACTTGGCGCTCGGCCAGGTGAACAGGAACCTCGGATCGTAGGCACGGCCGTTCATCCCGTAGTTCCCAGCGCCGTAGGAGGCGCCCATGATGATCGAGATGTGCGGCACGGTGGAGTTGGAGACCGCGTTGATCATCATCGCGCCGTGCTTGATGATCCCGCCCTGCTCGTACTCCTTGCCGACCATGTAGCCGGTGGTGTTGTGCAGGAACAGCAGGGGTACGTCGATCTGGTTGGCCAGCTGGATGAACTGCGTCGCCTTCTGGGCCTCCTCGCTGAACAGCACCCCCTGGGCGTTGGCGAGGATGCCGACCTGGTGGCCGTGGATCCGAGCCCAGCCGGTGACCAGCGAGCCGCCGTAGAGGGGCTTGAACTCGTCGAAGACGACCCCGTTGTCCGCACTGACGCCATCGGCCAGGTGTGCGATCACCTGGCGCGGGTCGAAGGGCTCCTTGAGGTCGGTGGGAATCAGGTCGAGCAGGTCGTCGGGGTCGACCTCCGGCTCCGCAAACCGCCGAGACGTCGCAGATGCATCCCCCGAACCCGCCGAGACGTCGCAAGAACCAGGCTGCTGCCGGTTCAGTCTCGCCACGATCCGCCGCCCGATCCGGAGAGCGTCGTGCTCGTCGACGGCGAGGTAGTCCGCGAGCCCAGAGGTGCGTGCGTGCATCTCCGCGCCACCGAGCGACTCGTCGTCGGACTCCTCACCGGTCGCCATCTTCACCAGTGGTGGGCCACCGAGGAAGACCTTGGCCTGGTCCTTGACCATCACCGTGTAGTCGCTCATGCCCGGGACGTAGGCGCCACCCGCGGTCGAGTTGCCGAAGACCAGCGCGATCGTGGGGACCTTGGCGGCCGAGGACCGGGTGATGTCGCGGAAGAGCCTGCCTCCGGGGATGAAGATCTCCTTCTGCGTCGGCAGGTCCGCGCCCCCGGACTCGACCAGCGCAACCGTCGGGAGCCGGTTCTCCTCGGCGATCTGGGAGGCCCGGAAGATCTTCTTCACCGTCCACGGGTTCGACGCACCACCCTTCACCGATGGGTCGTTGGCGGTGATCATGCACTCCACGCCCTCGATCACGCCGATGCCGGTGACCACACTGGCACCGACCGTGAAGTCCGAGCCCCAGCCGGCGAGCGGGGAGAGCTCGAGGAACGCGCTGCCCGGGTCGATCAACAGCTCGATCCGCTCGCGCGGCATCAGCTTGCCGCGCGCGTGATGGCGTTCGACGTACTTCTCGCCGCCCCCGGCCACCGCCTTCGCGTGCTCGGCGTCGAGGTCGGCGATCTTGGCGAGCATCGAGTCGCGACGGGTCATGAGGCGAAGCCCAGCAGTCGGGCAGCAAGGTCGGTCAGCACTTCTGTGGATCCTCCTCCGATGCCCAGGATCCGGGAGTCGCGGTAGTGCCGCTCGACCTCGGTCCCGTGCATGTATCCGGCCCCGCCGTGCAGCTGCACGGCCTGGTCGACGACGTGGTCGCAGGCCTCGACGGCCGTCTGCTTGGCCAGGCAGGCCTCGGCGATGATGCTCTGTTGGTCGGCAGGGACGCCGCCGACGTAGCGCTCCGCCACGTGCCGGGTGTAGACCCGCGCCGCTTCGATCTGCCTGTGCATCTCGACGAGCTTGTGCTGGACCACCTGTCGCGAGATCAACGGCTTGCCGAAGGTCTCGCGCTCGCGACAGTACGACGCCGTCAGTGCGAGTGACCGGGCCGCGATCCCGTAGGCGTGCACGGCCAGCGCGATCCGCTCGACCACGAACTGCTCGGCGATCAGGTAGAAGCCTGCGTTCTCCTCACCGACGAGGTTCTCCACCGGGACCCGAACGTCGGTGTAGGAGAGCTCGGCGGTGTCGGAGCAGTGCCAGCCCATCTTGGTCAGCGCACGATCAACGGTGAAACCGGGCGTGCCCCGCTCCACGACCAGCAGGCTGATCCCCGCGTGGCCCGGACCACCGGTGCGCACGGCGGTGGTGACGAAGTCGGCGCGGACACCGCTGGTGATGAAGGTCTTGGCGCCGTTGACGATGAAGTGGTCCCCGTCGCGCACGGCGGTCGTGCGGATGCCCGCGACGTCGGAACCACCACCCGGCTCGGTCACGCCGAGCGATCCGATCTTCTCGCCGGCGAGCGTGGGCCGCACGAACGCCTCGATCTGCTCCGGCGTCCCGTGCGCGGCCATGTGCGGCAGCGCGATCCCACCGGTGAAGAGCCCCGCGGCCAGACCGGAGGACCCGCCCGCCGCGAAGAACGCCTCCTGCATCGCCACCGAGTCCAGCAACGTGCCGCCCTGCCCACCGACCTCCTCGGGGAAGGAGATCCCCAGCAGGCCAGCCTTCGCGGCGGCGAGGTGGAGCGAGCGCGGGATCGCAGCAGTGTCTTCCCACTCCTGCAGGTGCGGTCCCACCTCACGGCGTACGAACTCAGCAGTGGCGCTCATCAGCGCTACCTGTTCGGGCGACCAGCTCATCGACGTACCCCATCTCCGGTCACTGACCAGCCGAAACTGGCACTTCTCTGCCTTTGCAACGGCGGAGAAGTGCCAGTTTCACAAGGTCTCCTGAAAACCCGACAGCAGCTCACAGCAACTCCTCGGGGACATTCACCAGGCGAGAGCGGATCCACTCGCCCAACCCCTTGGCCTGCGGGTCGAAGCGGGTGCTGGCGGCCACGCCGTCGCCGAGGAGTCCGCGGATCAGCACATTGACGCCGTGCAGGTTCGGCAGTGGATAGATCTCGACAGCCAGGTCAGCAGCCTCCGGGACGAGCGCACGCACCCGGTCGACGGTCAGGAAGCGCTGCAGCCAGCGGGCTCGCTCGGCCTGCAGGTGGCCCTCGCGAACCCACAGCCCGACGTTGGCGTCCCCACCCTTGTCGCCCGATCGGGCGTGCACGAACGTGCCGAGCGCGATGCAGCGGGTAATCGCGTTCTCTGCGACCCCCGAGGTCTGGCGAACCGGCGACTCCGCAGCCACGGGATCACCGAAGAACGACGGGTCGGGCACCACCTCGCTGCTCCCGTCGGGAAGGTGCACCGTGTGCGCGACCTCGTCGCGATCGACGTACGCCGGCCGGTAGATGCCGAACGGTGTGGCTGGTCCTGGAGGCCCCGTGAGCGTGAAGCCGGGATAGGAGCCGAGCGCGAGCTCGACCACCACGGAGGTGAACGCCTTGCCGGCCGTGGTCGCGGAGTCGTCCTTGACCACGCACCGCACCAGGCAGGACGCGCCCTCCTCGGTCTCGGAGTCTGGTTGCGGCAGCCGACCCGTCGACCACGTCACCGAGGCTGCGGAGATCCGACCGTCGAGCTGGGCCCTCAACCAGGCCGCCTTCTCCTCGATGTGCAGACCAGTGAGCACGAACTCCATCTGGTTGCGGAACCCGCCGAGCTCGTTGACGCAGACCTTGAGCTGGGCCGGCGGCGCCTCACCTCGTACGCCGCAGACGCGGACGCGGTCCTCCCCGTCGGGAACGAGCTCGATAGACGTGAGGTCGACCGTCACGTCCGGACCGAGGTAGCGCTCGGACTGGACCTCATACATCAGCTGCGCGGTGACCGTGTCCACCGAGACCAGTCCACCGGTGCCGTCGTGCTTGGTGATCACGCAGCTGCCGTCGGCCGCGATCTCGGCGATCGGAAAACCCAACGGCTCGGCATCGCGAGGCAGGTCGAGGACCCCGGAGAAGTTGCCGCCGGTGGCCTGGGTGCCGCACTCGATCACGTGCCCGGCGACCACTGCGCCGGCCAGCTCGTCGTACTGCTCCGGTGTCCAGCCGAACCTCCAGATCGCCGGACCGACGACCACGGAGGCGTCGGTGACGCGCCCGGTGACCACGATGTCAGCGCCCGCCTCGAGCGCGCGGGCGATCCCGAACCCACCCAGGTAGGCGTTGGCCGTCAGGGCGCCGCCGAAGCCGAGGTCGGCGGCACGTGACGCAAGGTTGTCTCCATCCACCCAGGCGATCCGCGGGGACAACCCCTGGCTCTCGGCGACCTCAGCGAGCTTGGCCGCCAGGCCAGCGGGGTTCAGGCCGCCGGCGTTGGTGACGATCCGGACCCCCTTCTCCAGCGCGAGGGCGAGGCAGTCGGAGACCTGCGCGACGAAGGTCCGGGCGTAGCCGAGTGCCGGGTCCTTGAGCTGGTCCTTGCCCAGGATCAGCATCGTCAGCTCGGCGAGGTAGTCGCCGGTGAGGACGTCGAGACCCTGCCCTGCCGAGCCTCCTTCCAGCATCTCGCGCATCGCAGAGAGCCGGTCGCCGTAGAAGCCGCTGCAGTTGCCGACGCGTAGCACCTCGCTCATCGGGTCGATTCCCGGCCAGGTCCAGGCGGCCCGGCGAACGCCTGTGCGATGTCGAGCCACTGATCTGCGTCGACGCCGTCGGCCACCAGGTCGAGGTCGTCACGGTGCTTGCGCTGGGTCACCCGCAGGCAGAAGTCGTACGCCGACCCGCGGATCGTCTGCGCCGCCTCGGCAGGACCCCACTCCCAGAGCTCGCCGGAAGGTGCCCTCAGCTCGATCCGGAACTCCTCGGCCGGCGCCTCGAGGGAGTGCACCCCGAAGGCGAAGTTGCGGGTGCGCACGCCGAGGTGGGCCACGTGCCGGACCCGGTCGGTCGGTTCGAGGTCGACGCCCAGCGCCTGGGCCACGTCGAGCGAGTGCGCCCAGGTCTCCATGTAGCGCGCCGTCGCCATCGAGGTCGGGCTCATCGGCGGCCCGAACCACGGCAGCCTCGCACCCGCCGGAAAGGCCTGCAGTGCCTCGCGCAGTCGAGGCCGCGCGGACTGCCAACGGGTGAGGATCTCACCCGACGACGCCTTCGCCCCCTCCAGCGCTTGGGCGTCCACGAAGCCGGTCGGATCGGCGATCGCCTGCAGCACGTAGGTGTCCCAGAGCTCCTTGTCGGTCGCAGCAGCCACCGCCACCTCGTCGGTCCACGCCAGGTGCACGATCTGGGTGGCCACGTCCCAGCCGGCCGCCGGGGTCGGCGTACGCCAACCAGAATCGTCCAGGGGAGCGACCAGCGCCTCGAGGGCGGCGCCCTCGTCGGCGAGGTCCTTCAGGACCCCCTCCAGGACGGGGTTCGAATCGTCGTTCATGGCTGCCTCAGCTCGGTGTCGAGGGTGTGCGCCCAGGCATCGAGGATGCTGCGGCGCCGGGAGGTGTCATCGGTGATCGTGTTGGCCAGGCCGAGACCGCGGACCAGGTCGAGGGT
>JBDSBU010000216.1:0-19121 GCA_039921445.1 Marmoricola sp. | reverse complement strand
CCGCCGCCGCCGCTGGAGTCCGGTGCTGCCGTGGGGTCGCTCGACCCGCACGCGGCCAGCGTCAGGGCGAGACCGGTTGCGAGTGTTGCTGCTCCGAGTCGGATGGTCCGGGTAGTGAACATGAGGTAGTTCCCTTCGTGTTCACGCGTTTTCACGCGCTGCTGGTCGCAGTGACCATCGGGTTGGACGAACGGTGGTGCGGGCCTCGGTGCGAACGGCGGTCAGGCGCTGGGCCAGAGCGAAGACAGCATCGACGACGAGAGCCAGCGCGGTGACCAGCAAAGCGCCACCGAGGATCAGATCGTAGTCATTGAGGCCAATGCCCGAGGTGATGACTCGCCCGAGACCGCCTAGGCCGGCGTACGACGCGATGGTCACCGTGGCGATCACCTGCAGCGTCGCGGCTCGCACGCCGCCCACGATCAGGGCGAGTCCGAGCGGGATCTCCACCTGGGTGAGGATCTGCCACTCGGTCAACCCTGTGGCCCGCGCTGCGTCGATGGTCTCCCGGTTGACCGACTCCAGGCCCGAGTAGGCGCCGGCCAGCATCGAGGGGATAGCCAGGATCACGAAGGCGATCGTGGCTCCCACGATGGGTGCTGTGTCGTAGGACATGAACTCGCCGAAGACCATCAGCAGGTAGAAGAGCAGACCCAACGTGGGCAGCGCTCGCATCGATCCGGTGAACGCGATCACGAACTGCCGTCCGCGACCGGTGTGGCCGATGTAGAAGCCGAGCGGAAGCGCGATCACGGCCGCGATCGCCAGCGAGACACCGGTGTACATCAGGTGCTCCACCAGCCGGTCCTGCAATGGCAGCGGGCTCTGGCTCCCGGACTGCCACTGCGCGGGGTCGAAGATCCAGGCCAGTGCGTCGAGGAGAAAATTCATGCCGCGGCCTTTCGGGTCCACGGCATCAAGAACCTGCCGGCAACGACGATCAGCACGTCGAAGAGCAGGGCCAGCAACAGGCTCATCCCGATGCCGACGACGACCTCTTCGAGGATGCCGCGCTGCTTGCCGTTGAGGAACAAGGTGCCCAGGTTGCGCGAGCCGATGATCACTCCGACCGACACCAGGGCAATCGTGCTCACCGAGACCACCCGAATGCCTGCCAGCAGGACGGGTCCTGCGAGGGGCAGCTGCACCCGGTAGAAGCGCGAGAGCGCGGAGAAGCCCATCGCCGTGGAGGCGTCAAGCGTCGGTGCCTCCACTGACGCGAGGGCGTCGGTGGCCGAACGCGCCATGATCGCAACGCCGTAGATGCTGAGCGCGACCACCAGGTTGGTCTCGTCGAGAACCCGCGTGGGCAGCACGAGCGGAAGCATCACGAACAGCGGGAGCGAGGGGATCGTGTAGAGCAGACTGCCGCCACCGATCACCACCGAACGCAATGTCAGGTTGCGGTTGGCCAACCACCCCAACGGGATCGAGAGCACGAAGCTGGCCACGATCGGGATGACGGCGAGCCGGGCATGGCGCACGCTCAGCTCCAGAATCAGGTCGAGGTTGTTCCAGGTCCAGTTCACCTCTGACGCTGTCCGTCCCCGAGGACCCCGACGGGTCGCCCTTCGGCGTCCACCACCAACCCGCCCGCGTCGCCGTCGCGCAGATACAGCTCACGCTTGCCCTTGTCGGCGCCGATGAAGGAAGCGACGAAGTCGTCCGCGGGGTTGGCGAAGATCTCGGCCGGAGTGCCGGCCTGGGCGATCACGCCACCCTTGCGGAAGATCACGACCTGGTCGGCCAGGATGAAGGCCTCGTCGATGTCGTGGGTCACGAACACGATCGTCTTGCCGAGCTCGCGCTGGAGTCGGTTGAGCTCCTCCTGCAGGTCAGCGCGCACGATCGGGTCCACAGCACCGAAGGGCTCGTCCATCAGCAAGATGTTGGGGTCGCTGGCCAGGGCCCGCGCCACCCCGACGCGTTGCTGCTGGCCGCCCGAGAGCTGTCGGGGGTAGCGCTTGGCGAGGGAGCGGTCGAGACCGACCTTGTCCAGCAGCTCGAGGGCCGCGGCCCTCGCCTCCGCCTTGGGGACGCCGTTGAGGACCGGCACGGTCGCGATGTTGTCGATCACCCGACGGTGCGGCAGCAGACCGGAGGACTGCAGCACGTAGCCGATGCTCCGTCGCAGCTTGACCTTGTCCTGGGTGGCCACGTCGACGCCGTCGATCAGCACTTGTCCCGAAGTGGGGTCGACCATGCGGTTGATCATGCGAAGCAACGTCGTCTTGCCACAGCCAGAAGAACCCACGAACACGGTGGTCTTGTGCGAGGGCAGCTCGAAGCTGAAATTCTCCACCGCCAAGGTGCCATCAGGAAACCGTTTGCCCACCGAACGGAACTCGATCATCGAAGGCCCTCATCGTCGTCGAGGAGCCCCAGGCAGGCTCGCCGCGGACTAGGTTACCGATCGCCGGTGAGCAGCCGCCTGTTCTGTTCGACTGGAGGCGGTCGGACCGGCACGATGGCGTGGTGCAGCTCAGAGGTCTCAGAATCCCACTCGGTCGTTCCGGGACCCGGCGTTAGGGTCGAAGAATGGTGCACGTACGGGATGGCCTGGAGCAGGTGATCCGCGAGCACGCCTTCTCCGGTGTGGTTCGGGTGGACCTCTCGGGACACACCGAGCTGGAGAGGGCCTACGGGTTGGCGGATCGAGCCTTCGGCATCCCGAACACCCTCGCGACCCGCTTCGGCATCGCCAGTGGCTGCAAGGGATTCACGGCGCTCGCGGTGATGAGCCTCGTCGAGGCGGGCGCGTTGCACCTCGACGCGACGGCGCGATCCTTCCTCGGCGACGACCTCCCCGAGGTCGATGCGCGGGTCACAGTGGAGCAGCTCCTGGCTCACCGCTCGGGTGTCGGCGACTACTTCGACGAGGAAGTGGAGGGGGAGATCACCGACTACGTGCTCGACGTGCCGGTGCACCGGCTCGCAACCACTGAGGGCTATCTGCCCGCGCTGGCCGGCCGGGCCATGAAGTTCGTGCCGGGGGAGCGGTTCTCCTACTGCAACAGTGGCTACGTGATCCTGGCGCTGGTCTTGGAGCGGGCAACCGGGACCCCGTTCCACGACGTCGTCGAAGAACTCGTGTGCCGGCCTGCCGGCCTCGTCAACACGGCATTCCTGCGCCTGGACGAGCTGCCGGGTGACACGGCCCGGGGTTATCTGGCAACGGATGGACTGCGAACCAACGTGCTGCACCTGCCGGTGCGGGGGAGCGGTGACGGTGGTCTCTACTCGAGCGCCGGCGACCTGCACTCGACGTGGGCCGCAGTCCTCGACGGCAGGATCGTCTCCGAGCAGACGGTCGGAGAGATGTTCCGCCCGCGCAGTGAGGATCGCGAGGCCAAGGCCCGTTACGGGCTGGGGTTCTGGCGGCACGAGTCCGGCCCTGCCGTGTATCTGGACGGGTACGACGCCGGGGTCTTCTTCCGCAGCGTGCACGACCCTTCGCAGGAGCTGACCTGGACAGTGCTCTGCAACAGCAACGCCGGGGGCTGGCCGGTCACGCAACATCTGATCAACCACTTCGACCACTGAGCCGCAGCGTCGCGAGGGGGTTGGCCCGATCCCATCGGGGTACACAACGCCTGCCAATCCACCCACACTGCAAGAGGAGCCCCATGTCCACCGACGCGATCGTGATGCTGAAGAACGACCACAAGGAGCTCCGCAAGCTCTTCAAGGATTTCGACAAGGCCGGCGAGAACGCCTTGAAGACCAAGGGCAACCTGGTCGAGAAGATGATCGAACTGCTGACGGTGCACACCTACTTGGAGAACGAGGTGATGTATCCCCGGGTGCGTGAGCTGCTTCCCGAGCTCGAGGCGGACATCCTGGAGTCCTACGAGGAGCACCACGTCGCGGACCTGCTGGTCGTGGAGCTCTCGATGATGAAGCCCGAGCACGAACGCTTCGTGGCCAAGACCACCGTCCTGATCGAGAACGTCGACCACCACATCGACGAGGAGGAGAAGGAGTGGTTCCCCAAGGTCCGCGAAGGACTCGGACGCAAGGTCCTCCAGGAGCTCGGTGCCGAGATGGCCGAGGCCCGGAAGACGGCGCCTCGCAAGCCCTCCCAGCCCAGCGCGCTGAAGAAGACCATCGACGCCGTCATCGCCTGACCTCGCGGCGCCGGCCTCAGCCGAGAAAGATGCTCGTCATCCGGGGGGCGGTTGAGGCCGGTGCCAAAGGCGTCTGCTCTGCGAGGAACGCACGCATCAGGTCGATCGCCTGCAGGATCTTGTAGCTGCGCAATGAGTAGTACACGGTGGTGCCGGCGCGGCGGGTCTCGACCACGCCTCGGTCCCGAAGGATCGCCAGGTGCTGGCTGGCGTTGGACTGGGTGAGTCCCAAGGAATCCGCGATCTCCCCGACGCTGAGCTCCCCATCGCGCAACGTCACGATGATCATCAGACGCTTGGGGTCGGCGATGGCCTTGCACACACGTTCGTGCAGCTCACGAATCTCGGCCGCCATCGCCTCGTTCACGTCGATCCCCTCGATGCTGCTCACTTCTCGAGGCCCCCTGGTGGGAGGTCGTGCTGACTCGTCGATCAAAGTGAACCTCGAACGATTATGAGCCCGATCGTCACCACGGCCAACATCGGTCAGCCCAGCGTCGTTGCTGCCGCGCACTGGTTCCTGCCGACGTCGAGCACGTCCAGCTCGTCCTCCGACGGAGTGAGCTGCCCGGCGTTGACCAGTCGGATCGTGTCGTAGACGGCAGGCGCGTCGGGCAGCGTAGCGACGATCTCCTGAACGAAGCGCTCGATGGCGCGCTCGTTGAGCAAGGTCGCCTCGAAGACCTGCGCGAGCGTGGTGGTCACGGCGCCTGACGCATCGAACTCCTCTGGGCTCGACCAGTGAGCTGGTGCGATCACCGTTCGGGAGTCCAGCGGCTCCAACCGATCGTGGACGCTGCGGAACAGTGAACGGGCGAGGTCCTCGGCCTGTCCGGTCAGGTCGGGTCGCCCGAGCCCGCGCACGAAGATGGTGTCGCCGACGAGAAGCAGTCGCTCACCGACCAGCAGCGCGGTGGTTCCGGGGGTGTGACCCGGGAGGTGCATGGTCAGAGCGCGGACCACGGTGTCGGCCCCCAGTGGCAGTTCCTCCCCGTCCTCGAGTGCACGGTTGGGGAAGGGGATCTCCTCCGGACTGTCCTCGGGCGGCAGGTGGTACTCCACGCCGAGGCTCGCCGCCAGGGCCGGCCCCCCGCTGACGTGGTCGGCGTGGACGTGGGTGTCGATGACGTGGGTGACCTTCATCTGGTGCTGCTCGGCCAGTTCGAGGTACGGCGCGTGGTGACGGGCGGCGTCGACCACGATGCAGCTCTCCCCGGGAACCCCGATCACGTAGGACAGGCACCCCTTGGCAGGGCGCTGGAGCTGCCAGGCGCGCACGGGTTCGGGTACGCCTTCGATCGGGACGGGAACCAGGAGCTGGGCCCACGCATCCATCCCGCCGGCCAGGGACCGTGTCTGCTTCCCGAAGCCACTGAACTCCTCGACGACCAGGGCCGACCCGTTCCCCTGACCGCAGATGACGACTGCGTCGTCGGTGGTCTCGGCCGCGAAGCGCTCAGGATCCTCGAGCACCTCGTACACCGCGGCGTGGCGCGTGGAGACGGGGCGGCGCCCTTCGATCTTCTGCGCCTCGAACTCGTCGGTGTTGCGGAGGTCGAGGATCTCCGGGATGTGGCCACGCGCGATCTCTTCGTGCAGTTCGGCGGCCGAGATGGTCCAGCTTTCCATGAGCGCTTCTCCAATGTCCGTACAGACAGGAACCGGCAAGGGGTTGTTGTATGCGTCTAGCCGAATGTAATGTGACGCGAACCACAGCGCAATGCTTCGGATCCAGCTGGAGGAGATGCAATGACCGATTCATCACTCGACGACGAGACGCCGCAGAGCATGACGATCGTGGCGTGGAGCGGCGACCTCGACAAGATCTGGCCGACGCTGATCCTGGGGTCCACCGGAGCGGCATACGGGATGAAGACCACGATCTTCTTCACCTTCTGGGGCCTGTACCCGCTGGTGCGCGACGACGTCCGGATCACCGGCACCAATGCCATGACCAAGGCGCTCGCCGGAGTGAATCCACCTGGAGTCAGCAAGATGAAGCTCTCCAAGCTGAACATGGGCGGTGCCGGCAGCTGGATGATGCGCAAGCTGGCCAAGGACAACAAGGTCGCCAGTCCCAAGGAGCTGCTCGAGATGTGCATCGAGCTCGGCGTGAACCTCTGGCCCTGTGAGATGACCATGGAGCTGATGGGCCTGCGCCGGGACCAGCTGATCGAGGGGGTCGGCGACCCTGTGGGCGCCGCGAGCGCCCTCTCGGAGATGAGCCGGTCCCAGATCAACCTGTTCATCTGAACACCACCCGGCCGGAAGTCACCGGTCGACCTCGAAGGAGAGCTGTATGAACTTGGATGCCGACGCGACAGTGGACGCCAAGGGCCAGAAGTGCCCGATGCCCGTGCTGCTGGTCTCACGGGGGATGAAGAAGCTCAGCTCGGGTCAGCTGATGCTGGTCGAGGCGACCGATGGCGGGTCGCAGAGCGACATCCCGTCGTGGGCGAAGGACACCGGCAATGAGTTGGTGGACAGCTCGAGCGAAGGCGGCGTCTTCCGCTTCCTGATCAAGAAGGCCTGACTCGGGACCTTCTCCTCCTCAGGTCGAGGTCTCGGTCAGTCCCAGCTTGACTGCATTGTCGAACTCGTCGTCGATGAGCACCACGTCGTGCCCGGCGCGGGCCAGCAGGCTCGCGCAGATCGAGGCACGGTAGCCGCTGACGCAGTGCACCCACAGTGTCCCCTCCGGGACCTCGTCCATCCGCTCGATCAGGGAATGGATGGGGATGTGGCTCGAGCCGGGGATCGCGGCGTCGGCGCGCTCGTCGTCTCGGCGTACGTCGAGGACGGTGAAGCCGGGGCCCGCCGGCTCAGCCTGGAGGTCCGCGAAGGAGACCACCGGATAGTGGGCAAGCTGCTCGTCGGGGACGAGCGCACCCACGTTCCCGCTGGTGGCTCCTGCTGGACGGTCGATGCCGATCCGCACGAGCTCGCGCTGGGCGGCCGAGACCTGGTCGGCGGAGTCGCCGATCAGGGTGAGGTCGGTGCCCCAGGGCATCAGCCAGCCCAGGTAGGTGGCGAACTGGCCACCCAGGTCGATGCCGATGCTGCCGCTCACGTGACCCTTCGGGTAGACCGTGCGGTCGCGCAGGTCCACGACCCACTCCCCAGCGTCCACCCGGCGTCGCAGCTCGGTGGCGTCCACGCTTTCGGGAGGACTGAGATCGATCGGACCGGGACCCTCGCTGTTGCCTGAGCTCATGTGGGCGTAGTAGGCGGGGTAGGCGGTCAGGTTGTCGATCAGACCCGCCACGAAGGCATCCTCGTCGTCTTCGGTCAAGGCGTCGTTGCGCTGCTTCTCCTCCCCGATGGTGGAGCTGTCACCGCCCGCGGCGGACCCGGAGGAGCAGAAGCTGCCGAAGCCATGCGTGGGATAGACGTCGGTCCCGTCAGGCAGCAGGGAGACCAGCTTGCGGGCGGAGTGGAACTGCGCCCGGGTGAGGGTGTCGGTCTCCTCATCGCCGAGCAGGTCGGTGCGCCCGACGCTGCCGTAGAGCAGGGAACCGCCGGTGAACACGGCGGTGTCCCCGGAGTCCCCAGATGCCCCGGAGTCCGCGGTGCTCGAGACGGAGTAGGCCAGGTGGTTGTGGGTGTGACCTGGCGTGCCGATCACCCGCAGCTCCAACGACCCATAGGTGAGCACGTCGCCATCCGAGACCCCGCGGCGCTCGAAGGCGACCTCGTCGTCGGCGCAGACGAGGTAGTCGGCGCCTGACTGCCTAGCGAGCTCGAGCCCGCCGGTCAGGTAGTCGTTGTGGATGTGGGTCTCCGCGATCGCAGCCACGGTGAGGCCGTGCTTGTCGAGCACGGCCTGGACCCGGTCGATGTCGCGCTGTGGATCGATGACGAGCGCCGTGCTGCCGTCGTGCACCACGTAGCTGCGGTCCCCGAGCTCGCTGGTGTCGATGACTTCGATCTCAAGCATGCGCTGTACCTCCGATATGACCGGACATTTAGACAACGTTAAGGGCCCCGGTCCGCGTTCGGCAAGGGCTCGGTCCGCACCCGCGCGCAGCCGTCGAGGCGTCTCGATGGCACACTCGAGACGTGTCCTTTCCTACGGCTCGGTTCACTGACTCGACTCTCTCCGGTGTGGTCGGCACGGCTGGCCGCTATCCGGTCGACTCGCCGCGGGTGCTCCCGCTGACGTTGGCAGGGCGGCCATTGGTCACGCCTGGCCCGCTGCGTGTCTACACCTGCGGCATCACGCCGTACGACGTCACGCACATGGGGCACGCATCCACGTTCGTGTGGGCCGATCTGATCGCCTCCCTGGCGCACGCCACGGGCGTCGACGCCATGACGTGCCGCAACGTCACCGACGTCGACGACGTGCTGACGGCCGCCGCCCGCGGCAAGGGCAAGCACTACGACGACTTCGCACTGAGCCAGGAGTTCTTGTTCGAGCAGGACATGCGCGCGCTCTCCGCAGCCAGACCCGACATGACACCGCATGCGCGCGGTTTCATCCGGCCCGTGCAGCGGCTTGCGGCCGCTCTGCTCGAGGCGGGAGCGGCCTACGTGAGCGAAGGCCATGTCTACTTCCGCGGGGAGGGCATTCCGGCGATGGTCGGCATGGACGAGAGCGACGCGCTGGCGGCCTCGCACGAGTTCGGGGACCAGAACGACGTGCCAGGACGAGACTCACCCTTCGACGTCGCGATCTGGCGTCCTTCGCAGGAGGACCACCCGGCCTGGCCCAGCCCGTGGGGATGGGGCCGACCCGGTTGGCACGCTGAATGTGCAGCCATGGCCATGGCGTGCCTCGGCAACTCGATCGACGTGCTCGTCGGAGGAGCCGATCTGGCCTTTCCGCACCACGCCTACCAGTCGGCCATGGTGGAGGCGGCGACTGGCGTGACACCGTTCGCGAGGGCCGTCGTCCACGTGGGCGAGGTTCGGCTCGGTGGAGCGAAGATGGCCAAGTCCACGGGCAACCTCGTGCTGATCGGGGAGGTGCTGCAGCGTCACGCCGGACAGGCGGTCCGACTGGCCCTGCTCAACCGGGTCTGGGACCAGCCCTGGGAGTGCGAGGACGCCGAGTTCGACCGGGCCGCAGCTGTGCTCGAACGGTTGCACGGCGCGGCGGGCAGGCCCGGGGAGGCCACCGATGCGCGCGAGCAGGTGCTCAGGCTGCTGGCGACCGAGCTCAACGTCCCCGACGCCCTGGATCTTGCGTTGTCCGAGGGCGGCGCCGCCGCACGGTTTCTCATCGACGTGCTGAAACTGCGTGACGCACCCTTGTCATGAGCCGTTCGATACGCCTTGGCAACGCGGGTGGAGCGTCTCCGGTCAGCAGGGACGTGCGGATTCCTCTGTGGAAGCAGGTGCACGATGACCTGGTTCGACGCGTTCGCGCCGGCGAGTTCGAGGACTCCGTTCCCGGTGAGCTCGGGCTGGTCCAGCAGTACGCCGTAAGCCGCCACACCGTGCGCGAGGCGCTGAGGCGCTTGCGTGAGGCCGGCGTGGTCACAGGGGAGCGGGGTCGCACCTCGCGGCTCACCGAGCCGGCTGAGATCGACCAGGCGATGGGATCGATCTACAGCCTGTTCGCCGCCGTCGAGGCATCGGGTCAGACCCAGCGCAGCGTCGTACGCCATTGCGATGTGCGTGCCGACGCGGTGGTGGCCGAGCGGCTCTCCCTGGAGGCCTCCTCGCCGTTGTTCTACCTCGAGCGGTTGCGCCTGGCCAGTGACCGGCCCCTGGCGCTCGACCGGGTGTGGATGCCGGCTGCGGTCGCCCGACCGTTGCTCGAGGTGGACTTCAGCGAGACCGCTCTCTACGAGCAGTTGCGCGTGCGCTGCGGAGTCACCCTCACCGGTGGGAGCGAGTACCTGCGGGCGGTGCTGCCGACGACGGCCGAGCGGAGGATGCTGCAGATCCCGGCAGATGTCGCCGCGCTGGCAATAGAGCGTCTCGGCCTCGTCCAGGGACGTGCAGTGGAATGGCGCCATACCTTGGTGAGAGGTGACCGCTTCGCGGTGAGCGCGGAGTTCTCCCGTCCCGCTGGCTACAGGTTGGCGGGTGGTGCGCTCGACTCGTCGTAGTCCGCGAGATCCGAGGTGTCGCGCGGCTCGCCGTTGGGCAGCGCCACGTGGCACTGCGAGAAGATCCTGGTCGTGCAGCCACGGCAGATCTCGGAATCCAGAAGCGGGTAGATGGTGTCGATGGGGTGAGACTTGGTGGGGAACAGGTTCTCCTCGCCGACCTCCTCGAGCTGGTGCCCGCGCTGCATCAGGTCGTGCACTGCAGGCTGAGTCCGGTACAGATAGAGCCCTCCGCCCAGCTTCCTGCGTCGCCGTGCCTCCTGGGCCAGCAGCTCGGCGCCCGCGATGTCTACGAAGTTCATGCCCCTGGCAGCCAGCAACACGTGTCGCTGCCGGGGGTCTCGTTCGTCCAGGGCCAGGAGCTCGCCCTGAACGTGGTTGACGGCGCCGAAGAACAGCGACCCGTGGATCCGGAGCATCTTGTACTGCGGGCATTCCGGCTTGTTCTCGGCCGGAACGTAGTAGTAGCTGTCGGGGTCCGGATCGGGGACGACCGCCAGCATCTCGGGACGCGAGGTGCGAGCGAGATAGAGCATCAGCGAGAGCATGATGCCGAAGAAGATGCCCTTCTCCAGGTCGATCAGCGTGCCAGTGAGGGTGACCAGCAGCACGGCGCTCTCGGCACGATTGGTGACCAGGATCGACTTGATCTGGACGAAGTCGATCAGGCCGAAGGCAACGAGGAAGAGCAGGCCCGCCATCGCCGCCGTCGGCAGGTAGGCCACGAGCGAGGCCACGACCATCAAGATGGCCAACAAGAACCCGGAGGCGTAGACCGCAGCCAGCGGGGTGCGAGCGCCGGCCGCGTAGTTGACGCCGCTGCGGTTGAAGGACCCACTGGAGGCATAGCTGGAGAAGAAGCTGCCAGCCAGGTTCGCCAGACCTTGACCGATGAACTCCTGGTTGCCGTCGATGCGTTGTTCGGACTTCACCGCGATCGCCCGCGAGATCGAAACCGCTTCGGTCAGACCGAGCATCGTGACGATCAGCGCAGGAAAGACCACCTGCTCCAGGGCGCCGAGGGAAAGTGTGGGCATCGAGAACGGCGGCAACGATGCCGAGAGGGCGCCCACGGTCGAGATGTCGGTGGCTCCCGCATAGCGCTCGAGGGCCAGCGCGACCAGGCTTCCGACGACCAGCGCCAAGATCATGTGCAGCTTCGGCAAGAAGCGGCGCAAGATGATGCCGGAGGCCAGGGTGAGCGTCCCGACGGTCACCACCGCCGGGTTGACCTCGTCGAGACGAGACGCGGACTGGTAGAGCACCTCGTGCAATGCCAGACCGCGCTCGAGGTCCAGCCCTAGGAAGTTCTTGACCTGGCTGCCGGCGATCAGGACGGCAGCCCCGGCGGTGAACCCGATCACGACCGTGTGCGAGATGAAGTTGACGAGCGCGCCCAGCCGGGCCAGGCCCATGACGAGCTGGAACAGGCCGGTCAGGAAGGTCAGGGTAAGGACCAGACCGACGTACTCCCTGGTGCCGGGCTCGGCGAGCGGGGAGATCGAGGCGAAGACCGCGATCGAGATCGCAGTGGTGGGGCCGGTCACCAGGTGCCAGCTCGATCCGAAGAGAGCGGCGATGACGGCCGGGACCATCGCTGCGTAGAGCCCGTACTCCGGCGGCAGCCCGGCGATCGTCGCGAAGGCCACCCCCTGAGGCAGCACGATCAGGGCGCCGGTCAGACCAGCGATCAGGTCGAGGCGGGCGCTGCCCCGATCGACGCGCGAGCGCCAGCGCAGCAATGGCAGGAGGCGAGCGAGACGGTCACCGGCGGCCAGCATGATCGAGAGACTATCCACGGATCGGGTGCGAAGGTTGTCCGGTTACGAGACCCAAAACAGGGGGTCTCGCGTTCCCCACGACCACGCCGTTGGTTTCTATGACCACGACGGCGAGGCGATGACTTCTCTGGTGCGCTACGTGGTCTCCGGGCTGGGCCATGGGGAACGTGTCGTCGTCGTCGCCACCCCAGCGCACCAGGCCGGCCTCGATCTGGCCCTGCGGGACGTACACGGGATCGATGATGTGGCTGCGCGCGCCGCAGGTGACTACGTCACCTTGGACGCGGCGGAGACTCTGGCGCAGTTCATGGTCGATGGCGCTCCCGACGAGCCGAGATCCCGCGCGAGCGTGGGCGACGTGCTCGCGCGGGCAAGCGAGCCAGGGAGTTCCACCTGCTGTGCGCCTATCCGACCGGCCCGCTCCGCGAGGCTGGTCTCGATGACATCGCCAAGGTCTGCGAGACGCACTCCTCCATCAGCCCTCCCGCGAACTACACGCTTGCGGTGCCACGTCGGGCGAGACCCTCGGACCGGTCCGAGGAGTACGAAGTCTTCCTGCCGGTGCCAGAGGCTGCGGCAGCCATGCGTCGTTTTGTCGCCGAGGTGCTGCGCTCCTGGGGTGAGCACGATCTGCTCTGGGACGCCAACCTGATTGCCTCCCAGCTTGCGACAAACTCGTTGACCATCGGCGAGTCGCCCTTCCGTGGTCAGGTCAGTCGTGTCGGGGGTGTGGTCCGCCTGCGTGTCGATGACATCGGCAGTGCCCAGTCAGCGCGTCCTGCGAACGCACCGGCCAAGCCCGAACGAGGGGTAGCCGTGGTCGACAAGCTGGCTGACCGCTGGGGGTACGACGTAAGGGTCGGCGCCACCGTGATGTGGGCCGAGCTCGACACCCGCTCGACCAAACACAGCTGAGACGTCGGGGCGGTGCGGTCGGTTCTGAACCCGCCGTCAGCCGCGCGCGGAGATCCGTCCCGGGTTGCGGGTGGCGGCCACGTGCGCCCGGAACAACTCGGCCGAGGGGAGCAGGGGACGGCTGTGGGGCCACGTCACGCCCACCTGACGGTAGGCGCCTGGGTCGGTCAAGGGGATCAGCTCGTCGTCGCGGGGTGCGGAGGGGCGAGCCTCCGAGTAGAAGGCCGGCACGATCGCGACCCCCAGCCCCGCAGCGACGAAGCCGCGCACGACGGGTAGGTCATGACCCTCGAAAGCGACTCTGGGGACGAAGTTGGCGGTGGCGCAGAGGTCGTCGCACAGGCGGCGCAGGTCCCAGGACGGTCTCAGCATCACGAAGTCGTCGTCGGCCACCTCCGCCAAGGAGACCTCGCGGCGACCTGCCAACGGGTGCCCGGGGGGCACGGCCAGAAGCAGCGCCTGGTCGAAGAGGTGCTCCCAGTGCACCTCCGAACTGCGTGGGTGACGCGCGGTGAACTCCAAGTCGACGGTCCCGTTGGCGACCAGGGAGGAACCGAGCGCGTCATCGGACTGCTCGAGCCGGAACTCGACCCGCGGATGCTTCTCACGGAAGCGGCTGATCATCGCCGGCACCAGCCAGGTGCCCAGTGAGAGCTGAAAGGCCACGACGACGGTGCCGGTCTCAGGATCGATCAGCTCATTGAGGTCGGCCAGGCCATCATCGAGTCGGTGCAGCACTATGTCGACGTGTCGTTTGAAGACCGTTCCCGCCATCGTCGGACGCAGCAGTCGTCCGGTCCGGTGCAGGAGCGGCGCACCCACCTCGGTCTCGAGCCGCATCAGCGCTCTGGAGACGCCCGGTTGACTGACTCGGTGCAGCTCAGCCACTTCGGTGACGGTCGCACCGTCGACCACAAGCTGGAACCAGCGCAAGACATCGGTGTCCACATCCATGACACTAGCGCATGGGTTTGTGCGGTTTCCGTCATTGGACGTATGGAGGAACAAACCGGATACTTGAAGCATGAACTACACACCACGTCATCACTCGAGCCCCTCCCGCACGCGGCAGCTGATCGCGACCGTGCGTGACGACCTTCGCGACCGCCGCCGTGCCCGGACGCAGGGGCGCAACCTCGAGCGCGATCTGGCCACCTACTCCACCCCCAGTGACGTCAACGACCTCCTGGCCACCATTGCCTCCGACGGCAGCGCCGAGGCCGAGCGGATGCGTTCGATGCTGGCTCGCAACATGCGCCACTACCAGCGCGTCTCTGTCGCTTCCTGACCCCCGCGCCCGTTCGGCGAGGTCGTCGCGCAGGCTCTGCCTGCGGAGGTTGGACTTCCTGAGCGACCCGCACCTACGGGTGTAACCTGAATCGCATGACGCATCTGCGGATCAGTGAGGTTGCAGCTGTGCTGCGGGTCAGCGACGACACCGTGCGGCGGTGGGTCGACCAGGGCCGCCTTGTGGCGGAGCCCGCCGGACCCGGTGACGAGGCACACCCCGGTCATTCGGGGGCGATGCTGATCGCCGGAGCCGAGGTCGCGGCGTTCGTCCGTGAGCGACGCGACGACGAGCCCGACCGCCCCAACAACTCCGCCCGCAACCGGTTGACCGGCATCGTGACCGACGTACGCCGAGATGGCCTGGTGGCCCAGGTGGAGATCCAGGCGGGTCCGTTCCGCTTGGTGTCGCTGATGACCCGCGAGGCCGCCGACGAGCTCGCCCTCGAACCCGGATCCCTGGCTGCGGCTGTCGTGAAGTCGACCACGGTGATCGTCGAGCCGATCGAGCCGCACCGGTCGCGCGGATGAGCCGCCCACCTGCACCCGCCCAGGGGCACCGCCGGCTGGCCCTCGCGCTGGCGCTGGCACTGGGTGTCTCGCTGCTGACCGCTTGTGGGGGCTCCGGAGCGAAGACCTCGGATCAACCCACGATCCGGGTGGTGGCGGCCTCGGACCTGAAGTTCGCCCTCGACGAGGTGGTCGCCAACCTCCGCACCGACCACCCAGAGGTCAAGGTGAACCTCAGCTACGGGTCATCGGGGACCTTCTTGACCCAGATCCAGAACGGCGCGCCCGCCGACGTCTACCTCAGTGCGGACCTCTCCTACCCCCGCCAGCTGGTCGAGGAGGGCAAGGCCGAGCAGACGAACCTGTTCGCCTACGCCGTCGGCCGGCTGGTGCTTTGGGTTCCTGAAGGCTCGAGCGTGGACCCGACCAAGGGTCTCTCGGTGCTCACCGGAGCGGACGTCCGAAAGGTCTCGATCGCCAACCCCGAGCACGCGCCGTACGGCATGGCCGCGGTCGCTGCACTCAAGAAGGCAGGGGTCTACGACGCGGTGGCCCCCAAGCTCGTGCTCGGGGAGAACATCGCGCAGGCTGCCGAGTTCGTGCAGTCGGGCAACGCCGACGCCGGGTTGGTGGCCAAGTCGCTGGTGCTCGCTGACGCCACCCGCGGCGTGGGGGAGTGGTACGAGCTCCCGGCAGATCTCTACCCCCGGCTCGATCAGGGGGGCGTTGTCCTCACCAACACCACCGCGCACCCGGGCGAGCTGCTGCGCGAGGAGCTGCTCAGCAAGCGCGGGACCGCGATCCTCGCTCGCTACGGCTTCACGCTCCCGCGGGGCTGAGGCGTGGACTGGCAGTCGATCGGGGTCAGCCTCAGGCTCGCCCTGGCGACGACCGCGATCCTGATCGTGATCGCCGTGCCGTTGGCAGCCTGGCTCACCTTCACCCGGCGGCGATGGACGGTCCTCCTCGAAGCCGTGGTCGCACTGCCTCTGGTGCTGCCGCCCACGGTGCTGGGCTACTACGTTCTCGTCACGCTGGGGACCCGCAGCCCGTTGGGACGATGGTGGCAGGAGACCACGGGCGGAACGCTCGCCTTCACCTTCACCGGCCTGCTGGTGGCCTCCGTGCTCTACAGCCTGCCGTTCGCCGTACAGCCGCTGCTGGCCGCGTTCGCGGGAGTGGACCGTCGGCTGTTGGAGGCCTCCGAGGTTCTTGGCAGGGGCCGCGCCGGAACCCTGCTGCGGGTGGTGCTGCCGCTCTCGCGTGCAGGACTGGCCACGGCCTGCGTGCTGACCTTCGCGCATACGGTGGGCGAGTTCGGCGTGGTGCTGATGGTCGGTGGAAACATCCCGGGTGAGACCCGAACCGTCTCGATCTCGGTCTACGACTCGGTCCAGGCCTTCGACTACGCGAGCGCTGGACGAACCAGCGCGGTGCTCCTGGTCTTCTCACTGGTGGTGCTGACCTTGACCTACGCGCTGCAGCGGCGCGGCGGTCGGCAGCGGATGTGGGCATGAGGCGCACCGTCCGACCGGTGGTGCCGGCAGCAGCGAGTGCGGCGAACGACTTGCTCGACGTGCACGTACGCCGGCACGTGGTGGACGCACGACTGGCTGTGCCCTTGGCCGGCGGCGGTGTCACGGTGCTCTTCGGGCCATCCGGAGCCGGCAAGACGACGATCCTGCGCTGCATCGCCGGCCTGGACCGCACCGAGGGCGGCCACATCACGATGGCGGGCACGAACTGGGACGACGGAGCCGGCTCGTCGGTCCCAGCACGGCATCGCCGCGTGGGCTACCTGTTCCAGGACCACGCCCTGTTCCCGCACCTCGGTGTCGAGGCCAACGTCGCGTTCGGCCTGCACCGGGTGGGCGCGAGCGAACGCAACGAGCGGGTGCGTGCGGCGTTGGCTGCCGTGGGGGCCGCAGAATGCACCGGCCGCACGGTCGACGAGCTTTCGGGTGGGGAGGCCCAACGGGTGGCGCTCGCCCGCGCCCTGGTCACCGAGCCTCGCCTGCTGCTGCTCGACGAGCCCCTCTCGGCCCTGGACGCTCCCACCCGAGCCCGCCTGCGCACCGACCTGCGGCGGATGTTGGAACTCTCCGGGATTCCTGCGCTGATCGTGACCCACGACCGCAGCGAGGCCCTCGTCCTGGCGGATCGGGTGGTGGTGCTGATCGATGGCACCGTGCGCCAGGTCGGTTCGCCCGAAGAGGTCTTCGATCGGCCCGCCGATCCCGATGTGGCCCGGATCGTCGGGATCGAGACGGCAACGCCGGGGGTGGTCAGCCATGTGGACGACGACTTGATCCAGGTCGACGTCGGCACCCGCCAGCTGACGGCGCTGACCCTCGAGCAACCCGTCGAGCCACACAACGTTGGCGACCAGGTCCTGGTCTGCGTCCGCGCCCAGGACGTGGCGATCGAGCTCCCGGGGGCGGCGGGTGGCGGCCGGAGTCCACGCAACCAGCTTCCCGCCGAGATCACCAGCATCACCACCGACGGCGCGCTCGTTCGCGTGGAGCTCGACGCCGGGTTCGCCCTGACGGCGTACATCACCAGGCCGGCGCTGGCGGAGCTCGAACTGGATGTCGGCTCGCGGGTGGTGGCGTCAGTGAAGAGTCCGGCGGTGCACCTGATCACGCGTCGCCGGGCGGAGTGATGAGGCCAGGAGGTACTGGCAGATAGCACGAAGAACCCGCATATTCCTCGGCACCGTCGCTGCACTCAGCCGTTGTCGATGGCTCGCTGGTCGCGAGAAATGGCCCCGATGGGCCTCCCGACAGGCCTCCGGCTGTGGGTGGATGGTGCTGGGAGATCGGGAGGGAGACTGGATGTCTTCAGAACGCAACGCGGGACCCACTGTTCAGCGTGTGGACGTCCCGGCACAGCAGATGGCCGTCGTACGCAGGCAAGTGCCGACGGAGGGCCTGACGCAGTTCGTCGAGGAGGCCTTGTCCGTCGTCATGGACGAGGCAATGGCGCACGGCTGGCGAATCGCTGGCAGACCGGTGGCGCGCCTGCACCGCGGTGGCTCGACGCTGGACGTGGAGGCCGGTTATCCGGTGGCGGAGCCGGTGGAAGCGACCGGGCAGGTGGTGCCTTCGCAGATCCCGGCCGGACCCGCGGTGACAGTGCTGCACGTGGGTGCTCCCGACCGATTGCAGGAGACCTACGCCGCGGCAAGGGAATGGATGCGTGAGCACCAGATCGAGCTCGTCGACGCCCCCTGGGAGTCTTACCTCGATCCACCTGGAACCCCCCGCCCGCGCACGGCGGTCTTCCTCCCATGTGCCCGAGAACGCATCCCGCAGCAGCGCGCCCGGGAGTGACTGCCTGGCCACGATGCCGCGCACCGCCGTGCTTGGGCGCGTGCCGGTGTCCCCGACCGGGCTGGGGTCGGGGTGCTGGGCGCTCAGGTTCGTCGGCGCTGTGGAGGGACGAGGAGCCGGGCCGGGTGTGTGGCCGATTCAGTGCGCCGGGTGGTCGCTGGTGGTCGTCGGCTGGCCGGATGGGTTACGTACTGGTGTCCAGTCGGCGCAGTCCAGCTGTAGGCACCGTCGTCGAGGCGTTGGTAGTCCCACCCGGTGTGGGTCTTGACCCGGTGATGATGGCGGCACAGCGGCGCCAGATTCGAAGGATGGGTCTGCCCAGGAGGCCCACCGTCGTCTGCGTGGACGTAGGGCTCTATGTGGTCCAAGTCGCAGGACCTGGAATCACGGTGACAGCCGGGGAAGACACAATGCGCATCTCGCAGAACCACCTGTTCACGCATCACCGCGGGCGGATCATGGCGATCCACCGCCGATCTAGCAGCCAGATCGATGACCGGGCGCAGGATCACCTTCCCACCAGTGTCGGTGAGGGACCTCAGCCAGTCGGTGAGCAGCTTCGTGGTGGCCGCCCCGAGCTTCTCGATCGTGACCGCACCGGTCCCACCCTCAGCGTGGTCGGGTTGGAGGTCTTCGGGGGTGAGGTGCACGAACAGGTTCGCGATCCCCCCACGACCAGGGGTGGGGGTGGCGCCTTCGCGCCCTGACATCAGGTCCAACGCGTACTGCGGGTCGGCCAGGACCCCCACCGCTCGTGCCCTTCGGACGTCGAGGGAGTCCTTGTCTCCCAGCTCGCGCAGATCTGAGGCGATCCGGGACAGTGATTGGTCGAAGAGCTCAGCGTCAGGGGTCTCCAGGGTCATCCACATCTCGGTCGTCGCCGGCCCAGCCACCCCGGGGCGTGACCAGACCCCGCGTTTTGCCAGGGCTGCGTCCTCATCGGCGATCGCACGGTCGGGGTCGAAGTAGAGCCGGGCTTCTTGGACCAGACGAGCCGCGTTGACTGCACCGATCTTGTCGGGGACGGCGGAGATCAACCGGTCAGCGAATCTCGCGGCCTCCAACCCCAGGTCACGTGTCTCCCTCGCGATCAACCTGGCCCGCCAGGCC
>JBDSBU010000215.1:0-7066 GCA_039921445.1 Marmoricola sp. | reverse complement strand
ACGATCGAGGCGGCGTCCGCGCCGGAGACGAAGAAGATCGCCACCAGGGCCATCACCAAGATGGTGGTCACCGTGGAGAGCGGCATCTGCTCGAGGAGGCCGAAGAGCTGGCCCTCGGCGCTGGACTTGCCCGCGAGGTCGACGCCGGACTGCTGCATGTGGATGGCGGCGCCCCCGAAGATGGCGAACCAGACCAGGCTGACCAGGCTCGGGACCAGGAGCACACCGGTGACGAACTGCCGGATCGTGCGGCCGCGAGAGATCCGGGCGATGAACATGCCGACGAAGGGCGTCCACGAGAGCCACCAGGCCCAGTAGAAGACGGTCCAGCCTGAGAGCCACTTGGCCATGCCGTCGCCGCCGGCAGCGTCGGTGCGCGCTGACATCATCGCCAGGTCCTTGAAGTAGGAACCCACAGCGGTCGGGATCAGGTCGAGCATGAACACGGTCGGACCGAGCACGAAGACGAACACTGCGAGCGTCAGGGCGAGCACCATGTTGATGTTGGAGAGCCACTGGATGCCCTTCTCCACACCGGAGATCGCTGAGGCGATGAAGGCAGCAGTGAGCACCGTGATGATGCCGACCAGCACCCCGTTACCGACCTTGCCGATGCCGCTCACGATCTCCAGCCCACTGCCGATCTGAAGCGTGCCGAGACCGAGCGAGGCCGCAGAGCCGAACAGCGTTGCGAAGATCGCCAGGATGTCGATCACCTTGCCGGCGCGGCCGTCGGCGCGGCGCTTCCCGATCAGGGAGGTGAAGGCCGAGCTGATCAGCTGGGGACGGCCCTTGCGGAAGACGCCATAGGCGATGGCGATCCCGACCACGGCGTAGATCGCCCACGGGTGCAGCGTCCAGTGGAACAGGGTGGTTGCCATGGCGGTCTGTACGGCGAGGACCCTTCTACCCGACGGCGCAGCGCAGACAAACCCCACAGGCTGTGTGCTCACTCACGGTGCGGTCGGGTCTACGACGTAGGGTGCTCGGGTGTTGGAGAAGCCCGGGGTCGACGAGACGGTCGGGAGAGATCGCGTCCACGAGGTCCTGGCCGCAGCCGTGGCCACCCTGGGAGGCCAGGAGCGCGCGGGGCAGGTCGCGATGGCCGACGCGGTGGCCGAGGCGATCACCGAGGGTCGGCACCTGTTGGTCCAGGCCGGCACCGGGACCGGCAAGTCCCTGGCCTACCTGGTCCCCGCGCTGCTGCACCACGATCGGGTCGTGGTGGCGACTGCGACGCTCGCGCTGCAGCACCAGCTCGTCGAACGCGACATCCCGGCACTGATCGAGGCGACCCGTGACCAGCTCGGCGAGAAGGTCTCCTTCGCAGTGCTCAAGGGGCGTTCGAACTATGCCTGCCTGCATCGCGTGCGCGAAGGCGTGCCGGACGACCAGGGTGCCCTGGTCGAGCTCCCCGAGGGCTCCGTCGGTGCCGAGGTGGTCGCCCTGCGGGAGTGGGTCGAGGAGGAGGCCAAGGAGCGGGGCACCGGTGAGCGCGACCACGCCCCGCGACATACCGACCGCATCTGGAGGCAGGTCAGCGTCAGCCACCGCGAGTGCCTGGGTGCGGCGCGCTGCCCCTATGCCACGGAGTGCTTCGCCGAGCAGGCCAAGGAGCGAGCGTCACGCTCGCAGCTGATCGTCACCAACCACTCCTTGCTCGCGATCGACGCGATCGAGGGCGTCCCGATGATCCCGGAGTACGACGTCGCGGTGGTCGACGAGGCGCACGAGCTGGTCTCGAGGGTGACCCAGGCCGCAACCGACGAGCTCGCCGTACCCGACATCGAGCGCACCGCGCGTAGGGCGCAGCGACACGTCGAGGGCAGCGAGGCCGACGATCTCGCCGACGCTGCCGAGGTGCTGCGTCGCGCCGTGGATGCCACCGAATCCGGACGCGTCGATCGTCAGCCCGAGGAGCTCGCGGACGCGCTGGCTCTGGTGCGTGACGCTGCACGGGCGCTGGTCTCGGCCTTCCCCAAGGAGGCCTCGTCCGGCGGGGGAGGTCAGCCCGATGCGGCCAGCGTCCAGGCGAAGGGCTGGACCCAGGAGCTGTTCAAGACGGCTGAGCGGATGGCTGCCGCGTCGGACAAGGACGTCTTGTGGGTCGCCGAGCGCTCGGGCGGACGCAACGACCGCGGCAGCCGCAACGCCTACCTCTGCGTGGCACCGCTCGAGGTGGCCGGTCCGATGCGGGACAAGCTGCTCGCCGAGAAGACCGTCGTGTTCACCTCTGCCACCCTCAAGCTCGGCGGCGACTTCGACGCCGTCGCGGCCTCGCTGGGCCTGAGCCCCAAGGACCGGGTCAGCGCCAGCGGTGCGGAGCCGACCTCGCGCACCTGGGAGGGGCTCGACGTCGGTTCACCCTTCGACTACGGCAAGCAGGCGATCCTCTACGTCGCCAGGCACCTGCCGCCGCCCGGCAGGGACGGGCTCACCGAGGCCCACCTGCGCGAGATCACCGAGCTCGTCGACGCGGCCGGTGGGCGCACCCTCGGCCTGTTCTCGAGCAGGCGGGCGGCCGAGGCTGCGGCCGAGCACGTTCGTGAGCAGCTGCCGCACCTGACCACCCTCGCGCAGGGTGACGCGCAGCTGCCCGAGCTCGCACGCCAGTTCGTGGGGGACCCCCACACCAACCTCTTCGGCACCCTCAGCCTGTGGCAGGGCCTGGACGTACCGGGCGCGACCTGCCAGCTGGTGATCATCGACCGGGTGCCGTTCCCGCGTCCCGACGACCCGTTGATGTCGGCGCGGCAGCGCGCGGTCGACCGGTCCGGAGGCAACGGCTTCATGTCTGTCGCCGCAACTCACGCCGCGCTGCTGCTCGCCCAGGGGTCGGGGCGGCTGATCCGGACGACCACCGATCGCGGCGTGGTCGCGTGCCTGGACCCGCGCCTGCTGACCGCTCGCTACGGCGGCTTCCTGCGTGCGAGCCTGCCGGCGATGTGGCAGACCGATGACCCGGCCGTCGTACGCAAGGCGCTGGTCCGGCTGGCGGCTGGTTAGGTCCAGATGCTGTCCTCGGCCGGTCCGGAACACCTCGGCCGTGCATAATTCAGCGCCAGAGCAGATCAGATCCAGGGTGGGGGGCGACAGTGCGACGCAGGTGGTGGTTGCTGCTCGGAGCGGCCCTGATGGGTCTCGGTGTCGCAGTGCTCTTCGCCGACCCACGGGTGCTGCAACGCGATCGCGTCTATCACCCGACGTTCGCCCGGAAGATCGAGCTGTTCGGTTTCTTGAAGATCACTTTGGGCAGCGAGACCGCGCGACTCATCGACGGCGACTCGGTGCCTGTCGTGCTGCTCCTGCTGGCTTCGGGCTTCGGCCTGGCGATCGGGGTGCTGCTGTGGGGGGTCGGTGCGAGGGTGCGGCACGCGCCCACGCCTACCTGATCGGCGGACTCGGCCTTTCGGTGCTGGCCCTCGACGAGCTCTTCGGGGTGCACGAGCCCCTCGGCCACAACATGCAGTTCCTCACCGCGCTAGGGCCGGAGCACCCCGACGACGTGATCATCTTGCTCTATCCGGTGGCGATCGCGATCGATGTCTGGAAGTTCCGCGACATCCTGCTGGAGCGCAGACGCCAGCGCAACGGGTTCATGGTGGCGGGGATTCTGGTCATGCTGGCTGCCCTGTCCGACCTCGCGATCCACCCGCCGGAGGCACTCGAGGATCTCGTCGAGCTGGCCGCGGTGTCGGTGGCGGTGCTGACGCTGGGCGATCTGGTCAGGCGCGACCTGCGCAGGCTCGGGCGGGCGCTGGAGCGCACCCTGATCATCGGGCGCTGACGACCCTCGACCGCCTGGACCAGGTCAGACCAGCCGCCCCTGCCGGTGGTGGGACGTCGCTGTGCCGGTTTGCCTACATGCGGCGAAGAACGGCGGTGACCTTGCCCAGGATCGTTGCGTAGGTGCCGTCGATCGGGTCGTAGGCCTCGTTGTGCGGCAGCAGCCAGACCTTGCCGTCGCGCTTGCTGAAGGTCTTGACCGTCGCCTCGCCGTCGAGCATCGCCGCGACGACCTCGCCGTTCTCGGCGTCGGGCTGCTGGCGGACCACCACGTAGTCGCCGTTGCAGATCGCGGCGTCGATCATCGAGTCGCCGGAGACCTCGAGCAGGAACAGGGTGCCGTCGCCCACCAGCGACTTGGGCAGCGGGAAGATCTCCTCCACCCGCTCCTCGGCGAGGATCGGGCCGCCTGCGGCGATCCGTCCGAGCATCGGCACCATGCGTGCGGCAGGGACTGCGTCGCCGACGCCGGTGGCGTCGAAGCCGGACTCGTCGGCACTCGCGATCGCTCGACGTGCGGCCATCAGCTCGGGAATGAACACCTCGAGCGCTCGGGGCCGGTTGGGGTCACGCTTGATGAAGCCCTTCTGCTCCAGCACGCGCAGCTGGTGGGCAACGCTGGAGGAGCTGGTCAGGCCGACGAGCTCGCCGATCTCGCGGATGCTGGGCGGGTAACCACGCTTCTCGAAGGATTCGCGCAGCACGTTGAGGATGCGTTGCTGGCGCGGCGTCAGACCGGTGCTGTCCGGGGCCGCATCAGGCAGCGCGGAGACCGAGCCGCGCACGGGTGGGTCGTTCTTCTGCTCACGAGTCGCCATAGGGGCAAGGTAGTCCAGCAGGTAGGGGACTTCAAACACATGTTCGAACGGCGTGTCGTCGCGTGGTGGCGATCTTGCGGTCACGTGCTCTCGACCGGGGATCGGTTGTCGTCCGCGCTCGCGCGGCCCGCCGACAACGAGGAGACCTGCGAACACACGTTCGAGAGAGTCCTTGATTCCTCCGAACACATGATCTAACGTCGCACATGTGTTCGATCGAACACCTGATCGACTGGTCGCTCGACAGGACTTGTCGGTGCAGGCAGATAGACATCGATCAACACATAGCAGGGGTCGCACTTCGACCGCTCGACCACAAGGGTCGAGCACTTCCCCGAAAGAGGTTTGACCGATGAGCACACTGAGCATCTCGCCCACGTTCGAGCTCGGCACCACTGCCGGGCGCATCCGCCGCTCCGGCGTACGTCTGACCGATCGTGGTCGCGTCGTCGCCGTCCTCACCTTCCTGGTGCTCGCCCTCGGGGTGATGCTCACGATGAGCGGCTGGGCCACCGCCACCCTCGACGGCGGTTCCCCGGCGCCAGTGCGCACCGTTCAGGTGCAGCCCGGCGACACCCTCTACGGCATCGCCGGCGACCTGGCTCAGCCCGGCAAGGTCCGCGAGATGGTGCACCAGATCCAAGAGCTGAACTCACTTCCGGGGGCTGCGATCACCGAGGGCCAGAAGCTCGCTGTCCCCGTCGGCTAGGCGCTCCTCCAGGCGCACGCTGGCACGAGACGTGCCGACGACTCATTCGACCCGGGTCGTCGGTGCTGGGGAAGCGATGGGGTGGGACCGACACGCTCGGTTCCACCCCATCCGTCCGTCCCGGACCTCAGGCCCGGGAAGCACCTTCGCTGAGCAGGAACTGGGCGGTGGTGTAGGTCGCCATCACGCCCGTCTCGAGTGCCCGTGGGGGTGTGGAGAAGACGAACTTGCGTACGGCGAGCATCGAGTCCGAGAGCATGAACAGCGTCGCGCCCGCTGCGGTCAGTCGTCGCGCCGAGACCGGCATCGCGGGGTCGAGGTGCTGGGCTCCGGCCGTCATTGCGGCCAAGAACGTTGCATAACCCAGTACCGGACCTCCGAGCTCGCGGTGGCGCCGTGCCGCCATCACCGCCATCACGGGTGCGGTCAGCGCCCAGGCCCCGGCAACGGCACGGGGACCGTGAGCAGCACTGATCGGTGTCCGGTTGCGGTGGTAGAAGAAGCCGTGCAGGTAGGCCGCGTGCCCCAGCGCGAAGGAGCCCGCCCCGGTGACGAAGGGTTTGGTGCCCTCCCCGAGCAGAGCCACGTCACCACCCCATGCGCCCAGCTGGGCCGCCAGGGTGGGGGTGCGCAGCGGGGAGTCCATCGCTCGTAGGTTGGTAGCCAGCGAGCCGGCCAGCGCCGGCATCAGCAGCGGCTTGGTCAGGAATCGTGCCCGATGCGCCGCCTTTCCCGGTTGCCCGCACAGCCAGGTGTCGATGGCGGCGAGGCCGATATAGGCAAGCTTCAGCTTGTTCGATGTGGTCAGTGATCGCATGGGTCCGGGCACGACACGGAACCTAGCCCTCCCTGCTGCTCGGGGCGAGGGCCCCCGGCCGGGCGCGGGTGACGGAGGAGCCCTCAGTGGTTAAGGAGCTCGCGAAGCGAGCGTGTGGGAACCCCCTGGGACGCGTATGGCAGCGAAGGCGCCCTGACCCGTTGAGGCACTCAAAAAGTTCTCCACAGATGTCGAACATCCACTCGATTGTGTCAGTGGTCGCCATTAGAATGAGGACATGGACACCACCTCGAACACCACTACCGGGTTCTCCCCGGTGCAGGTGATCGAGCATGCCCTCAAGGCCCGAGTGGCCGAGCGTCGCGCTGCGGCTGACCAACTCGGCTTGGCCCTGACGTGGGCGCGGTTGCATCCCTGCCCGGCCGACGAGGTCCCCGCGCACTGGGGTGAGGTCGCGTTTGACGGCGAGGGCCTGTGCCCGCTGGCTGGGGTCGGGGCGCCGTGGGTCGCGGAGTTCGCCCCGGCCGACTTCGGTGCCGCCCTGAGCATCAGCGTGGACGCGGCCAAGCAGCTCCTCGGTGATGCCCTCGAGCTGGCCCACCGCCTGCCCCGGTTGTGGGCACTGGTCCAGGACCTCGCCGTTCCCGCCTGGAGGGCACGGTTGATCGCCCGGGAGACCCGTGACCTGGGGCTGGACGCGGTCCGGTTCGCTGACCGGCTGATCGCCGCCGTCCCCGACAAGATCGGGTCAGTGAACGCCGCACGTCTGGTCCAGGAGGCCCGGCTCTACTTCGACCCCGACCGTGCGATCGCCGATGAAGACGCAGCCCTGGCACGACGTGGGGTCTGGTCACGCCCAGGAGTCGCCGGTCCGGCGACCACCGAGATGTGGATGACCCTGGACACCCCCGATGCCGAGCTCTTCGACCAATCGCTTTCCCGAGTCGCCTCAGATCTGCGCGGCCTGGGCGACAA
>JBDSBU010000214.1:0-7458 GCA_039921445.1 Marmoricola sp. | reverse complement strand
GACCTGCTCGCCGACCTCACCCCGACCACCCCCGTCGGTGGGGATCGCACCCCCACCGGAGAGCTGCCGGCCCAGATCCTCGAGCCGCAGGAGCTCTCCCGGCTCGTCGCAGCGCATCCGTCCGGCTCCGGCAGCTGGGCACCGGACGAGGTCTACGACCAGGAGACCGCCGGCACCAGGGGGCTGCTGCCGTCGCCCCCGCCTCGGGGCACGAACCGCCCGGAGGTATCCCCCGTACGGCCGACCGCGCGCCCCTCCCGCCGCGGACCGGTCCTGCTGGCGATCGTACTCGCGCTCGCCGTGCTGGCGGGGCTCGCCGGCTGGTACCTCGGCGTGGCCCGCTACACCACCACCCCGGGTGTCTTGAACCTCACCGAGGTCGCGGCCCGCGCCAAGCTCGACGCCGCCGGACTCACCATGAAGGTCGGCGACGAGGCCTTCTCCGAGACCGTGGGCAAGGGCTCGGTGGTCTCCACCGACCCCTCGCCCGGAGACCGGGTGCTCAAGGACGGGACCGTCTCGGCCGTGATGTCGCTGGGGCCCGAGCGTCACGCCGTCCCCGCCGTACGCGGGAAGTCCCTCGATGAGGCTCAACAGGCGCTCGACGAGGCCAAGCTGGACTACCGCGACGCGGTCCAGCGCTTCAACGAAGAGATCCCCGCCGGACAGGTGATCGCCACCGACCCCAAGTCCGGCACCCTGCTGCGCCGTGGCTCGGCCGTCGACGTGGTGGTGAGCAAGGGCCCGCGCCCGATCAAGATCCCCGACTTCACCGGCAAGCCGGCGGATGCCGCCGAGCAGAAGCTGGGCGAGCTCGGCTTCGAGGTCGAGACCACCGAGGTCAACAGCGATTCGGTCGACAAGGGTGACGTGATCGCCCAGACGCCCAACACCGGCACCGGCCAGCGCACCGACGTGATCTCCCTGATGGTCTCCAAGGGACCTGTGATGGTCGAGGTCCCCAAGGTCCGCGGCATGGGTCTGGAGGAGGCGACCAACCGACTGGAGTCAGCCGGCTTCGAGGTCAAGGTGCAGCGCAGCGACCTCTACGTAGGGGTCCAGTACGTCGTCAGCCAGGACCCCTCCGGTGGAAGCCTTGCACCGAAGGGGTCCACGGTCACCATCACCGTAGTCTGACACCGAGGTCTGACCTGATATCACACCAGCACCTTTCGCCACATGCGACACGCTGGTAACGTCTGCGACTCCTAATGCCGCGGGGTAGCTCGGAAGCCCCGACCCGGTCTCCGGGCACGGCACCTGACGATGAGGATCGCGATGCCAGCCACCGGACGGATCTCGACCCTGGCCGCGCTCACGGTGGCCGCGGTGCTGCTCGTGCCCGCGCCCCTCGCCCAAGCGGCCACCTCGTGGCCCGGCCATCCCAACCGGTCCCTGGTCACCCACAAGGTGAAGCCGGGCAACACCGCCACTGGCCTCTCGGTGCGCTATCACGCGTGGACCCGGGAGTTCATCGCTCTCAACGGCTCCCGGCTCCGGGTGGGCCAGAAGGTCCAGATCCCGGTGGTGCTCTCCGCGGTGCGCCGGGCCAAGAAGGCCAACAAGCACAAGCCGACCGCCGTGACCCCGAAGGCCCAGACCCCGCGCACGCCCCAGAAGACGACAAAGAAGACGAAGACGAAGAAGGTGTCCCACTCGAGCGCGCCAGTGGTGCGGCACGCCACCCGCCCGAGGGGCCACGGCTGGTTGCACGCCGACCTGACCCGCGAGCAGGTCCGCCAGCTCGTGGTGGCCACCGCCAAGCACTACGGCGTACCCCCCAACCTCGCGCTCGCGATCGCCTGGCAGGAGTCCGGCTGGCAGCAGCGCCGGATCTCCTCGGCCGGTGCGATCGGAGTGATGCAGGTGATGCCCGGCACCGGACGCTGGATGGAGCTCTACGTCGGGCGCTCGCTGAGGCTGCGCGACAGCCACGACAACGTGCTCGCCGGCGTACGCACCCTCAAGGTGCTGCTCGACTCCACCCACCGGAACAAGCGTGCGGTCGCGGCCTACTACCAGGGGCTGGGGGCCGTGCGCTCGCGCGGGCTCTTCGAGGACACCAAGCAGTACGTCGCTGCGGTGCGCGCCCACGCGACGCGGATCTCGCGCACCGGCAGCCCGGTCTGAGACCCCCTGCTCGTCAGCGGTGTAGACCACGGCAGACCCGAGCCTCGCGGAGTGCGCGGAGGATGCCTAGCGTCGGGGCACCGAACCGTCCATCGGGGACGGTGTGAGGGGGAAGCACAGATGCTCACCATCGAGGAGTCGATCGTCGTCAACAAGCCACGGATGGAGGTCTGGGAGTTTATGACCGACCCGGACAACGTGGCTGTCTACAACGGCAACATCGTGGAGTACACGATGACGTCCGGGGACAAGCAGTCGGTCGGTCGCAAGTGTCACGGTGTGGTCAGGGTCGCAGGACGCAAGCTGGAGCTGAACGACGAGATCGTCGAGATGGAGCCCGGCGTCAGCGGGAAGCTGGTCTCCAAGGACGCCACCATCCCCTACACCCTGCAGTTCAGCTACGCCGACGAGGGCGAGGGCACCCGGATCACCTGGCACCAGGAGATGGAGTCGCTCAAGGGCGTCTTCAAGTTCGCGGACCAGATCGTGCTCAAGCTCTACGCACGCGACGTGCGCTCCAGCCTGGAGAAGGCCAAGACCATCCTGGAGTCCTGACCCCGAGCAACGGGGGGCGGAGCGGAGTCGACCCGGACTCTCGCTAACCTGCGCGGCATGCCCATGACAGAGCGCCGCACGGCGCTGCTGGCCACCTTGGCCCTGCTCGCGATCACTGCGACCTGGGGCTCGACGTTCTTCTTGATCCACGACCTGCTGGACCGGGTCCCGGTGGTGGACTTCCTGGCCGTGCGGTTCGCGATGGCGTCGGTGGCGATGCTGGTCGTCGCGCCGCACGCGGTGGCCAGGCTGTCCCCCGCCAAGCGTCGCCGCGCGGTGGTCCTCGGCTCCCTCTACGGGATCGCGCAGATCCTGCAGACAGCGGGACTGGCGCACACCGCGGCAAGCATCTCAGGCTTCATCACCGGGATGTACGTCGTCGCGACGCCGCTGTTCGCCGCGATCCTGCTGCGTTCGCGGATCGGCAGGCTGACCTGGGGAGCGGTGGCCCTCGCGATCGCCGGGCTCGGCGTACTCACGCTGGGTGACCTCGGCACCGGCGTCGGCCTGGGGTACGGCGAGGCGCTGACCCTGGTCGCCGCGATGCTCTACGCCCTGCACATCGTCGGTCTCGGCGCGTGGAGCACGGCCGCTGATGCCGTCGGCATGTCGATCCTGCAGATCATCGTGATCGCGGTGATCTGCACGGTCGCGGCCGCACCGGGCGGGATCGTGCTGCCCTCGGGCGCCGCCGACTGGCTCTCGGTCGGCTACATGGCGCTGTTCGCCGGGGCGGTCGCAATGCTCGGCCAGACCTGGGCCCAGGCCCACCTGAGCGCCACCCGGACCGCGATCATCATGAGCATGGAGCCGGTCTTCGCCGCGCTCTTCGCGGTCCTGCTCGGCGGTGAGGACCTGACCACCCGGATGCTCGGCGGAGGCGCCCTGGTGCTCTCGGCGATGCTGATCGTGGAGCTGGTGCCTCGACGCAAGGTCGAGGCCGAGGTCACCCACATCGCGGTCTGAGTCGTCAGCAGGGCCGTTCCCTGGGCCGTTCGCTGGGCCGCCGACCGGATCGCGGACCCACGTCCCGGCATCCGGACTTCGCGCCTAGAGTCGAGGAATGGTCATCGTGATGGCTCCGGGAGCGACGGAGGAGCAGATCGCCCACGTCACCTCGCGGGTCGAGGAGACCGGCGGGCAGGCGTTCGTGAGCCGCGGCGTGGTGCGCACGATCATCGGACTGGTCGGGGACATCGAGTCCTTCCACGGACTGAACCTGCGCGGCATGGCGGGCGTGCAGGACGTGCACCGGATCTCCGACCCGTTCAAGCTGGTCAGCCGTCAGCACCATCCGGACCGTTCCACCGTGCACGTCGGCCCGGCCGGAGGGGCTGCACCCATCGGGCCGGACACTTTCGCCTTCATCGCCGGTCCGTGCGCGGTCGAGTCGGCCCAGCAGACCCTCGAGGCGGCCGAGATGGCCAAGGCCGCGGGAGCCACCTTGCTCCGCGGAGGCGCCTACAAGCCGCGCACCTCGCCCTATGCCTTCCAGGGTCTCGGTGTGAAGGGCCTGGAGATCCTCGCCGACGTGCGCGAGGCCACCGGGCTGCCGATCGTGACCGAGATCGTGGACGCCCGCGACGTCGAGGTCGTTGCCGAGCACGCCGACATGCTGCAGATCGGCACCCGCAACATGGCCAACTTCGGGCTGCTGCAGGCGGTCGGTCAGTGCGGCAAGCCGGTGCTGCTCAAGCGCGGCATGACCGCGACGATCGAGGAGTGGCTGATGGCGGCCGAGTACGTCGCCCAGCGCGGCAACCTCGACGTGGTCCTCTGTGAACGCGGCATCCGGACCTTCGAACCGAGCACGCGCAACACCCTGGACATCTCCGCTGTGCCGGTCGTTCAGGCGATCAGCCACCTGCCGATCATCGTCGACCCCTCCCACGCAGGCGGGCGCCGCGACCTCGTCGTACCCCTGTCGCGCGCAGCGATAGCCGTCGGTGCCGACGGTGTCATCGTCGACGTCCACCCCGACCCAGAGCACGCTCTGTGCGACGGACCGCAGGCGCTCTTCGGCGCCGAGCTGCGCGCACTCGCCCAAGCGGTGCGGGTGCTCCCCCCGGTGGTCGGGCGCAGTTGACGCTGTCGCCAGAGGCTGGCTCTACAGGCCGCTGAGCACCTTGGCCAGAACGACGGCCGCCCGCTCGGCGTCCTCGCGGGTCAGGTCGAGGTGGGTCAGCATCCGGACCCGGGTCGGTCCCACGGCACCGAGCAGCACGCCCTCCTCGCGCGAGGCGTCGACGACCGCGCGGGCGTCGGGCACCTCGACGACCACGATGTTCGTCTGGGTCAACGCGGGGTCGGCACCGCAGGCCTCGGCAAGCAGACGAGCGTTGTCGTGGTCCTCGGCAAGCCGCTCGATGTGGTGGTCGAGTGCATAGAGCCCCGCCGCGGCGAGTACGCCGACCTGCCGCATGCCGCCGCCGAGTCGCTTGCGGCGTACTCGCGCCTCCTCGATCTGTTCCGCGGACCCCAGCACCAGCGAGCCGATCGGGGCACCGAGCCCCTTGGAGAGGCAGACCGCCATCGTGTCCGCGACCGCGCCGTAGGCCGAGAGCGGCACACCGGTGGCCACGTGGGCGTTCCAGATCCGGGCCCCGTCGATGTGCACCGCACAGCCGACCTCGTCGGCGAAGGCCCGCAGCGCCTGCAGGTCGGCGAGCGGGAGCACGGTGCCGCCAGCGAAGTTGTGGGTGTTCTCCACCGAGATCGCCTTGGTGGAGACGAAGAACGGCCCCATGTCGGGGGCGTGCAAGCTCCTGATGCCAGCCAGGTCGATCTGTCCCTGCTCATCGATCCAGGTGCGGGTCGTCAGCCCGGTGATCGCTCCGTGGGCACCGAGCTCCGCACGAACGATGTGGGCGCGGGACTCGCAAAGCACCTCCTCCCCCGGACCGACCAGCGCCGCGAGCGCCAGCACGTTGGCCATCGACCCGGTGGGGGTGAACAACGCGGCCTCGTGGCCGAAGATCCCGGCGACGCGGACCTGCAGCTCGGTGACCGTGGGGTCCTCGGAGTAGACGTCGTCGCCCACCTCCGCATCGGCCATGGCCTTGCGCATGCCGGGGCCGGGGCGGGTGATGGTGTCGGAGCGGAGGTCGATCATGCGGCGAGCCTAGGGGTCACTGCAGCAGCTCCGGCAGCTGCCAGTCCTTGCCGAGAACGTTGTGGTCGAGAAAGGCCAGCACGGTCTGGTTCCAGATCTTGGCGTGCTGGGGTGTGAGGATCCAGTGGTTCTCGTCGGGGAAGTAGAGGAACTTGTGCGCCATGGCACCGTCCTCGGCCTCGGCCTGCGCGGCGAGCTCGTTCCACAGCCGCAGTCCCTCGCCGATCGGCACCCGGTAGTCCTTGTCGCCGTGGATCACCAGCACCGGCGTGACGATCTTTTCCACGTGCCGGTGCGGTGAGTTCTGCTCCGACATCTCCGCGGTCATCTCCCGAGCCCAGTACCAGGGCGCGTCGGTGGTCGGACCGAACTGGTCCAGCGCCCACAGGCTCGCGTGCGTCACGATCGCGTCGAACCGGTCGGTGTGACCGGCCACCCAGTTGGCCATGTAGCCACCGAAGGAGCCGCCCATCGCTGCGGTCCGGGTCGCGTCGATGTCCGCACGCGCCTCGGCCGCGTCGGTGGCGGCCATCAGGTCGGTGTAGGGCGCCTGACCCCAGGCGCCCCAGCCGCGCGCGATGAAGTCCAGCCCGTAACCGGTCGAGAGTGCCGGGTCGGGCAGCAGCACGGCATAGCCCCTTGCCGCAGCGATCCACGGGTTCCAGCGCCAGGACCACGCGTTCCACGAGCTCAACGGGCCGCCATGGATCCACAGCAGCAACGGCGCCGGGTTCTCGGCGGAGGCACCGACAGGGAGCACCAGCCACGAACGCACCCGGGTGCCGTCCTCGGCAGTCGCCTCGACGTCGATGAGCGTGCCGGGGAGCTCCGGCGGCTCGCTCGGCCCGCGCAGGGGTCTCGAGTCCTGGTCGGGGGTGTTGGCGTCCAGGCGGACCGGGCGCGCCGGTTCGGCGTACGACGTCCGCATCGCGTAGACGTGCTGGCCGTCCGGCGAGACCTGGACATCGGAATAGGAGAAGTCGTCGGCCGTGAGCCGGGTGAAGGACCCGCTGGCCAGGTCGAGCCGGAAGACCGGGGCGCGACCGCACTCGTCGGCGACGACGATCAGCGCCGACCCGTCGGGAGTCCACCGGCAGGGTCCGGCCGGCCAGTGGTCCCAGTCACCACTGAGGTCACGCAACGTGCCGTCTGCCACCGAGAACAGCGCCAACCGCACATCACCCGGGTCCTGCGGAGTGCTGCGCTTCTGGGCGACGACCACCACGTGCGCTCCGTCGGGACTGAAGACCGGACCGTCGTACTCGTGCTCCGGGTCGTCCAGGACGATCCGGGTCTCCCCCGACTCCACGTCGACCAGAGCCAGGCAGGTGCGCGCGCCACCGCGCTCGGGCACCACCCAGGTGGTGGCCACCGTGGTGCCGTCGGGGCTGACGTCGAAGCCGACCTCCCACAGTGCGCGTCCGGGCCGGGGGGTGAGGTCGGTGAGCTCGATCCGCTGGTCGGCTGCCGACTCGGAGAGCCGGCCGGCGAACAGGCGGGGGTACGCCGGACCGAGGTCGTGGTCCCAGAAGCGGACGGGAACGCTCTCGTGCAGGATTGCCGAGACCGACTTGTCCTTGCGCTGCTTGCGCTTGTCCTTCTCCGCCTCCTCGGTCTCCGAGCCGGGGAAGGTGCCGGCGGCGACCACGACTGTCCCGGTC
>JBDSBU010000213.1:0-3881 GCA_039921445.1 Marmoricola sp. | reverse complement strand
GGCCCAAGATCCTGATCTGTGACGAGCCCACCGGCAACCTGGACCCCAACACCAGCGTGGGAATCATGAAGCTTCTCGACCGGATCAACCGCACCGGGACCACCGTGGTGATGGCCACCCACGACTCCGGCATAGTCGACCAGATGCGCAAGCGCGTCATCGAGCTCGCCGACGGACACGTCGTAAGGGACCAGTCCCGCGGTGTCTACGGCTACCAGCACTGAGAGGGACTGAGACCCACCCATGCAGTTGAGGTATGTCTTCTCCGAGGCCGGAACCGGCCTCAAGCGCAATGTCTCCATGTCGGTGGCGTTGATCGTGACGATCTTCGTCTCCCTGACCCTGGTCGGGATGGGCCTGCTCCTGAACTCCCAGGCCGACAAGGCCGAGAAGTTCTGGGGCAGCAAGCTCCAGATCACGGTGTTCATGTGCAACGCCAACAGCCGCACGCCCAACTGCACCGGGGGGGAGGTGGATCCTGCGCAGCGCGCGGCGATCCAGGACGTGATCTCCCAGAACCCTGAGGTCTCCTCCTACTACCGCCAGAGCAAGGAGCAGGCCTACCAGACCTGGAAACGGGTCTACATCTCCAAGGACAAGTCCGAGCAGGAGATCTACTCCACGGTGAAGGCCTCCGACATGCAGGAGTCCTACTGGATCCAGCTCAAGGACCCCAACAAGTACCGCAGCATCGAGTCCGCCCTGTCGGGGATGGATGGTGTCACCGCCGTACGAGACCTGCGGCAGGTGCTGAAACCGATCTACTTCTGGATCACGGTGATGAAGTGGGGGGCGATCTCGATCGCCTCGTTCCTGCTGGTTGCCGCGATCCTCCAGGTGGGCAACACCATCCGGCTCGCGGCGTTCGCGCGGCGCAAGGAGATCGGGATCATGCGCCTCGTGGGGGCCTCCAACCTCTACATCTCGTTGCCGTTCCTGATGGAGACGCTCGTCGCCGCCCTGATCGGCGTGGCGCTCTCGGGAGCGACCTTGATGGCCTTCATGTACTTCGTGATCTACGGCAAGCTGCGACCCGGCTCGAACATCGTGGAGTGGGTCGACTGGCAAGACGCGCTCTACGCCGTGGGAGGCATCTCTGCGCTCGGCGTGGTGCTCACCTTGGTGCCGACACTCGTGATGACCCGCAAATACCTCAAAGTCTGAGGCTTCTCGGTTACGGTCGGACTCGTTCACTTCCCCAAATGAACAGGCATCACGGTGGTCCGTTCCTTCCCCCGAACTACCCTCCGCCAACGCAGGACCAAGACGGCAGCTGTTCTGGCTGCACTTCTCATGGTCGCTGTCACGGCGCTGGCTTCCGCTGCGCACGCAGACCTGCGCGACCGACAGCACAAGGTGCGCGATCAGATCGGCAGCGCCCAGGGCGACCTGCAGGAGTCCAGCAAGGAGCTCACGCAGGCCGCCGGTGCTCTGCGGCGCGCGCAGGCCCGGTTGCAGGTTGCGCAGAACAAGCTCGCCGTGGCGCAGGGAAAGGTCGACACGGCCGCCCGCAAGGACGCCGAGATGCAGGTGCGCCTGCAGGCAGCCGAGCACGACCTGGCCGTGGCTCGCACCAAGCTCGAGGTCGCCAAGGCCCAGATGGTCGAGCAGCGCCGCCAGATCGGTGAGCTCGCCGCCAACAACTACGCCAACGGCGATCCGGCCCTGATGGGCCTCTCGGTGATCCTGAACTCCCAGGACGTGGGCGAGCTGACCAGTCAGATGAACACCGTCGACTCCCTGATGGACCGACAGAGCGGCACCCTGGAGCGGCTCACGGCCGCCCGGCTGCGCCTCACCGCCCGCGAGGCCAAGGTCGAGCAGATGACTGCGACGGTCGCGGTGCAGCGCAAGGCTGCTGCCGTCAACCTGGTCCGAACCCAGGCCCTGGAGCAGGCGGCCGCCAAGGTCCGCTCCCAGGTGGCCTCCGCGGTCGCCGACGACCGAGCGGCCCGAGCGGCTGCCACACGGGCGCGAGCCGCCGACGCCGTGAAGCTGCGCCAGCTCAAGGCGCAGGAGAGCTCGATCAAGAAGCTGATCCTCAAGCGCGCCCGCGCTCAGAAGAAGAGCTCCGGTGGCTACTCCGGGAGCTCGGGCGGCTTCCTGTCCCGCCCGGTCCCCGGCGAGGTGACCTCGCCCTACGGCTGGCGCACGCATCCGATCTACGGTTACTGGGGCCTCCACGACGGCACCGACTTCCGTGCCTACTGCGGTACGCCGATGCGCGCGGTCGCCTCGGGCACGGTGATCGCTCGGCAGTGGTCCGATGTCTACGGAAACCGGCTCTACCTCGACCTCGGTCGGGTCAACGGCCGCAACATGACGGCTGTCTACAACCACGCCACCAGCTACAAGGCCAGTGTCGGCGAGCGGGTCTCGCGCGGCGAGGTGCTCGGCTGGTCGGGAACGACCGGCTGGTCGACGGCCTGCCACCTGCACTTCACCGTGCTGGTCGACGGCAACCCCGTCGACCCGATGAACTACATGTGAGCCCTCCTGAGAGGATGCGCCCATGGCCAAGGAAGTGGGGCGCAAGCTGATTGCGCAGAACCGCAAGGCGCGCCATGACTATCACATCGATGACACCTTCGAGGCTGGACTGATGCTCGTGGGCACCGAGGTGAAGTCCCTGCGCGCGGGTCGGGCGACCCTGGTCGACGGGTTCGGCGAGATCCACCAGGGTGAGGCGTTCCTGCACGGCGTGCACATCCCGGAGTACACCCAGGGCACCTGGACCAACCACGAGCCGCGTCGCGTGCGCAAGCTGCTGCTCAACCGGCACGAGATCGACAAGATCGAGGGGAAGATCAACGAGAAGGGCTTCACCCTGATCCCGTTGTCGCTCTACTTCCTCGACGGTCGCGCCAAGGTCGAGCTCGGCCTCGCGCGCGGCAAGAAGACCTACGACAAGCGCCATGCGCTCGCCGAGCGGCAGGCCGACCGCGAGAAGCAGCAGGCACTTGGTCGCCGGCTCAAGGGTGACGTTGGCTGAGGTCGAGCCGTCCGCGTTGGCCGAGCCGGTGGAGGCCACCCGCGCCTTCTGGCGCGATCTCGGACTGCCCGGACTCTTCGACGTGCACGTGCACTTCCTGCCGCCCAACGTGCAGGCCAAGGTCTACGCCCAGTTCGACCAGGCCGGCCCGAAGATCGGGCGGGAGTGGCCGATCCGCTACCGCGGCAGCCACCAGGAACGCGTCGAGCTGCTGCGCCGGCTCGGCGTACGTCACTTCTCGGCGCTGCCCTACGCCCATCGTCCCGGGATCGCGACCTACCTCAACGGCTGGGCGCGCGACTTCGCCGCCGAGGTGCCCGAGTGCCTGTGGTCGGCGACCTTCTACCCCGAGCCCGATTCGGCCGCCTACGTCGGCGAGCTGATCACCGCCGGTGTCCAGGTCTTCAAGCTGCACGCCCAGGTGGGGGAGTTCCTCCTCGACGACCCGCTGATGGACGAGGCGTTCGGGCTGATCGAGGACGCGGGCATCCCGACGGTGATCCATGTCGGCTCCGGTCCGGTGGGCAACGAGTTCACCGGCCCGGACCACCTCGCGCGGCTGCTGCGGCGACATCCGCGGCTGCCCGTAGTGGTCGCGCACATGGGCGCTCCGGAGTACGCCGAGTTCCTCGATCTGACTGAGACCTACCAGCACCTCCGGCTCGACACCACGATGGTGTTCACCGACTTCTTCGACGCCGGTGGGGTCTACCCCGATGAGCTGCTGGCGCGGCTGGCCGACCTCGGCGACCGGGTCCTGCTGGGCAGTGACTTTCCGACGATCCCCTATCCCTACCTCGAGCAGCTCGCCGGCCTCACCCGGCTCGGCGAGCGCCACCCGGGGCTGGGGGAGGACTGGCTGCGCCGGGTCTGCTGGGAGAACGGCGTC
>JBDSBU010000212.1:0-11981 GCA_039921445.1 Marmoricola sp. | reverse complement strand
CAGCCGGCGAGATCGTCACCGATGAGGGAGACGGCGGCACCAAGCTCGCCGAGTTCCTTGCCTCCAAGAAGTTCGTCTGAGAAGGAATCGACCAATGACTGAAGTTCTCGTAGTCGTCGACCACGCCGACGGCACCATTGCCAAGCCCACGCTCGAGCTGCTCGCGATCGCGCGCCGCCTCGGCGAGCCGTCCGCCATCTACTTCGGCGGTGGCGACGTACCGCCGGCGCTCGCTGAGTACGGCGCCGAGAAGATCTACCAGCTCGACGATGCTGCCTACACGGACTTCCTCGTGGCACCCAAGGCCGAGGCGATCGCCAAGATCGTCGCCGACACCTCGCCTGCTGCCGTGCTCCTCGCCTCGAGCGCGGAGAACAAGGAGATCGCGGCCCGTGTCGCGCTCAAGGCCGAGTCCGGGCTGATCACCGATGCCACCGACGTCACTGCCGACGGTGTGACGACGCAGTCGGTCTTCGCGGGCAACTTCACGGTGCAGTCAAAGGTCACCAAGGGTTCCCCGGTCATCACCGTCAAGCCCAACTCCGCCAACCCCGAAGCCTCAGCGGGTGCCGGCGCGGTTGAGGCAGTCTCGGTCGACATCTCTGATGCCGCCAAGGGTGCCAAGATCACCGATTCGCAGCCCAAGGCAGAGTCGGGTCGCCCCGAGCTGACCGAAGCTGCCATCGTCGTCGCAGGTGGGCGAGGCACTGGTGGGGACTTCTCGGAGGTCGAGGCGTTCGCCGACTCCCTCGGGGCTGCCGTCGGAGCCTCGCGCGCAGCGGTTGACTCGGGTTGGTACCCCCACTCGTTCCAGATCGGTCAGACGGGCAAGACCGTGTCGCCACAGCTGTACGTCGCAAACGGCATCTCGGGCGCGATCCAGCATCGAGCAGGCATGCAGACGTCCAAGACGATCATCGCCGTCAACAAGGACGACGAGGCGCCGATCTTCGAGCTCGTCGACTTCGGTGTGGTCGGGGACCTGCACACGGTGCTGCCCGCCGCCACCGAGGAGATCACCAAGCGCAAGGGCTGATCCAGCCAAGATGAAGCCGGTCAGGTACACAGGGACGTTCCTCGCCCTGGTGGCCCTGGCCGGTTTCGTCGTACTCACCCTGGCGCGGCTCTTCACTCCTTCGGGTCGGGTCTGGGTGCTGGCCACCTCGTTCGTGCCGTTCGCCCTCCTCGCGTGCGTCGGCGCAGCGATGGTGTCGCTTCTGGTGCGCTGGATCGGAAGGCGCACTGCGAGGAACGGTCAGTGCGCTGCTTGCGCTCGCGCTGGCCGGCAGCGTGCTGCACCTCGTCTGGCTGCTTCCGGCGTACGTCGGACCGCGTGGTGAGGGTCGCCCCGACGTGACCGTGCTCAGCCTGAACACACGGTTCGGTCTCGCCGACCCGGCAGGAGTGGCGGCGCTGGTCGAGCGGGAGCGACCCGACGTGATCGTGCTCGAGGAGGCGGGCCCCACCGCCATGGCCGCACTGGAGGGTGAGGGGATCGGCGGGTCGGGAAGCCGCTGGCCGCACGAGGCCGGATATCCGCTCGAGGGGATCTCCGGCACGGTGGTGCTCTCGGCGTTCCCGCTGGGTGAGCAGGAGCGGATCGACATCGACACCGGTGCCTACCGGATCCCTGTCGAGGCGCCGAAGCCGTTCACTCTGATCGCTCTGCACACCACGCAGCCGCTCTTCAACGACGACCAGTGGCACCAGGACTTCGGGTTGCTCGTGGCCGCGGCGCGCGCCACCAAGGGGCCACTGGTCGTGACCGGTGACTTCAACGCCACCCTGGACCACGGGCCGATGCGGGAGCTGCTGGCCACCGGGCTGCACGACGCCGCGCGCGAGGCCAACTCCGGATGGCAGCCGACCTGGCCCGCCGGCAACACCCGGCCGGTGGCCGGACTGCCGGTGCCGTGGCCGTTGATGGCGATCGACCACGTCCTGCTCAGCAAGGAGCTCGCTGCCATCTCCACCAGCGTCACCAGCGTCCGCGGGACCGACCACCTGGCCCTGGTCGCGCGGGTGCGGCAGGACTGAGCTGGCTCGCAGACGTCAGCCGAAGGCTTGCTCGAGCAGGCGGAATGCCTCGTCGCGATCGAGACCCAGAGACCTGAGCTGGACGACGAAGTCGGCGGCGGCCCGGCGGGCGGCCTGTTCGACCCCACTGCCAGTCACGACGCTCCCCGCCCGGCCTCGGGTCTCGATCACCCCGAGCCCCTCGAGCTCGCGGTAGGCCCGGGCCACCGTGTTGGTGGCCAGGCCGAGCTCGTCGGCGAGTCCACGCACCGTCGGCAACCGGGTGCCGGGGACCAGGTCGCCACGTTCGATCAGGCCGCGCAGCTGCTCGCGGACCTGGGCGTAGGGCGCCTCGCCCGAGTCGGTGTCGATGGTGATCATGGGTGCTCCAGGCTGGTCGCAGGGTTGGTCTGGGCGGTGGTTGGGTTCGTGGTCGAGGCGGATCGTCCTCCACCGAGGATGCTAGGAAACCGTTGGCTGGGGTGCCGCGTACCCTTGTCAGGCGATGAGCGTCTATCTCGATCACGCGGCCACCACGCCGATCCTCCCCGAAGCAGTAGCGGCGATGACCGCACAGCTGGGGCGGGTCGGCAACGCGTCGTCGCTGCACGCCTCCGGTCGGCACGCGCGCAGGGTCGTGGAGGAGTCTCGCGAGTCGATCGCCCGCGCCGTGGGCTGTCGCCCCGGTGAGGTGGTGTTCACCTCCGGAGGCACGGAGTCGGACAACCTGGCGGTCAAGGGACTGTTCTGGTCGCGCCGCTCCCAGGACCCTCGACGGGTCCGCATCCTGAGCACGGCTGTGGAGCACCACGCGGTGCTCGACCCGCTCCACTGGCTGGGCGAGGAGGGCGCCGAGGTCGAGCTAGTGGGCGTGGACAAGCTCGGTCGCCTCGATCTCGCGGCCTTCCGTGACGCGGTCGAGTCCGACCCCGGCAGCGTGGCGCTGGTCAGCGTGATGTGGGCCAACAACGAGATCGGCACGGTGCAGCCGGTTGCCGAGGTCGTCGAGATCGCTCACGCCCACGGCATTCCCGTGCACACCGACGCGGTCCAGGCCCTCGGACAGCTGCCGGTCGACTTCGCTGCCTCAGGTGTCGACGCGATGACGATCACCGGCCACAAGGTGGGCGGGCCCTACGGCGTCGGCGCCCTCGTCGTACGCCGTGAGCTGCAGCTGACTGCCCTGGTCCACGGCGGGGGACAGGAGCGCGACATCCGCTCTGGGACGATCGACCCGCCTGCGGTCGCCGGGTTCGCGGCTGCGTGCGAGCTGGCCGTCGAACGGCAACCCGAGCTGGCGGCTCGCCTGGAAGTCCTGCGCGACGCGCTGGTCGCCGGCGTGCGCGCCGAGGTTCCCGACGCCATCTACAACGGTGATCCGGAGACCGGTCCCGAGCACCGGCTGCCCGGCAACGCGCACCTGGAGTTCCCGGGCTGCGAGGGCGACTCGCTGCTGATGCTGCTCGACGCACGCGGCATCGAGTGCTCCACCGGGTCGGCCTGTGACGCCGGCGTACCGCAGCCCTCGCACGTGCTCCTTGCCATGGGGTCCTCTGAGGAGTTCGCCCGGTCCTCGTTGCGGTTCTCCTTGGGTCACACCTCGACCCAGGCCGACGTGGACGCGCTGGTCTCGGCGATCGGGCCGGTCGTCGAACGCGCTCGCAACGCCGCCCTGGCCTCCCGGGGCTCGTCCTCAACATCGAGGGGTGGGTCCGCCTGATGCGTGTCCTCGCAGCGATGTCCGGAGGCGTGGACTCGGCCGTGGCGGCTGCGCGTGCCGCCGAGCAGGGTCACGACGTCACCGGCATCCACCTGGCGCTCTCGCGCAACCCACAGTCCTACCGGACCGGGGCGCGCGGGTGCTGCACGATCGAGGACGCCAACGACGCCCGACGCGCGGCCGACGTGATCGGGATCCCCTTCTATGTCTGGGACATGAGCGAGCGCTTCCACGAGGACGTCGTCGAGGACTTCCTCAGCGAGTACGCCGAGGGCCGCACTCCCAATCCGTGCCTGCGCTGCAACGAGAAGATCAAGTTCGCGGCCGTGCTCGACCGGGCGATCGCCCTGGGGTTCGACGCGGTCGTGACCGGGCACTACGCCCAGCTGCGCACCGGGGACGACGGGCTGATCGAGATGCACCGTGCCGACGACATGTCCAAGGACCAGTCCTACGTGCTCGGCGTGCTGACCCAGGACCAGCTGGCGCACTCGTTGTTCCCGCTCGGCGACACGCCCAAGTCGGCGATCCGCGAGGAGGCGTCGCGGCGTGGCCTGGCCGTGGCAGCGAAGCCTGACAGCCACGACATCTGCTTCATCAGCGACGGGGACACCGGCGGCTGGCTGGCTGAGAAGCTGCCTGAGGCGGCGGACATCAACCGGGGTGGGTCGATCGTGGCCTCCGACGGTGCAGTCCTTGGCGAGCACGAGGGCAGCTGGCGCTACACGATCGGGCAGCGCAAGGGGCTGCGGATCGGCACTCCCGCCTCCGACGGCAAGCCGCGCTACGTGCTCGACATCGAGCCGGTCAGCGGCACCGTCACCGTCGGGTCGCGGGCCGAGCTCGCCGTGCATGGTCTCGAGGCGATCCGTCCGCGCTGGTGCGGGAAGGCTCCCGAGGCCGGCGTACCGCTGGAGTGCACGGTGCAGTTGCGCGCGCATGGCGAGGAGCACCGCGCGGTCGTGCGTGCCGACCCCGAGAGGCTCGAGGTGGACCTGCTCGACGAGGCGTCCGGGATCGCGCCCGGCCAGGCAGTCGTGGTGTATGCCGGGTCGCGCGTCGTGGGCTCCGCGACGATCTCGGCGACCCGTCGAGCAGCCCTGGCATGAACATGCGTGCCACCGGGGTCGGGTCCATGCCTGGCGAGGACTTCACCCGCGCGGTCCAGGTGGTTCTCGACGCGCTGCCCGACCTCGCCCACCTGCCCGAGCTCCCGGCGCGTGGCCCGATCGCCGACCTGACGGGCAGGGGGGTGGCGCTGGTCACTGACCTTGGCTTCGACCTCCAGCCCGTGGGGTGGCGGCTCACGGACGCTGCCGGGATCGACCACCGCCGTGCACGCTCGCTGCTCTCCCAGGACCTCGATGTGCTCGAGGAGCTTGCCCAGGGCTACTCCGGCCAGCTCAAGGTCCAGATCGCCGGCCCGTGGACCTTGGCTGCGACGGTCGAGAAGCCCCGTGGCGACAAGGTGCTCTCCGACCTCGGCGCCCGGCGCGAACTGGCCCAGGCGCTCGCCGAGGGTGTCCGCACCCACCTGGCCGACGTACGTCGTCGGGTGCCTGACGCCTCGTTGATCCTGCAGCTCGACGAGCCGGTGCTCCCTGCCGTGCTGGCGGGTGCCGTGTCGACGTCGTCGGGGTTCAGCCGCCATCGGTCGGTCAAGCCGCCCGAAGCAGCGGAGGCGCTCGGCTGGGTGCTCGAGGCCGCGGGCGAGACCCCGACGGTGGTGCACTGCTGCGCCGCCGACGTGCCGATCAACCTGCTATGCCAGGCCGGCGCTGGTGGTGTCTCCGTCGACCTCGCGGTGCTCGGCGCCTCGGCCATCGACGAGCTCGGCAGCGCCCTCGACGACGGCGCGCAGGTGCACCTCGGCGTGGTGCCGTCCACCGGCGAGCAGGTTCCGACGACCAAAGCCACCGTCGAACGCGTGCTCCGCCTGCTCGACATGATCGGCTTCGATCCCGGCGAGGTGTCCGACCGGCTGGTGCTCACCCCCTCCTGCGGTTTGGCGGGGGCGACTGCGGCGTACGCCGTCGATGCGCTGCGCGTCGTCCACGAGGCGGCCCGAGAGCTCGGCTGAGCGCGTGTGCCTGTCCGGTGATCGGGCGCCGAGGGTAGACCTGCTCCTCGGGAACGGACCCGGTCCAGGCCGTCACCGACCTCGCCCAGAAGGTCGAAGTGGATGGGATCTCCGAGGATTTCTCGCTTGCGGTTTTTCAGGAGAACGTGAAAAACAGTCACTTCTCTGCCGTTGCAAAGGCAGAGAAGTGACTGCTTTTCAAGAGAACGTGAAAATCATGTGACTCAGGCTCAGGCGACGGCCATCCCCTCGGGGACATCCTCGACGGCGAGCTCCTCGTGCTTGACGTTGAGGAAGATCCACACGATCAGGCTGGCGGTCCAGATCATGAAGGCGCCGCTGAGGAACGCGTTGACCGCGCCCTCGGTGAACGCACCCTGGTAGACGAGGTTGTTCAGCGCCGCCTGGATCTGCCCGTCCGGCTTGGCGCCGGCGGGGGAGGCTGCGCTCAGGGCCGCGCCGATGGAGTCGCCGCGTACCGATGAGAAGTGCACGGCGACCGTGGAGAGGGCAGCGAGCCCGAGGGCTCCACCGACCTGCTGCATGGTGTTGAGTACGCCGGAGCCGATCCCACTGTCGCGCGCGCCCACGCCGTGGACGGCCGCGAGGGTCATCGGGACGAAGGTGGCGCCCATGCCCAGCGACATCAGCGCGATGAACGGGAAGATGCTCGTCCAGTAGCTGACGTCGGAGCCGAGGTGGGTCTCGCCGCCGGCCGCAGCCTTGAGCAGGTTGGCGGCGCTGGAGTCGATGGAGAGCCGGGAGAAGCCGAGCAGCGCGGCACCGGCCATCGCCGTACCGACACCTGCGATCCAGCGAGGGTCGACCCGGGCCATCAGCTTGGAGGAGATCGTGGCGGCGATCACGATGCCGAAGCTGAACGGCAAGAAGGCGACGCCCGTGTGCAGCGGTGAGTAGCCCATGACGTTCTGCACGAACTGCGAAAGGAAGTAGAACATCGCGAACATCGCCGCCGGGACGATGCCCATCGTCAAGAAGGCGGTCGCCCGGGTGCGGTTGAGCAGGATCCGGAACGGGAGCAGCGGGTGCTCCACACGGCGCTCGATCATCACGAAGACGACCATCAGCAGGACACCGACCGCGAGCGAGGCAAGGGTGCCGGTGTCACCCCAACCGTGGCTGGGCTGACCGGCGCGGGAGAGGCCGAAGACGATCGCGATCAGGCCGAGGGTGCCGGACAGGGCGCCGGGTACGTCGAGCTCGCCGGGGTGCGACTCGCTCTCGGCAAGGACGCGCGGGGCGATGAACGCAGCAGCGAGACCGATCGGCACGTTGATCAGGAAGGTGAGGCGCCAGCCGTCGATGCTGAGCCCGAGGATGTCGGGCTGGAGCCCGGTCAGCCAGCCGCCCAGGAGCAGACCGACGGCCGCCCCTGCGCCGGACATCGCCGCGTAGACCGAGAACGCTCGGGTGCGCTTGGGACCGGCCGGGAAGTTGGTGGTGATCAGCGCGAGGGCAGCGGGCGAGGCGAGCGCGGCGCCGAGGCCCTGCAGCCCACGGGAGCCGAGCAGCATGATCTCGCTCTGGGCGAGACCACCGATGCCGGAGGCGATGGCGAAGACCGCGACGCCCACCATGAACACGCGGCGACGGCCGTAGAGGTCACCGAGTCGGCCGCCGAGCAGCAGCAGACCACCGAAGGCGAGCGAGTAGCCGGTGACGATCCACTGCAAGTTGGCCTGGGAGATGCTCAGGTCGCGCTGGATGAACGGCAGCGCGATGTTCGCGATGGTGGCGTCGAGCACCACCATCAGCTGCGCGACCGAGATCAGCACGAGCGCCCATCCGAGGTGGACGTGGTCGTGGGTCCCGGCAACGTGCTTCCCCGCGGGTACGGCGCCGTCGGGGCCGGGCTTGGCCTTGGTGGTTTCGGTCATGACATCGGTGCTTTCTGTGCGGACAGGTGGAGTGGGAGTTGGTCGGCCGCGGAGCAGCCGACGGCAGGAAGGATCACGTGGTCGATGACCCGCCGCACGGTGTCGTCGTCGAGGGCTTGGCCCAGGACGAACGAGCGGTGCAGGAGGATGCCGGCCATGGCGGGAGCGATGATCTCGACGTCGGTGTCCACGGGGATCTCGCCGCGAGCAATCGCCTGGGCGTAGATCGCGCTGGAGACGGCGATCTTGGGAGCGATGAAGGCCTCACGGAACAGCGCGGCGAACTCGGGGTCGTTGGCCAGGGCCGTCACCACCGAGGCGAGCATGTCCGTCGCGGCACCCGAGGCGAGCCCGTGAGACCCGCAGAAGGTGCTGATCAGGTCGCCTCGGAGGCTGCCGGTGTCGGTCGCAGTCAGATCAGGGGCCTGCTTGCTGCGAACCATCGCGTCCACGACCAGGCTGGGCTTTCCCTCCCAGCGGCGGTAGAGGGTGGCCTTGCTGGCTCGTGCGCGACGAGCCACGGCGTCCAGCGTCAGCCGGTCGTACCCCACCTCGAGGAGCAGGTCCAAGGTGGCCTCGAGGATCTCGTCCTCGCGGTCTCCCTCGATCCGGGGCCGGCTGCCGACGAGCTTGTGCATGGCAACCTCCTCGGCCTGCGGGGATGAAACGGAACCGTTCCGTTTCATGTGACAGAAGAACAGAACCGGCGGGGCGTGAATTCGATTCCCGTTGGCCGAAGATTTCTTTTGACCCGGTGCTGACTCCGCGCAAGGCTCAGCCCCAAGCGCTCAGGGGGTGGGGTCCGAGCTCGGGGTGGGCGAGGTGCTGCCCGGGGACGCCGACGTGCTCGGGGTCGGGGTGGTGGCCGAGGGGCTCGGTGTCGGCACTGGCGCTGAGGGAGCCGGTGTGCTCGGGGTCACGTCTGGCGAGCTGGTCTCGCTCGGCGTGGGCGTGGGGCTCGGAGTCGACGGCACGCTCGAGTCCTTGCGAGCGGTGCCCGTCGTCGAGGTGCCGCTGCTCAGGACCTGCCCGACGGTGGTCCCGGTCGAGGTGCCCCCGGCGTACGTCGAGACCGGCTGGCCGGTCACCATCTCCAGCCCGGTGATTCCACCGAGGACCGCGAGAGTGATCGCGGTGCTGGCCAGCGCGAGCCGCCCCCAGGGCAGCTCGATGCGTCGTGCGGGTGGCGTGGAGGTGACGTCCGGGGCAGGGGTGAGGGTTGCCGTGCTGACGGGGTCGATGACCGCGCGGGTGCCGGGCCGCACCTGTGCTGCCGTACGCCGGACCACGTGGCCGGTCCGCCGGAACGAGGCGGTGTAGGCGGCCGCGCCGATCGTGGCGGTGGCGCTGGCCAACGCAGTGCCGATCACGGTGCCGGCAGCGCCGGACCACGAGGCGACGAAGGCACCGGTCGTCGCGGCCAGGACGCTTCCGCCCACCTGGGCAGGGGTCAGGCCGAAGAAGCGTTCACGGGGCTGGTTGTCCATGGGGTGTCCATCAAGTCGGGAGCAGGTGTTGTTTGGTAGGACGACCCAGTAGCCGAGGAGGTTTCATCTGCGGCACGTGACCTCGCCCACGCCAGGGGGGTCAGGCGGGCGCGGAGGCGAGCTGCGGCCGGAGCGCGACCAGCCCTGCGAGCGGGAGGACCGCCAGCACGGCCAGGGCGAAGGGCATGCTGACCGCGTCGCCGAGGCCGCCGACCACGGCCGAGCCGACCCCGCCGCCGACGAGGAAGAAGAGCGTGGCGACACCGAGAGCGACGCCTCGGACGTCGTCGGTGACGGCATCGCCGACGGCTTCCATGAGCGCGGGCTGACCGAGGCCGAAGGCGAAGGTGACGGCGACGACTGCGAGCACGAGCAGCACGGCAGAGCCGATCAGGGCACCGCCCGCGGCGACGGCCAGGGCCCCGCTGGAGACCAACGCCGCCAGGGCCAATGACCGTGAGGGTCCCACCCTGGTCAGGAGGGGGCCGGCCAGTCTGGGTGCCGCCAGGCCGGTGACCGCACTCGGGATCAGCGCGACACCGACCTCCCAGGGCTCCCAGCCACGACCGACGAGCACCGCTGGCACGGCGATCAGCAGCGCGAACCAAGCTGCCGGGATCGCTGCGGAGGCAGTCGCGCTGCGTACGACGACGGCGTTGCGGATCACCGTGAGCGGGAGGAATCCGTGTGGTCGACGGCGTACCCAGCCTGCCACCGCGGGGGCGCCCAGGACCGCCAGCGTGGCTCCCACGACCGCGACCAACGGTCCGGTGGAGGGGGACTGCACCAGCAGCACCACCCCGGCGGCCGTGCCGGCGACGAGCACGGCGCCGATCAGGTCGAGCCGAGCACCGCTGCCCGTGGTGGGCACCCAGCGCCACAGCAGCGGGAGCAGCAGCGCACCCAGCATCGGCAGCGCGATCACCACCCGCCAGCCGAACAGGCCCTCCACGACCCCACCCGCCAGCGGGCCGAGACAGCTCACCGCGGCGGCGATGCCTGCCACGCGTCCGAGCGCGGCTCCGCGGACCGAGCCGGCGAAGCGGGCGCTGATGATGGCCACGCCCAGGGTCGGTACGGCGGCGGCCCCGGCACCCTGGAGGACACGGGCGGCGAGCAGCACCCCGAAGCTGGGCGCGAGGGCGCCGGCAAGGGCCCCGAGGCTCATCAAGGTGACACCGACGAGAAGCGGTAACCGGACGCCGACCAGGTCGGAGATCCGTCCGTAGACCGCCGTGGCGACCGCAAGCATCAGGGCATAGAGACTGATCGCCCAGGCGCCGATGCCAGTGCCGACACCGAGGTCGGCGCCGAGGACCGGCAACGCGATCGCTGCCGAGGAGCTTCCCAGACCAGCCAGCCCGAAGAGCAGGCCGACCAGGACCGGGACCCGCACGGATCCTGCGCCGTCTCCGGGCGAGGCGGGCGAGGAGGTCGGGGAGGTGGCGGCTGAGGACATCGGGGAACTCAACAGCCGATGCGGCAGGGACATTCCGCGGCCCTCGGTCCGCCCGGCACGATCGGTGTCAGCCGACCGGTCGTGACGCGGTCCTGTCACCGAGCTGGTCGTCGTCGGTCAGGGTTCGCTTGAGGATCTCCACCGTCGAGCGCAGCGCGAAGGCGTTCCACTCCTGCGGACGGTGGAGCATGTAGTGCCCCAGCCGTCCCATGTCCTCGAACTGTGCGCTCGCGGCGACGCCAGCGGCACGATCGACGTAGGCCCGAGTGGCCGAGGCGGAGGTGATCTTGTCCCGGCTGCCGTGCCCGACGATCAGGTGCTTCTTGCTGAGGGTGTCCACGGGGTCGCCCGGCTCGAGCCACGGCGCCAGGCCGACGACTCCGGCGACCTGGTCATGGTCGGCCACGTGCACGGCGGTGCGGGCGCCCATGGAGTGCCCGAGCAGGATCACGGGGAGGTCAGGGTGTGCGCTGGCCGCCTGGTCGATCGCCCAGCGCGCATCGACCACCGGCGAGGGATCCTCAGACGCATCGGCGTTCCAGCCACGGACGCTGAATCTCAGTAGCCACAAGGACAGTCCATGGCCGAGGATCCTGGGCTCGAGGACGTCCCGCATCGTCGACGTACGCCGGAACGAGGCACTACGGGACCCCACGGGCTTGAGGCCGGTCTTGGCGCCGCCGTGCAGCATCAGCACGATGCCGCGTGGCGAGAACACCGGTGTGGTCCGGGTGAGTCCGGGAGAAGGCATGCGGGGGCTCCGATCTGTATGACTGTCGTTCGTAGCCATCACGGACCCGGATGGGGTGCTGACCTGCCACCCAGGTCGCCTTGGTGCCGTGTCGGTGCCGCACGGCAAGATGGGAGTCGTGACGGAGGAGAACCAGACGCAGTCCGACCAGCCTACCCAGCCCGCCCAGACCAGCCGGGTCTCCCAGACCACCCAGACGCGTGATCCCAGCTCCGGTCTGCGGCAGGAGCACCGGGTGACGGCCGAGCAGGTGGAGGATGCTCGTTGGCGCTACTACGTCCAGGACGACCCCACCCTCTCCGACGCCGAGTTCGATGTCCTGATGCGTCGACTCGAGGAGCTCGAGGAGGAGCTGCCTGACCTGCGAACGCCCGACTCACCGACGCAGAAGGTCGGTGGCGCGGTCTCCACCGAGTTCACCCCGGTCGACCACCTGGAGCGGATGGAGAGCCTCGACAACGCCTTCTCCTACGAGGAGCTGGAGACCTGGGCCGCGCGCCTGGCGCGCGACGGGATCACCGACCCGGCGTACCTGTGTGAGCTCAAGGTCGACGGCCTCGCGATCAACCT
>JBDSBU010000211.1:0-19721 GCA_039921445.1 Marmoricola sp. | reverse complement strand
ATGCCCAACGGCGACATCCAGTTCCACCGACGACCCTGAGCGATCGAGGTGTCCCTACTGGCGCAGCCCGTCCCCGAGCTCGGTCAGGGCCGTGCCGAGGTCCACCGCGGGTGTCCAGCCCCATCCTCGGGCGCGGTCGGCGCTGAACCGCCCGGTCCAGGCGGGGGTGTCGTCCCAGATCGGGTCGACCCCGAGGGCACTGGTGACCGTCTCGTAGTAGTCGCCGACGGTCGCGTGCTCGGTGCCGGCGAGGTTGACCGGAGTGCAGGCGCCCTCGACCGGTCCCTGCTCAGCATCGGTCGCGTTGGGCACTCGCCCGGTCGCGACGTCGGCGCTGAAGGTGGCCAGGTCGTCGAGGTGGATCCAGGCGAAGGTCTGGTCACGGATGGCGTGCCGAGCCCCCTCGTCGTCGCGGATGGCAGCGGGGCGCAGTGTGTTCCACACCGAGGTCTCCCCGACGCCGAGGATCGCGGGAGGCCGCACCAGGACCCGGGTGAGGCCGTCGATCGCCGCGAGCGCCAGGTCGGTGTCGCGCTTGGTGACGGCGTAGTCGTTCGCGTCGTCGGGCACAAGCGGCGCGGACTCGTCCCGGTCGCCAGCGGCCTCGGGGGAGCGGTCGTAGACGGCCGCAGTGGAGATGTGCACCAGACGCTGCACCCCTGCGTCGCGGGCCGCGCGGGCCAGCACGGGTGTGCCCTCGACCGCGATCCGGTGCTGGGTCTCCCGGTCCGAGCCCATCGGGTGCACGGTCGTGACGACGGCGTCGGCGCCGGTGACCACGCTGGCCGCGAAGTCGGGATCGTGGAACTCCCCGACCCACTCATCGACTCCGGCCAGCTCAGGTGCAGTGCCCGGTCGGCGTACGACGGCCCGCACGGTGGCACCGCGCTCCAACAACGCGACGCAGACCCGACCGCCCACCAGCCCGTTGGCGCCGGTGACCACCACGACGGGTCCGGATGAGGTGCTCGCAGCTGCTGTGCTCGAGGGTGCTGTCTTCGACTCGGTCATGAGGGAAACCTTCGCAGGTGGAGCCAACTGACCCACCTCGAGCGCAGCTGGGCGCGGGTGTCGGTTTTGCCCTACTGTGACGCCGAACCGGTCGGCGGAGGCCGGTCATCACAGGAGGAACCATGTCCGAGACGACCAACGCCCAGCAGGCCAGTGCCGCACCCGTGCCGGGAGCACCGATCGGACAGATCCGCAGCACAGGGACCTGCATCCTGCTCTCGATCGTGACGCTCGGGATCTACACCTGGGTCTGGTACTACAAGACCCACGAGGAGATGAAGCAGCACACCGGTCAGGGCATCGGTGGCGTGCTGGCGCTCGTGCTCGCGATCTTCGTCGGCATCGCGATGCCGTTCGTGACCTCCAACGAGGTGGGCGGCCTCTACACGCGTCGCGGCCAGGCGGCGCCAGTCACCGCGGCGACGGGTCTGTGGGCACTTCTGCTCGGCTGGCTGCTCCTCTTCGGGCTGATCGTGTGGTTCGTGAAGACCAACAACGCGCTCAACGACTACTGGCGCTCGGTCGGCGCCGTCTGACCCGGACCACACCGGTCCACCTCCGAACACCCCTGGGACTCGACGGGGGCGCCTCCGAGCACGCCTACGATGGAGCGTCAGGCAGACGTCTTCGAACCAAAGGGCACTCGTGATCGCAGGCAGGTACTCGCTCGAGCGTGAGATCGGCCGTGGTGGCATGGGCGCCGTGTGGCTGGGCACCGACGAGGTGCTCGGCCGCCAGGTCGCCCTGAAGAAGATCGGTCTGATGCCGGGGGCGGATGGCACCGACATGGCGCGCGCGGAACGCGAGGCCCGGCTCAGCGCGAGCCTGCACCATCCGCACGTGGTCACGATCTTCAACGTCGTCAGCGAGAACGACTCGGATGCCCGCTGGCTGGTGATGGAGTACGTCGACGGCGTACACCTCGGCCAGCTGGTGCGAGAGGAGGGGCCGCTCTCACCCGACGCCGCCGCCCCGCTGCTGTGGCAGGCCGCCGATGCCCTCGCCGCGGCCCACGCGGCGGGCATGGTGCACCGCGACGTGAAGCCGTCGAACATCCTGGTCGACCGCAACCGCGTCGTGAAGCTCACCGACTTCGGGATCGCCCGGGCGATGGGCGATCCCTCACTGACCCAGACCGGTCTGCTGATCGGGTCACCCGCCTACCTCGCCCCCGAGGTCGCAACCGGCGGCAAGGGCGGCGAGGCGGCCGACGTCTGGTCCCTGGGCGCCACGCTGTTCCACGTGCTGGCCGGAAGGCCGCCCTACGACATCGGCGACAACATGATCGGCGGGCTCTATCGCATCGTCAACGAGGAGCCGCCCCGCCTCGAGAACGCCGGCTGGCTGGCCCCGCTGCTCGACGCGACCCTGGTCAAGGACCCTGTCGCCAGGATGACGATGGCCCAGGTGCGCGACTTCCTCGCCGCAGGCGGAGAGCCGACGCGCGCGGAGTTCGCGACCCAGACCCAGCCGTTGACCGAGGTGGCGCCGGTGCCGGCCCCGACCGCGGTGACCGAAGCCGCCGTACTGCCGCCTGTCCCAGCCGCACCTGCGGACGCCCCGGCCGGCGATCTCGGGGAGCGGTCACGCCCTCGGTTGTTGTTGGTCGGGCTCGTGCTCGCGGGCGCGCTCGTCCTCGGCCTGGTGCTGTACGCCGTCATGGCTGGCGACGAGCCGACCTCGAGGACCCCGTCCGGCCCGAGCACCTCCCAGAAGCCGGCTGGACCGACCGAGGCAGGCATGAAGTCCTTCATCCGGGACTACGTCACGACCGTTGCCGAGGACCCTTCGCAGTCCTGGCAGATGCTCACGCCGAAGTTCCAGCAGGAGAGCGGCGGCTTCGAGAAGTATCAAGGCTTCTGGGGGGCCGCCACCAACGGGCGCGTCCTGAGCATCTCGGCCAACGCGGAGAACCTCTCGGTCAGCTACCAGGTTCGCTTCGACAACTTCGACAACGGTCCCGGCCCGACCGTGCTCGACCTGTCCTTCGAGGACGGTCGCTACCTGATCGACGGGGAGCGCTCCGAGGGATTCACCCCGGCCGGGTGAACGCCTGCCCGGAGCTCAGGAACGCAGGCTGGTGCCGCAGCGCGGGCAGTGCCCGGTATGGCAGCACTCCAGGGCCTGGCCGCAGCCACAGGTGGACACCGCGGTCGGCCACGCGGTCGCTCCCGCTGGGCTGGTCATCGGTGCCATCGCGCGCCTCCTTTGTCTCATCCGACAGTGAACTGGGTCACCAGTCATTCGGAGCGAGCGCCATGCCGGATGTGTGGCGATCAACTGATGTCGACCTGGAGCCACTGGTGGAGCCGGACCGGGTCCCGGTGCTCCATCTCGTCCAGGCAGGCACGACGCAACCGGGCGAGGTGATCGAGCTCCAGAACTCCCGGCTCACCGGCCAGCCTGGCCCCGCTGAGGCGCCAGACCCGTTCGAGGTCGAGGGAGGACAGGGCGGCCAGGTCCGGCACGGCCCGAGGGGTGACCGCGGGCTCGAACAGGCGCCGGACGTCGGGGTCCACGAAGGACCGCCGCTCCACGAGGCGCATCCCGAGCCACGCCAGCCCGTCGGGGTTGCCGAGGCAGAGCCCGAGCAGTGCGGCCAGCGACCAGGGTCCCAGCGCGGTCGTCAGGCCTTGGGCGGTGACGACCAGGGCACCACTCCAGAACGTGGCCGACACGGCGAGACGTTCCGGGATCGCCGAGACGGCGGCCAGCGACCAGATGCTGGCCCCGACGGGGAGGGCCACCGCCACGTAGAGACCGAGGATCGCCGCCCACGACAGGGTGAGGCCGGCCACGAGGACTCCGATGGTGCACGCGACACCGAAGAGACCAGTCCAGGTGCAGCGGTACACCTGCCAGGCCGGCCCGTGGTGACCGCGATCCCTCATCGCTCCACCCTGTGTGGTCTCGAGCTCTCTGCGTAGGGACCCAGGTAGTCACCTGCAGGGGCGGAGGTCCCGCCGGAGCCCGCGGCGAGCATCCACGCCGGCATCTGGTCTGCTTGCCCCGTGACCTCCACCCTTGCTGCCCGCAACGCGGTGGCACTCGTGTTCTTCCTCAACGGACTGCTCTTCGCGAGCTGGATCTCACGCATCCCCGAGGCGCGGTCCGCCCTGGGACTCGACAACGGCCAGCTCGGCCTGCTGCTGCTGGCGATCGCGGCCGGGTCGCTGCTGTCGATGCCGACCACCGGCGCCGCCATCGAGCGGTTCGGGACCGTGCGGATGATCAGGGCCGCGGGTGGCAGCAGCGTGCTCGGCCTGGCGCTGGTCTCGGTCTCCCTCGAGGTCCAGCAGGTCTGGCTCGCTGCGCCGGGGCTGTTCCTCTACGGCATCGGCACTGGCGTGTGGGACGTCGGGATGAACGTCGAGGGTGCGCTCGTCGAGGGTCAGCTGCGCCGCACCGTGATGCCGCGGTTCCACGCTGCGTTCAGCCTGGGGACCGTCGCCGGTTCCGCGGTGGGCGCGGCCGCGGTCGGCCTCGGCGTACCCACCCTGTGGCACCTGCCGTTGCTTGCCCTGCTCGCTGTCACGATCCTGCGCCGAACCACCCGGGACTTTCTGCCGGACGAGCCGGACGAGCCCGGGGCGCAGCACACGGAGAAGCACTCGGCCTGGAGCGCGTGGCGCGAGCCGAGGACCCTGCTGATCGGGCTGATGGTGATGGCGCTCGCGCTGACGGAGGGTACGGCGAACGACTGGCTCGCTCTCGCGCTGGTCGATGGCTACGACGTGGAGCGCTGGGTCGGGATCGCCGGGTTCGCGGTCTTCGTGACGGCGATGACGGCGGGCCGGATGGTGGGGCCGGTGCTGCTCGATCGCTTCGGTCGGGTGCCGGTGCTCTGGGGCACGATGGTCGCCGCCGGCGGCGGGGTGGTGCTGATCGTCTACGGCCAGCACGCGCTGCTGGTGGTCACCGGCATCCTGCTCTGGGGCGCGGGAGCCAGCCTCGGTTTTCCGGTCGGCATGAGTGCCGCCGGGGACGACCCGCGGCGCGCGGCCGCCCGGGTCAGCGTGGTCTCCACGATCGGGTACGCAGCCTTCCTCGCGGGGCCGCCACTGCTCGGCTTCGTGGCCGACCATGTCGGCACGCTCAAGGCGCTGCTGCTCGTGGCGTTGGTCCTGGTGCCGTCGGCACTGGTGGTGCCGAGCGCTCGGGAGCGGGCCACTCCGGAGGACTGACGGCCCTTGAGAGGGCTCAGTCTCGGTGTGCGTCGTAGATGTGTGGCGAGCGACCGACGAGCGTGGTCACCACCATGCTCGTGATCGTCATCGCCAGGGCGATCCCGGCGAGCACCACGAGCTGGAACCTGGCGGCATCGGCTGGGCCGGCCCCGCCGAACAGGGCTCCGACGAAGGCGCCGGGCAGGGTGACCAGCCCTGTGGACTTCGACTGGTCGAGGGTCGGGATCAACGACTCGCGAGTCGCCTCACGTCCGATCGAGCGGTGCGCCACGGCTGGAATGGCGCCGAGCGCGAACCACGCCTCGATCTCGGCGATCCCGGACTGCGCGGCCCGCAGGAAGTTGCGCCCCGAGAGCGTGGCCGCGCTCATCGCGTTGCCGATCACGATCCCGCCGATGGCCACGACGTACCTCGCCTCCAGGGCCACCAGCCCGAGCGAGAAGATCGCAGCCAGGCTGAGCAGGGCCCCGGCGAGGACCCCGACGAGCGCGGCGGCGCGTCCGTGCCAGAGCCCGCGGAGACGGTCCATCGAGGTCCACGAGGCGGTGCTCAGCATCAGCACGACGAACGCCACCACGGTCCACGGAGCCGCGAGCACCCCGCGCAGCACCAGGGCCACGACGCTGAGCTGTACGGCGGCACGCGCCAGCGCCCACAGGGGGAGGAAACGGAGCCCGGTCCCGAACCAGGCGCCCAGGGCGACCGTCAGGAGCGCCAGCAGCAGCAGCCGCGCAGCGAACCCGGCCTCGCTCCAGAGCGCATCCACGGGTGGCAGCCTGCCATGAGTGGACAGAGGACCGGCTCAGCTGGACCGTCGAGCCGCCTGAGAGCGCTGGTGGCCGGCCTCGCCGCCGATCCGCCCACCGTGGGGCCGACCGTGGTCGGCGTACTCCTCGCGGTAGAAGGAGAGCTGGTGTGCGCCCACGTCGATGCGGGCGCCGGTGCGGAGCACCGCGAAGGAGTGCACGACGGCGCCGTGCACCCGGGACTCATGGCCCAGGTTTCCCAGCACGAACTCGTCGTCATCGTCGTGACGCACCATGGTGTGCACCGGGGCGAGGCCCGGAAGCACGATGTCGCACCCAGGATCCGAGCCGATCGTGGTCTCGGCCCGGTCGAGCCAGAACACCGGCTGCTGCTCGCCCTCCCACAGGTCCTGCTTCTTCAGCACCAGCCGAGGCGAGCCGCTGCCCGAGGGGTCGTGGGTCGTGGTGACCTTGCGTCGGGGGTAGCGCGCAAAGGTCGGCAGGATCGGGAACAGCGTGGGCGGGGGCAGGGCGCTCGCGTCAGGCAGGACCGGCTCGTTGGCGGTGGCGCGAGAGCGAAGGCTGGTCCAGGCGCCACGCCAGCTCCCGACGCGGATGCGCTTGGAGCCGGTGGCGCGGCGCTGCCACCAGGGAGCCGTCACTGCACCGATCGAGACGAGGTGGACACCCTCGTGCTGGACCCGGATCTGGACACCGCGACCGGCCAGGTTGCTGGCCAGGCTCCTCACCATGACCGCGTCACCGCTCCCGGCGAAGACGCCCGGGTTGTCCAGATCGAGGGTGAGTCGCCCGTGCGTCCCGTGCAGGTGTCCGGCCGCCGTCTGGCCGTCGACTCCGGTGAACTGCACGGTCAGGTCGGCAGCGATGTCCACGCGGGTCATGACGTGGTGCGGGTGTCGTTGTCGTTCGTGGTCACTGTGAGGGTGCCGTCGATCTTCCAGGTCGCCCGCGGGGCCTTGCTGCCGGTGTCGCGAGGGATCTCGACGGTCATGTCGTGGAAGGTGTAGTTGATCGCGGCTTCGCGACCGGTGAGGAAGGTCCACATGCGGGCCCCCAGGTCGGTCCAGTCCACGACCTCGTCGTTGCGGCTGTTGGGTTGGCTGCTGACTGACATCTGCTGCTCCATTCCTAAACATTGACTTCAACAGGTTGTTGAGGTTTGATCAGAACATGAACTCGACGAAGACGCAAGACCTCGCCCTGGATCCCGCTCTGGATCCCGCCCTGGAACCTTCGATGACCATCGGCGACCTGGCCGACCGGACCGGTCTGAGCCCGGCCACGCTGCGGATGTGGGAGACCCGGCACGGGTTCCCACTGCCTCACCGGCTCGAGAGCGGGCACCGTCGCTACCGCGACGCCGACGTGGAGGCGATCCGCACGGTGATGCGCCACAAGGACGCCGGCACCCGCCTCGAGCTCGCGATCGCAGCTGCCATGGCCGAGGCCGAGCCGGCCGCGCCCTCGATCTACGCCTACCTGCGTCGCCGGCACCCGCACCTGGGGGTGCACCGGCTGAAGAAGTCCACGCTGCTGGCGCTCTCCTGGGCGATCGAGGACGAGTTCTGCGCCAAGGCCGACAAGGCCATGCTCTACGGGTCCTTCCAGCGCGAGCGCTACTACCGGCACGCCGAGCCCCGCTGGAACGAGCTGGCCCGGGTCTCGGCCGGTGCGGTCGCCCTGGCTGCCTTCGACGAGCCCGACCTGGACGGGTCGCCGGTGCGGGTCAACCTCCCCGAGGACGCGCCGATGCGTCGGGAGTGGGCGGTCGTGTGCGACTCGCGGGACCTGCCCGTGGTGCTGACCGCGTGGGAGCTGCCCGGGCAGGTCGACGTACGAGAGCGTGACCGGCTCTTCGAGTCGATGTGGACTGTCGAAGGGGCCCCGGTGCGCGACGCGGCGCGAGTGTGTGCCGCGGTGGCCGTGCAGAACGGCGCCGACCCCGAGCGGGTCGGGGCGCCGACCAGTGTCGCTCCGGGCGCGGCCGACGTGCCCTCAGTGACCAACCTGTTCAACCGCATGGTCGCCTACGTGGACCGGATCGACGACTGAGCGAGCACCTGTCGCGATCAAGATCCGACCCCGGTCCCGCCGCGCCCGCAGGCGCAGGCAGGATGGGGACCACCCCTCAAGGAGTCGACCGATGAGCCTTCCCGAGTCCCTGCACGACCTCACCGTCGCCGTCCTCGGCGGCACCGGACCGCAGGGTCGCGGTCTGGCACGGCGCTTCGCCGACGCTGGACTGCCGGTCGTGATCGGCAGTCGCAGTGCCGAGCGCGCCGCGGAGACCGCCCGCACCCTCGCCGAGGCCACCGGCGGCCAGGTGACGGGAGCAGACAACGCCGGCGCGGCCCGAGCGGGTGACATCGTCGTGGTGGCGGTTCCCTGGGACGGCCACGGTGACCTGCTCCGCGAGCTCGCCCCGGTCCTGGCCGGAAAGATCGTCGTCGACTGCGTCAACCCGCTCGGCTTCGACAAGCAGGGCGCCTACGCCCTGGTCGTCGAGGAGGGGTCCGCGACCCAGCAGGCTGCTGCGCTGCTTCCTGAGAGCACTGTGGTCGGCGCCTTCCACAACGTCAGCGCGGTCAAGCTCGAGGACCCCGAGGCCAGAGTCGACACCGACGTGCTCGTACTCGGTGAGGTCCGCGAGGCCACCGACCTCGTCCAGCAGCTGGCCGACACCCTTCCCGGCGCCCGCGGTGTCTACGGCGGCCGGCTGCGCAACGCCCACCAGGTCGAGGCCCTCACCGCGAACCTGATCAGCATCAACAGGCGCTACAAGGCGCACGCGGGTGTCCGCGTCACCGACATCTGAGCCTTCGTGAGAACCCACCACTGGCAGGACTGGGACCTGGAGACCCTGCTGGCGAGGAAGCAGGCGTCCGGGACCACCACGAGTCTCGTGGTGCCTGCTCGCAACGAGGCCGCGACGGTGGGCGACGTGGTCAGCCGGGTCCGCGAGGCGCTGATGGAGAGCGCCGCGCTGCTCGACGAGATCGTGGTGATCGACTCCGACTCCACCGACGAGACCTACGAGGTGGCCACCGACGCCGGAGCCGTGGTGCACCGCTCGGCCGAGATCAGGCCAGATCTCGGCACCCATCCCGGCAAGGGCGAGGCGATGTGGAAGTCGATGTTCGTCACCCACGGAGACCTGTTGGTCTTCATGGACGCCGATCTCGTCGACTGGGACACCCACTTCGTGCGCGGGCTGCTCGGCCCCCTGCTCTCGGACCCGGCCGTCTCGCTGGTCAAGGGGTTCTACGAGCGCCCGCTGCGTGACCAGGCAGGCAACGACAACGTCTTCGAGGGGGGACGGGTCACTGAGCTGGTCGCCCGTCCGTTGATCGCCCTCGACTGGCCCGAGCTCGGCTGGCTGGTCCAACCCCTGGCGGGGGAGTGGTCGGTGCGACGCGATCTCTTCGAACGGCTGCACGTCCCGACCGGGTACGCCGTGGAGCTGGCCGCGCTGGTCGACACCCACCGGCTGCTCGGTGATGCCGCGATCGCGCAGGTCGACCTGGGCCGTCGCGCCCACCGCCCTCAAGCCCTGCGTGACCTCGGTGCGATGGCCACCCAGATCATCGCGGTCTCGCAGCGTCGCGCCCGCGGCGCCGGCACCGGCCCCGACCGGGTGGCGCTGAACCAGCATCGGGCGGCGCCGGACGGCGTGCAGACCGTGCTGCGAGAGATCCCCCTGGTCGAGCGGATGCCCGCGATCGACGTACCCGCGCCGCTGGACGGGACCGAGACATGACCCTGCGACTGGGTCGGCACGCCTTCGCCGACGACCGCCGGTTGATGATGGCGATCGTCAACCGCACACCGGACTCGTTCTACGACAAGGGCGCCACCTGGGCCGAGGACAAGGCCCTGGACCGGGTGGCCGAGGTCGTCGACCAGGGCGCCGAGATCGTCGACATCGGCGGGATCAAGGCTGCACCCGGTGAGGAGATCGGCGTCGAGGAGGAGATGCGGCGAACGGTCGGGTTCGTCGAACGGGTCCGCGCCGCCCACCCGGGCGTCGTGATCAGCGTGGACACCTGGCGGGCACCGGTCGCCCGCGCGGTCTGCGAGGTGGGCGCTGATCTGCTCAACGACGCCTGGGGTGGAGCCGACCCCGGCCTGGTGGACGTGGCCGCGCAGTTCGGTGCAGCGATCGTCTGCACCCACACCGGTGGGGTCGTCCCTCGCACCCGCCCCCACCGGATCGAGTACGCCGACGTGGTGGCCAGCGCAGTCGCCGACACCACGGCCTACGCCGAGCGGGCGGCGGCAGCCGGAGTGTCGCGAGAGAGCATCCTGATCGACCCCGCACACGACTTCGGCAAGACCACCGTCGACTCGTTGCAGCTCACCAGGAGGCTTGACGAGATGACCGCCACCGGCTGGCCGGTGCTGGTCTCGCTGTCCAACAAGGACTTCGTCGGAGAGTCGCTGGACCTGCCGGTGGGAGAGCGCCTGATGGGCACCTTGGCCGCGACCGCTGTGGCCGCGATCCACGGAGCCCGGGTCTTCCGGGTGCACGAGGTGGTCGAGACCCGGCAGGTCGTGGACATGATCGACGTGATCTGGGGGCGCCGGCCCCCGGTGCGGACCATCCGGGGCCTTGCATGATCGAGACCGTGCTGGTGCTGCCGACGCCGCGGGTGCTGCTTGCGCCGTACTCCCGCAACGACCCGGTCGCAGCCCTGCGCACGGCGTGTCACGACGCGGTGGACTCGGTGCTCGCCGCGTCACCTCGTCGGCTCGCGGTGTTGGCGACGGCGATGGACCCGGCCAACCAGGAGCGAGGCGTCACCGACCCGCTCGGGTTCCGCGTCGCCCGGCACCTGCTCGGACGCCAGGGCACTCCTCGCCCGACCCGGGTCGATGAGCATGTGGCGCTGCCGTACGCCGCAGCGACGCTCATCGAGACGCCCGAGCCCACCACGCTCCTGGTGATGGCCGACGGGTCCGCCAGTCGTGGCGAGAAGGCGCCCGGGCACCTGCACCCGCAGGCGATCAGGTTCGACGATGCGATCGCGCTGGCGCTTCGGACCGGGGACGCCCAGGGGCTTGCCGTGCTCGACCCGGTGCTCGGTGAGCAGGTGTGGTGCACGGGTGTCCCTGCCTTCCAGGTGCTCGGCGAGGTGGCCCGCGGCCGCAGGATCAGTGCCGAGGTGACCTACGACGATGCGCCGTTCGGCGTGGCGTGGTGGGTCGCGCGCTGGGACCTCGGCTGACCTGAGAACGACCCGGACCGGGGACGGGTCTCGTTGGTGCTCCGCGGGTTGCAGTGACAGTCTGGCCAGGTGGTTGGAGAGATCCCGGGACTGGACCGTGTCGCGCTCGAGGAGCTGCAGCTCACCCGGCTGCGGAGCACGCTGGAGGCGGCGTACTCACGCGTGCCGCACTACCGCCACGCCTTCGACGAGGCGGGCCTGAGGCCCGCCGACCTCAAGACGCTCGGCGACCTGGGCCGGTTCCCGTTCACCACAAAGGCCGACCTGCGCGAGAACTATCCCTTCGGCATGTTCGCGGTGCCGCGCGAGCAGGTGGTCCGGGTGCACGCTTCGAGTGGTACGACGGGCAAGCCGACCGTCGTCGGCTACACGGCCGAGGACCTCGAGACCTGGGCCGAGGTGATGGCCCGATCGATCCGGGCGGCCGGGGGCCGGCCGGGCGACGTGTGCCACGTGGCCTACGGCTATGGGCTCTTCACCGGCGGGCTGGGCGCCCACTACGGCGCCGAGCGCCTCGGGTGCACCGTGGTCCCGGTGAGCGGCGGCATGACCGAGCGGCAGGTGCAGCTGATCCTCGACTTCGAGCCGCGGATCATTATGGTCACGCCGTCCTACTTTCTTGCGATCCTCGAGGAGATGGAGTCACAAGGGGTCGATCCACGCGCGACCAGCCTGGAGGTGGGCATCTTCGGGGCAGAGCCGTGGACCGACCAGATGCGGCGCAGTGTCGAGGAGCGCAGCGGGATTCGGGCGGTCGACATCTACGGACTCTCGGAGGTGATGGGCCCCGGCATCAGTCAGGAGTCGGCCGAGACCCAGGACGGGCTGCACGTGTGGGAGGACCACTTCCTGCCCGAGGTGGTCGATCCGGTGACGATGGAGGTGCTCCCCGACGGTGAGGAGGGCGAGCTGGTCTTCACCTCGCTGACCAAGCAGGCGATGCCGGTGGTCCGCTATCGGACCCGAGACCTGACCCGGCTGCTGCCCGGGACGGCGTACCCCGCCTTCCGCAGGATGCAGAAGGTCACGGGCCGCACCGACGACATGATGATCGTGCGCGGGGTGAACGTCTTCCCCAGCCAGGTCGAGGAGCAGATCCTGACCGTCGAGGGACTCAGCCCGCACTACCTGTGCGTGCTCACCCGGCCAGACAACCTCGACCAGCTCACGGTGCAGGTCGAGCGCGCCCGAGAGGGGGGCAGGCACGAGGACCCGGTGGCTCTCGGGGCGGAGCTGAGCGCCAGGGTCAAGCACCGGATCGGGATCACCGTGGAGGTCGAGGTGGTCGAGCCGCACGCCCTTGAACGCTCGCTCGGCAAGGCCAAGCGGATCAGCGACCTGCGTCAGAAGATCTGAGGGAGCTCGCTCGCACGCCCGGTGAATTCTGGGTCGCGCTTCTCGCGGAACGCCGCGACCCCCTCCTTGCCGTCACCGATGCTGGTGTGGAACATCGCGAGGCTGTCGGAGCGGTGAGCCTCGATCGGGTGATCGGCGGCGCCGTTGCGGTAGAGCATCTGCTTGGCCAGCCCGAGCGCCACGGGGGAGCGGTGGACCACGAAGCTCCGAGCCAGGGCGTACGCCGCCTCGAGCAGTTCCTCCGGCTCGTGGACCGACCGCACCAGCCGACCGGCGTGGGCCTGCTCGGCGGTCAGGATCTCCGCGGAGTAGACCCACTCCAGCGCCTGCTGGATTCCCACGATCCGGGGTAGGAACCACGACGAGCAGGCCTCGGGAACGATCCCGAGCCGCCCGAAGACGAAACCGATCCGAGCCTTGGTCGAGGCCAGACGAATGTCCATCGCCAGGGTCATCGTGGCGCCGATGCCGACGGCTGCTCCGTTGATCGCGGCGATCACCGGCTTGGGGAGCTCGTGGATCGCGAGGGTCACCTTGCCGCCGGTGTCACGCACGCCGTCGCTGATCTCCGGGTCCTCGAGACGCTCGCGCAGGTCGGCGGGGGTCGGTGTGAGGCTCGCGTCGAGACCGAAGACGTTGCCCTCGGCCGAGAGGTCCATGCCTGCGCAGAACGCACGTCCCGCGCCGGTCACCACGACCGCGCGCACGGCGTCGTCCATGGCGTCGGTGCGGAAGACCTGCTCGAGCTCGCGGGCCATCGTGACGGTGAAGGAGTTCATGGCATCGGGGCGGTTCAGCCGCAAGGTCGCGATGCCGTCCGCGTCGACCGACCAGTCCAGGGTCTCGTAGGCGCTACTCACTCGCTCACCCCCGGAAGACCGGTCGGCGTGCACAGCTTCTTGGGGATCTCACCGGTGCGGTCCTCCTTGATGTACTTCAGCAGGGCCAGTGCCCGCTCCCGGTCCCAGTTGATGACCTGGTCGGCGATCGGCATGCCGCAGGTCAACCCGTTCGTCCCGTTGACCCGGGTCATCGCCAGGCCGAACTTGGCCAGCGTGATCGGTCCCGTGCCCTTGCTCACCACCAGCGAGGAGGTCGCGGCCTCGTTGACCCGGAAGTAGCGGACCGGGTTGAGAAAGGTCCAGGGCGACTTCACCTCGGCGCCGATCGCGCTGACCACCTCGCGCTGGTGGCGGGCGCGGTCGATGTCGCCGTACTTGCTCACCTTGCGGGACCTCGCGTATCCGAGCGCCGTGACACCGTCGGCCTGCTGGCAGCCCTTCTTGATCTTCAGGCTGGCCTGCGGGTCGACCATGCGCTCCTTGGGACAGATCTCGATGCCGCCCACGGCGTCGACCGAGTTCACGAAGCCACCGAAGCCGATCTCGACGTAGTCGTCGATCCGCACGCCGGTGTTCTGCTCGATCGTCTTGACCAGCAGCTTGGGGCCGCCGATGGCGAAGGCCGCATTGATCTTCGTGCGGCCGTTGCCCGGGATCTCCACCAGCGAGTCGCGCGGGATCGAGAGCAGCATGCTGGGGCCGCTGCCGGTGTGCAGCAGCATGATCGTGTCGGTGCGCTGGCCCACGTCACCGACGCCGCCGGTGCCCAGCCTCTTGTTCTCGGCGCGAGAGAGCCCCTTGCGGCTGTCGGAGCCGACGAGCAGGTAGGTGGTCCCGGGCTGGGAGCCGGGTCTGGCGCCCGCGGGGTCGGCGGCGACCTTCTCGATCTTGCTCGTCGCCCACACGGGTACGGCGACCAGGAACGCGATCCAGGCCACCAGCACGAGCAGCACGAGTCGGCGCGGGCGGAAGCGACGCCGCGGCCTGCGGGGTGCGCTGGCCGGAGCAACCGGCTGTGCAGGACGGGTGGGGCGCGACGGGGGCGGGGTGTCCGCGGCGCCGGACGAACGCTCGATCCGCGGCAGCATCCGGGTGGGCTCGGGGTCCTCGGAGCCTGAATGAGGGGTGTCGCGCCGCTTGCCGTAGAGCCAGTTGTACTCGGGCTCTTTCCCCTCGGAGTCGTCTCCGTTCCCGCCGTTCCCATGCTGAGGCATGGCGCGAAGGCTACCGCTAGCGTTCCGACCATGAACGCAGAGCACGAGCAGCCAGACCCACCGGGGACGCGCCCGTCCTCCTTCGCACGCGTCGTACTGACGCTGTTGGCCAACCAGAGTCACGTGAACCTGCTGGGAAACGTGCACGGTGGCGAGGTGATGCGTCTTGTCGACTCGACGGCGGGCGCGGCCGCGGGCAGGCACAGCGGTGGTCCCGCCGTCACTGCGGCGATGGACGAGATGGCGTTTCTCGCGCCCGTCCATGTGGGAGACATCCTGCGCGCCAGTGCTCAGGTGAACTGGGCCGGGCGAACCTCGATGGAGGTCGGTGTGCGGGTGGAGTCCGAGCCCTGGAACCAGGCAGGGACAGACCCGGTGCACGTCGCCTCGGCGTACCTCGTCTTCGTCGCGGTGGACGCCCATGGGAGTCCCCGGGAGATTCCTCGCCTGGCGCCGGAGACCCCGGAGGAGGTCAGGCGGATGCGCGAGGCCCAGATCCGGCGCTCGCACCGGCTGGCGCGCAAGACCGAGATCGACGAGGGCAGGAGCGGCGCGGCGTCACCGGAGTGACCAGTGTGACTGGTGATACTGGGCCGAATCGTCCGCCGCCCCTCGACGCTGAGAGGTCTTCCCCCCATGGCGCCCGTGACACCTTCCCCTCGCCGACCCCAGACCCGCACGCCCCAACCCGGGCGGGTCCAGTTCCGGCGCGCCGTGACGCTGATGCTGATGACGCTGGTGCTCCCGGGTTCAGCGCAGCTCGTCGCCGGTCGCAAGGAGACCGGCCGGCTCGCGCTGCGGATCTGGTTCGGGCTGATCGCCACGGTCATGATGCTCTTCCTGGTGGGCCTGGTCCTGAACTCCTTCGTCTTCTGGTTGCTGACCAACACCGTCGTGCTCAGCCTGGTGCGCACCGTGCTGATGGTGATGGCCGTCGGCTGGGCCTACCTGTTCGTCGACGCATGGCGGCTCGGGGACCCGCTCGCCCTGCGGCAGAAGCAGCGGCTGGCGATGGTCGGCATCAACGGCGTGCTGTGCTTCAGCGTCGCGGGCGGTCTGCTCTTCGCCTCGCACGTGGTCGGGGTGCAGAAGGACTTCATGAGCGCGATGTTCACCAACGGGGCGGCCTCGGACGCCACTGCGGGGCGCTACAACATCCTGCTTCTCGGGGGTGACTCGGGCTCGGACCGCTGGGGACTGCGTCCCGACAGCCTCTCGGTTGCGAGCATCGACGCCGAGACTGGCAAGACCGTGCTGTTCGGCCTGCCCCGCAACATGTTGAACTTCCCCTTCCCCAAGGGCTCGATCATGAACGAGCAGTTCCCCGACGGCTACGACTGCGGTGGCCAGTGCGAGCTGAACTCCCTGGCCACCTGGGCCGCGGACCACAAGGGACTGTTCAAGGGGGTCGCGAACCCGGGTGTCGAGGCGACCACGCAGGGGGTCGAGGGGATCACCGGCCTGAAGATCAACTACTACGCAATGGTGAACCTCCAGGGCTTCCGTCGGCTCGTCGACGCCGTCGGTGGGGTCACCATCAACGTCCGCGATCGGATTCCGATCGGCGGCATCGGCTCGGCCGTCAGCGGCTACGTCGAGCCCGGCAAGCGCAAGCTGAACGGCTTCGAGACGCTCTGGTTCGCGCGCTCGCGGGTCGCGGCCGACGACTACTCCCGGATGGCGCGGCAGAAGTGCGTGATGAACGCGATGTTGCAGCAGCTGAGCCCCAGCACGGTGCTGACCAAGTTCGAGAAGATCGCCAAGGCCAGCGAGGCGCTGATCACCACCGACCTGCCCAAGAGCGAGGTCGACACCTTCATGCAGCTCGCGCTCCAGGCGCGCAGCCAGCCGGTGCGGACGGTCTCGTTCGTGCCGCCGCTGATCCACACCTCCAAGCCCGACATCGACCTGATCCACGCGACCGTGCAGAAGGCGATCGACCGCGCGGAGGGCAAGTCGACCCCCAAGACCAGCAGCAGCAAACCGGTTCCTACCCGGGACACCGGATCCGTCGGTGGGTCCTTGGGGAACCTGCGCGACGGGTACGCCGCCAACCAGAGCGAGGATCTCTCCTCGGTGTGCTGAGGCTCCCGTAGGGTTCCCCGCGTGCCGACATCGCCCAGGACAAGCGCGGAGAGCCCTACGGGTGCTGCCCGCGTCGTTGCGGTCGTGGTCACCTGGAACCGTCGTGAGCTGCTTGCGGAGTCGATCGCGGCGCTCCGGTCGCAGGAGCACCTTCCGGCGGTGATCGTGGTGGTCGACAACGCCTCCACCGACGGCACCCAGGAGCAGCTGGCGACCGAGACCGGCCTTGACGTCGTACGCCTGCAGCACAACACCGGTGGCGCCGGGGGCTTCGCCGTCGGGATGCAGCAGGCGCTGAGCCACCACCCCGACCTGGTCTGGCTGCTCGACGACGACACCGTGCCCACACCGGGGGCGGCGGCCGAGCTGGTGCGGGTGTGGGAGCAGTACGCCGAGACGGCGGGGGAGCCCCCGGCGGTGCTGGCAAGTCGGGTGGTGTGGACCGATGGCCGTGACCACCCGATGAACACCCCGCGTGCCAAGCCCGGGGTGAGTCGAGGAGAGCGCACAGCGGCCGAGGCCGTCGGTGCGATACCGGTGAGATCGGCCTCCTTCGTCTCGATCATGTGCGACGCCCAGCTGGTCCGCGAGCGGGGCCTTCCGTTGGCCGACTACTTCTTGTGGAACGACGACTTCGAGTACTCCACCCGGCTGATCCGTGGCCGCGCGGGGCTCTACTGTCCTGACAGCGTCGTGGTCCACAAGACCAAGGTCTTCGGCTCCACCGATGCCGACCCGGGGGAGCGCTTCTTCTTCGAGGTGCGCAACAAGGTGTGGCTCTTCACCCGCTCGCAGGGCCTGCGGCCGCGCGAGAAGGTCGTCTACGGCGGTTCGACCCTGCGTCGCTGGGCTCGCACCTTCGCCGGCTCGACCGACCGTCCCACCCTGCGTCGAGCACTGCGGCGCGGGCTGCGAGACGGCTTGCGTTCGGGACCCCGTCACAACGACGTGGTGCTCGCCGAGACGGGGTGGGTCTCACGTCCGGACCCGCAACTGGGACGCGCGCTCGCACCAGAGCAGCCGTTCACGCTGTTGATCAGCACCTGGGCAGGGGATCGCGCCGACTACCTGCGCGAGGCGTTCACCTCCACGGTGGTCGAGCAGACCAGGCGACCTGCCGAGGTCGTGCTGGTCCAGGACGGGCCGGTGCCGGCGGAGCTTGCCGCCGAGATCGCACGACTGAGCGCCGAGAGCCCGGTGCCGGTGCAGCACGTGGAGCTTCGCGCCAACCAGGGCCTGGGCCCGGCCCTCGACGCCGGGTTGCGAGCCTCCTCCCACGAGATCGTGGCGCGGATGGACTCCGACGACGTCAGCGTCCCCGAGCGGTTCGAGAAGCAGCTGCCGTTGATCGAGGCCGGCGCCGACATCGCGGGCTCAGGGCTCTTCGAGTTCGGCACCGACATCACCGACGTCGTGGGTCGCCGTACGCCTCCCACCGACCCGGCCGAGATCCGCAGGGTGGTGCGCTTCCGCGACCCCTTCAACCACCCGACGGTGGTCTATCGGCGCAGCGCAGTCCAGGCTGCCGGCGGGTACGCCGACATGGCCCTGATGGAGGACTACCTGCTGTTCACCCGGATGGTCGCGGGTGGCGCGGTCCCGGCCAACCTGCCCGACCCGCTGGTCTTCTACCGGGTCGGAGACGGCGCCTACGCCCGTCGGGGTGGCCGGGCGCTGCTGCGCTCCGAGCTGGCGTTGCAGCGGCGCTTCCGCAGGCTGGGCCTGACCACCCGACGCCAGTACCTGCGCAACGTCGCCGTACGAGGCGGCTACCGCCTCGTGCCGGAGGGTGTGAGAAAGGTCGCCTACCGTCGCCTGTTGGCGAACCGCACCGGATCGACGCGCGGCTAGACTGACGCGGGCCCGAGTGGTCCCGCACGACCACCGCATGTCGCAGTTGCCGGGGCATCACTCACCGCCCGGCCCAGTGAGGAGAGTCATCCGTTGAACGCCGAGCAGTCGCCCGACCTGGTCATCGTAGGAGCAGGGTTCTTCGGACTCACCCTCGCGGAGCGGTGCGCCAACGAGCTCGGACTCAAGGTCCTGGTGTTCGAGCGGCGCCACCACCTCGGTGGCAACGCCTACAGCGAGCCCGAGCCGGAGACCGGCATCGAGGTGCACGTCTACGGTGCCCACCTCTTCCACACCTCCAACGAGAAGGTCTGGGAGTACGCCAACCGGTTCACCACGTTCACCAGCTACCAGCACCGGGTCTTCGCCAAGTACCAGGGGCAGGTCTACTCGTTCCCGATGAACCTGGGGCTGATCAACCAGTTCTTCGGTCGCAGCCACACCCCGGACGAGGCGCGTGCCCTGATCGCCGAGCAGGCCAGCGAGATCGAGACCGGGTCGGCCAAGAACCTGGAGGAGAAGGGGATCAGCCTGATCGGGCGTCCCCTCTACGAGGCCTTCGTCAAGGGCTACACCGCCAAGCAGTGGCAGACCGACCCGACGGAGCTCTCGCCCGACATCATCAGCCGGCTCCCGGTCCGCTACAACTTCGAGAACCGCTACTTCAACGACAAGTACGAAGGTCTGCCGACCGATGGCTACACCGCCTGGCTGACCCGGATGGCCGACCACCCCAACATCGAGATCCGGTTGAACACCGACTTCCTCGACCCTGCCAACGGGTGTGCCGAGGAGTTCAAGGGCAAGGTCCCGATCGTCTACACCGGGCCGGTCGATGAGTACTTCGACAACTCCGAGGGTCGACTGTCCTGGCGCACCGTCGACCTCGAGCGGGAGGTCAAGGACGTCGACGACTTCCAGGGCACCTCGGTGATGAACTACAACGACCAGGACGTTCCCTTCACGCGGATCCACGAGTTCAAGCACTTCCACCCCGAGCGCACCTACTTGCCGGGCAAGACCGTGATCGTCCACGAGTACTCCCGCTTCGCGGAGGAGGGCGACGAGCCCTACTACCCGATCAACACCGCCGAGGACCGCGCCAAGCTGCTCAGGTACCGCGACCTGGCCAAGGCCGAGCCACTCACGCTGTTCGGCGGTCGCCTGGGCACCTACAAGTACC
>JBDSBU010000210.1:0-4103 GCA_039921445.1 Marmoricola sp. | reverse complement strand
GGATGCGGTTCTGCAACAACGCAGCAGTCGCGGCGAACGGTGACATCTGGTTCTCCGACACCAGCCGCATCTACGGGATCCAGCACTGGAAGAAGGACCTCGTCGAGGCCACCCGCACCGGCCGGTTGCTGGTGCGGCGCGCGACCGGGCAGGTCGAGGTGGTCCTCGAGGGGCTGGCCTTCGCCAACGGGGTCGCGCTCGCGGCCGACGAGTCCTTTGTGTGCGTCGCGGAGACGGGCAGTCGGACCGTCGTACGGCTGTGGCTGACGGGGGAGCGGGCCGGGAGCCGCGACTACCTGGTCGATGAGCTTCCTGGCTACCCTGACAACATCGCTCTCGGCAGCGACGGGCTGATCTGGGTGACGATCGCCTCTCCCCGGGACCCGGTCCTGGAGATGCTGCAGACCAAGGCACCGATGTTCGTGCGCCGAATGGTGACCCGGATCCCGGAGGCACTGCAGCCCAAGCCGAAGAAGAGCGTGCGGGTCCAGGCCTTCGACGCTGACGGCGCACTCGTCCACGACGTCGAGGCGGATGCGAGCGGCTACCACATGGTCACCGGCGTTCGGGAGCATCACGGACAGCTCTGGCTGGGCAGTCTCCACGAGGCGGCAGTGGCCGTGCTCGGCGTGCCGGGGTCGGCCGACTAGACTTCGGGGTCGAGCAGTCCGGCAGCGCTGCGCCGGTCACACCAGATCAAGGAGTTGAGCGGGTCGATGGGTCACCTCGAGCACATCACGGGTCCCGAGGACCTGCGCTCGCTCGATGACCACGCCCTGACCGAGCTCGCCTCGGAGATCCGCGACGAGCTGATCCGCACCTGCTCCCCACGAGGCGGCCACCTAGGCCCCAACCTCGGCGTCGTGGAGCTGACGCTGGCGATGCACCGCGTCTTCGACTCCCCGCGCGACCGGATCATCTTCGACACCGGCCACCAGGCCTACGTGCACAAGATGGTCACCGGTCGCGCCAGCCGCTTCGACACGCTCCGCTCCGAGGGGGGCCTCTCCGGCTATCCCAGCCAGTCGGAGTCCGAGCACGACATCGTGGAGAACTCCCACGCCTCCACCTCGTTGTCCTACGCGGACGGTCTCGCCAAGGCCTATGCGATCCGTGGAGAGGACCGGCACGTCGTCGCAGTCATCGGTGACGGCGCCCTGACCGGCGGGATGGCCTGGGAGGCGCTGAACAACATCGCCGAGGCCAGCGCGAACGAGCACGGTGACCGCCGCCTGGTGATCATCGTCAACGACAACGGCCGTTCCTACATGCCCACGGTGGGCGGGCTGGCCAACCACCTGACCGTGCTGCGCACCAGTCCTCGCTACGAGCAGGTCCTCGACCAGGTCAAGCGTCGCCTCAACGGTGTGCGCGGGGTCGGTCCGGCGGTGTACGACGCCCTGCACGCGATGAAGAAGGGCATGAAGGACGTGCTCGCCCCTCAGGGACTCTTCGAGGACCTCGGCCTCAAGTACGTCGGCCCGGTCGACGGGCACGACCGGGCCGCTGTGGAGCACGCACTCGCACAGGCCAAGAAGTTCGGCGGCCCCGTGATCGTGCACGTGATGACCCGCAAGGGCTTCGGCTACGACCCGGCCGAGCGCAACGAGGCCGACCAGTTCCACCAGATCGGACCTTTCGACGTCGAGACCGGGGTCGGCAACCCCAAAGGCCGGATCTGGACGGACTTCTTCGCCGAGGAGATGGTCGCGCTCGGAGCCGAGCGCCAGGACCTGGTCGCGATCACGGCGGCGATGCTCTACCCAGTGGGGCTCGACCGATTTGCAGCTGCCTATCCCGAGCGCACCTTCGACGTCGGCATCGCCGAGCAGCACGCTGCCACCAGTGCGGCCGGCCTGGCGATGGGTGGCATGCACCCCGTCGTGGCGATCTACGCGACGTTCCTCAACCGTGCCTTCGACCAGGTCCTGATGGACGTCGCGCTGCACCGCTGCGGGGTCACCTTCGTGCTCGACCGCGCCGGCGTGACCGGTGACGACGGAGCCAGCCACAACGGGATGTGGGACATGTCGATCCTCCAGGTGGTCCCAGGCCTGCGGCTGTGCGCTCCGCGCGACGGGGCCCGCGTGGCCGAGCTGCTCCGCGAGGCCGTGGCCGTGGACGACGCTCCGACGGTGCTGCGCATCCCCAAGGGGCCGCCCGTGGCCGACATCGAACGCGTGGACCGCGCAGGGTCCATGGACGTCCTGGTGCGGGACGGTGCGCGCGACGTGCTGATCGTCGGAATCGGTTCGATGGTGGCGGTCAGCATGGACGTCGCCGCCCGGTTGGCCGACCAGGGCATCGGCGTCACGGTGGTGGACCCCAGGTGGGTCAAGCCCTGGGACCACGCCATCGTCGGCCTCGCGCGTGACCATCGGCTGGTCGTGTGCGTTGAGGACAATGGCAGGGTCGGCGGATGCGGCTCGACCCTGTTGCAGCTGCTCAACGACGAGCAGGTGCAAACCCCCTTCCGTCAGCACGGCATCCCCCAGGAGTTCCTCGACCATGCCAAGCGAGACGCGATCCTCGAACGGATCGGCCTCACCGCGCAGGCGCTCGCTCGAGGCATCGTGGAGGACGTCACCGCGCTGGGCAACGGCGACGACGAGGGTCTGCGGCAAGCAGTCGAGCGTGCCGAGGGACGCCACGGCGACTGATCGCAGGCCGTCGATCCGACGGCGACGTCCGGCTGCGCTGGTCGTCGTACTCCTGCTGGTGGCGCTGGCGGCCGGATGCGGCGGCGGCTCCGATGACCCGCAGAGCGGGCCTTCGCCCACGCTCGGTCCTGCCCGCGCGCGAGTCTTGGAGCAGCAGCTCCTCGATCGGCGGGCGCGCGCCATCCGGACCCATGACCTGGCGCTGTTCATGCGTGGCGTCGATCGCTCCGACGCCGCCTTCGCGGACCGGCAGCGCCGTTACTACCGCAACCTGGTCCAGCTGCCGTTGGAGAGGTTCTCCTATCGGGTGCTTCCCACTCAGTGGCCCGAGGACCTTCTGCCCACCAAGGCCGGTGGCGGCGCTCGGGCGCCGGAGGTCGAGCTCACCCTCCAGCTGCGTGGGTACGACGACCGGCCGGTGCTCAGGACGGTCGGGTTCGTGTTCTCCTACCGCAACGACCGACCGGTGCTCGTCTCCGACCGCGGCGCGACGGGGGAGCCCCTGATCCGGGGCGGAGCCGCGCCATGGGACCTCACCGCCATCACGGTGACCGAGGCCGGAGGCGTGCTCGCGATCACCGACCGGAAGACACGCTCCTCGGCAGGTGAGGTCGCGGCCGTGGTCCGTCGCGGGATCGACCAGCTCCAGGCGGCACTGCCCTACGAGTGGGACGCCCACGTGGTGGTCTACCACGTCGAGGACAAGCGGGTGCTCTCGGCGTTCACCGACGTCCCAGGCGGCGTGATCGGGCAGCTCGGAGCCATGACCTTCCCGGAGTACTCCAGCGCTGCGCGCAACCGGGTCGCCTCGACCAGGATGCTGCTGATGTTGAGCTCGGTCGCGGCGGGAGAGCCCTTCCTGGGCAGGATCGTGCGTCACGAGCTGAGCCACGTGGCCCTCGGTGCCCGAGACGACGGTGTCCCGACCTGGCTCTCCGAGGGTCTCGCTGAGTACCTCGGTGCTCGGGAGATCACCCCGAACAAGCGGATCATCGCCACCTCCGCGCTTTCCCGGGCCAGCTCGGACCCGGCCGTGCTGCCGGCCTCGTCGAGCTTCAACGGGGCCGACCAGGAGTGGCACTACGCGCTCAGCTGGATGGCAGTGGACTACATCGTGACGAGTCGGGGTGAGTCCCGGTTGTGGGACCTGATCAAGGCAATGCACGCCGACGGGCGTGGCACCAGTGATGCCGACCAGGACGCGGTGCTGCTCCAGGTGCTCGGTCTCGACGGCGACGAGCTTGCTCGCCGTGCCCAGGACAGGATCCGGAGCATCTACGGCTGAGCGCTGACGGCGGGTCGAAACCTGGGTCGCCGATTTCGTTTTGGGTTGGCTCGAGCGGGGGTACACAGCCGCCATGGACGTCTTGCGCACCAAGTCGGTCGAAAAGTCGATGAGTGACACCGAGGACCCCGACTTCAAGCTGAAGCGCAGCCTGACCG
>JBDSBU010000209.1:0-13195 GCA_039921445.1 Marmoricola sp. | reverse complement strand
ATCCTCCAGGCGCGCTTTCACTACAAGTAGACCCGCTCGCGGTGTAGGAAGCTCCGCACTACTGCGGCAGAGTCGGGCGAGCGTAGCCGCCCTCAATGCGGCTATGAGCGGACACGGGCCCGAGCCGACTACTGGTCGCGACGGCGGCGCAGAACCAGCACCAGGATCAAGATTGCCAATGCTGCAAGGAGCAACAGTCCGCCCACGCTGATTGCTAACTCAGCCCAGGACGGAAGCAACGGGTCCAACTCTTTCGCTGCTGAAATACTTGGGCTCTGAGAAGGCAGGGTCATAGCGTCACCCTAGGTACCGGACTTGGTGCGCGCTCATTGGCATGACCGCGCGGATTGCGGCCATGTGAGTGTGATCGGACTTCCACGGCTGCAGCGGGCCGCAGAAGTGGGACACACCCAGTGAGTCTGCTCAGCGACTCTCGGCGCGAGGCGCCCGCGATGCCTCCGGCGCGCCTACAGCTCGAGGCGGCCCTTGGCCAACGCCTGCACCGAGTCGGGCGGGCCGGAGAGCTCGAGGCCCACGTTCTGGCTCCGGCTGAAGCAGAACAGCACCAGCTCCGCGGGGGGACCGGACACCACGACCGGGTCCGGACCTGCCCGCAGCACCGTCGTTCGCGGACCGCGATCGGCGGCGACCTCGCCGTCAGGCCACCGGAGCTCCACGGGTACGCCGGCAGGGCGGACCAGCCCCTTGCCCGCAACCGCGATCGCCTTCCACAGTGCCCGCTGCTCCCGCTCGGTGAGCTCGCGCGGCTTCCAGCCAGGGGCCGCGCGGCGGATGTCCTCGTGGTGGACGAAGTACTCCAAGGTGTTCAGGGCGCGGTCGACCGCACCGACCGACATCGGTGACCATCTCGGCGGCCCCGAGCGGACTCGTTCGACCAGCGTGGCGAAGTCCTCGTGGGTCAACCGGCGCGAGGACCAGTCGGTCAGTCGCTGCAGCGGCGAGAACACGATCCCGGGGGCGCCGACCGGGTCGCGCTCGCGCACGAGCAGGTGGATCACCAGGTCCTTGACGGTCCAGCTCCCGGACAGGGTCGGTGCGGACTCGCCTGCATCGAGGGCGGTGTTGCACAGGGCTGCGCGCTCGGAGCGCGACATCGACGGCATGTCCCGATCCTAGGTTCGCGGCGAGGACGGAGCGAGGTCGGGAACCAAATTGGGAATGTCGGACCCCCGACTTAGGTTGGTCCCGTGGTGACCACCCCTACGTCGCAATCCGATCCCGCGACCCGACCTGACCGGTCGGGAGGTCAGCCCTCGGCTGAGCAGGAGGCGGGCAAGAAGGCGGCCAAGAAGTCGGGTACGGCGCCCACGAAGCCCACCACGAAGTCCGTCGGAGGCCTTGCCTCGATGGGTGCGGGTTTCCGGGTGCTCGGGGTGGCGATCAAGAGCGAGCCTTGGATCTTCACGCTCTCCGCGCTCGGCAGCGTGCTCTTCGGGGCGCTCACGGTCGCCGACGCGTGGGTGCTCGGCTGGGCGACCGACAACGTCGTGCTGCCCGCCTTCAAGAACGGAGTCACCACCACGGGTGGGTTGGTCGCCATCCTTGCGCTGTTCCTTGGAGTGGCGATCCTGCGGGCGGTGGGGATCATCGCGCGCAGGCTGGGCGCCGGGGTGATGCAGTACCGGATGCAGGCCTCCTACCGGCGCGAGGTCACCCGTCAGTACCTCGACCTGCCGATGGCCTGGCACCATCGTCACCCCACCGGTCAGCTGCTCTCCAACGCCAACTCCGACGTCGAGGCCGCATTCGCTCCGATCGCCCCGCTGCCGATGGCGGTCGGCACCGTCGCGATGATGGTGATCGCCGTCGCGCAGATGCTGGTCACCGACGTGGTGATGGCGGCGGTCGGGCTGCTGGTCTTCCCGCTGGTGATCGTGGCCAACGTGGTCTTCCAGCGGCTGTCCTCGCCGATCTTCACCCACATCCAGGCGCTGCGCGCGGAGCTCAGTGAGGTCGCCCACGAGTCCTTCGACGGCGCCATGGTGGTCAAGACCCTGGGCCGTGAGGCGCAGGAGACCGAGCGCTTCGCGGTCAAGGCCCGTGAGCTGCGCGACGAAGGCGTTCGTGCCGGCCGGATCCGAGCCGCCTTCGACCCGCTGCTCGAGGGACTGCCCAACCTCGGTGTCCTCGGCGTCCTCGGCGTGGGGGTGTGGCGGGTGAGTAACGGCATGGCGGACCCCGGCGACGTGGTCACCGTGGCCTACCTGCTCACGATCGTGGCGTTCCCGATCCGCTCCATCGGCTGGCTGCTGGGTGAGTTCCCTCGCTCGGTGGTGGGTTTCCAGCGGGTGCGTCGCGTGCTCGACACGGTCAACGAGACCACCTACGGGCAGGGCCACCTGGTCAGCAACGGAGCTGGCGCGGCGCTCGAGGTCTCGGAGGTCGCCTACTCCTACGTGCCCGAGCAGAGCCTGCTCGATGGGCTTGACTTCACCATCGATCCCGGCCGCACGGTGGCGGTCGTGGGTGCCACGGCATCCGGCAAGAGCACCCTGACATCCCTGGTCACCCGGCTCGTCGACCCCGTCGGGGGGACGATCCGGATCGACGGTCACGACCTGCGCGACCTTGAGCGCGGGGCGCTGGCCGACCACGTGTCCCTGGTGCCGCAGAGCGCGTTCCTCTTCGACGACACCGTGCGCGGCAACGTCAGCCTCGGTGCCGACATCAGCGACGAAGACGTCTGGGACGCACTGCGCATCGCCCAGGCCGACGGCTTCGTCGCCGGTCTGCCCCACGGCCTCGACAGCCGGCTGGGGGAGCGTGGCACCTCGCTCTCGGGCGGACAGCGCCAGCGGCTCTCGCTGGCGCGCGCGCTCGTACGCCGGCCCCGGTTGCTCGTCCTCGACGACGCCACCTCGGCGGTCGACCCCGAGGTGGAGGCCCGGATCCTGGCCGCCGTCCGGGGGCAGGGTGGTGGCTCGACGATGCTGCTGATCGCCTACCGCAAGGCCACCATCGGTCTCGCCGACGAGGTGCTGTTCCTCGACTCCGGACGGATCGCCGACCGGGGCACCCACGAGCAGCTGCTCGTGCGCAATCCCGCCTACGCGACGCTGGTCAACGCCTACGAGACCGAGGAGGTCGCACCGTGAGCCTGGACCACGCCCTCGAGGAGCAGACCGGGCTCGGCACCAGTGTCGACAGCGGCGATGAGATCTCCGCCATGGACACGCTCCGGCGCGGGTTGGCGTTCTCACCCGAGCTGGCCCAGGGCTACGGCTGGACCCTGCTGCTCGCCGTGATCGGCACGGGCGGTCGGGTCGTCGTCCCCGTCGCCGTGCAACAGACCCTCGATCGCGGCATCAACGGTCCATCCGGTGTCGATCTCGGTTTCGTCAGCCTGATGGCAGCCTTCGCAGCCCTGGCCATCGCCGCGACCGGCGTCTCGTCGTACTTCATGACCGTGCGGCTGTTCACCGCTGCCGAGCGCGGACTGGCCACCTTGCGGATCAAGGCGTTCCGCCACGTCCACGACCTGCCGTTGCTCACCCAGAACACCGAGCACCGCGGTGCCCTGGTCTCACGGGTCACCAGCGACGTGGACCAGGTCTCCCAGTTCCTGGTCTTCGGTGGCATCTTCGGGGTGATCAGCGTCGGGCAGGTCCTGTTGGCGACGGTGGTGATGCTGTTCTACTCCTGGCAGCTGACCCTGTTGGTCTGGATCTGCTTCCTGCCGCTGTTCTTGTCGCTGCGCTACTTCCAGCGGCAGCTCTCCGACGCCTACGGGGTCGTGCGCCGCTCGGTGGGCACGATGCTCTCGGCGATCTCCGAGCCCGTCGTCGGTGCGCTGACCGTGCGAACCTACGCAATCGAGGAGCGCACCCAGCAGCGCATCGACGACGCGATCCGGGTCAACCAGCGCGCCTCGACACGAGCCCAGGGGCTGACCGCGTTCTCGTTCTCACTCGGCGGTGTCTCTGCCGGCCTGGCCAACGCGGGCGTGCTGATCGTCGGCATCTGGCTCGGCCTCGCGGGCGAGATCACCTCCGGTGTCGTGCTGGCCTTCGCGTTCCTGGTGACGCTCTTCGTGGGTCCGGTGCAGATGGGCACCCAGGTGCTCACCGACGCCCAGAACGCGATCGCCGGTTGGCGCCGGGTGATCGGGATCCTCGAGACTCCGGCCGACCTCGACGATCCCGGCCCCGCAGGGGCATCGTTGCCGCGTGGGGCGATGGACGTGGCGTTCCGCGACGTCTCCTTCGGCTACCCCGGCGGCCCGCTCGTGGTGCGTGACGTCACTGAGCACATCGAGTCCGGGAGCCGGATCGCCGTGGTCGGCGAGACCGGCTCCGGCAAGACCACCTTCGCCAAGCTGCTGACCCGGCTGATGGACCCCACTCACGGCGAGGTGCTGCTCGACGGCGTCGACCTGCGATCGGTGGAGTTCGCCTCGCTGCGGCGCCGGGTCGTGCTGGTGCCCCAGGAGGGCTTCCTGTTCGACTCCACCGTGCTGGCCAACGCGCGCTACGGCGATCTCGACGCGACCCGGGAGCAGGTGATCGCCGCTGCCGGAGAGCTCGGTCTCGGCGACTGGCTCGAGGGCCTGCCGCTGGGACTCGACACCAGGGTGGGCCAGCGTGGTGAGTCGCTGTCCGCCGGCGAACGCCAGCTGGTCGCGCTGCTGCGCGCCCACCTAGCCGATCCGGACCTCCTCGTGCTGGACGAGGCCACCAGCTCGGTCGACCCGGCGTTGGAGATGCGGATCGGGCGAGCCCTGGAGCGGCTGATGTCGGGACGCACCAGCGTGACGATCGCTCACCGGCTCTCCACTGCGGAGAACGCCGACGAGGTCCTGGTCTTCGACCGTGGCCGGGTGGTCCAGAGAGGGTCGCACGCGGAGCTGGTCGGGCAGGAAGTGGCGCCGGGGGAGCCGCACGTCTACGCCCGCCTCCATGCCTCCTGGGCCGCCCAACAGTCCAGCTGAGATCCACGCCGGGGATACTGGAGGCGTGACTGGATCAGGTGAGGTGACGACGCTGGACCCGACGATCGCGACGCGGCTCAAGCGCAGCGCCGACGGACTGGTCCCTGCCGTGGTGCAGCAGCACGACACCGGCGAGGTGTTGATGCTCGGCTGGATGGACGACGAGGCCCTGCGCCGCACCCTGACCACGCGTCGGGGCACCTTCTGGAGCCGCTCGCGTCAGGAGTACTGGGTCAAGGGCGAGACCTCCGGGCACACCCAGCGAGTGGTCGAGGTGCGCCTGGACTGTGACGGCGACACCATCTTGATGAGGGTCGACCAGCGGGGACCGGCTTGCCACACCGGCGCCCAGACCTGTTTCGACCGAGACCTGCTGCTGGCGGCCGACCCCGATGCCTGAGGCGTCCCACCCCACGGATCAGCCGGCGGACCGGGCTGCGGACCGGGCTGGCTTCGGTCCGATCGTCCTGGCCGGTCTGGCCACCGCCGCGCTGCTCGCGGTCACCAGCTCCAAGCCGTGGTACGGCCTGTCGGGATCCACCGGCACCTCCGATGCCGCGATGACGGCCATCGACCGCGGCACCACCTACCCGGCCGCGTCGGCTGCCAGCCTGGTCCTGCTTGCTGCCTGGGGGGTGCTGCTGGTCACCCGCGGTCGGGCACGGCAAGGCTTCGCCGTCGTCGCCGTGCTGGCGTCGCTGGCCCTGATCGGGGCTGTGGTCTCGGGCTACCTCAGCCTGCCGCAGACGGCAGGTGCTGGCTTCGGTGACCTGATGGGCCGGGGGGCTGCCGGTGACGGGTTCACCGGCTGGTTCTGGACCAGCGCAGTGGTCGCAGTGCTGGCTCTCCCGCCGACCCTGCTCGCCGTACGCCGTGCCCCGCGGTGGCCGGAGATGGGTGCGCAGTACGACGCCCCGGCCGGCCGTGAGCACGATGCCGAGAACCGCAGGGGCGACACGACCCGTGACCTGTGGAGCGAGATCGACGAGGGGCGCGACCCGACGGATCCGGCGCGCTAGCCGGCATGCCGGGCCGGGACTGCCATGAGAGGCCGATCCCTCTAGAATGACGGCGACGTAGCCAACGAACCATGAGGAGCCCCATGTCCGACAACCACGGCAACACTCCCGCTGCCTGGACTGCCGTCGTCGTTGCCCTTCTCGGGTTCGTCGTCGGAGGCATCGGCCTGATTGCCGGCAGCATGGCCATGTTCTGGGTGGGCGTCGCGCTGGTGCCGGTCGGCGTGATCGCTGGCAGCGTCGTGGGCAAGATGGGCCTGGGCCAGGGACACTGATCTCCATGACCGACATCGACGCGCTGCCAACACCGCCGGGGCACCCGGCGGCAGCAGGCGTCGGCGCCGGTCCGCTGCTTTCTCGCTCGGCTCGGTTGAGCCGAGCGGCACGCCTGCGCGGCCCGTTGTTGCTCGGTGGCGCAGTGGGGTTGGCCACCCTCGCGCTGCATCTGCGCGACCCGCACCAGAGCGGGACCTGGGGTTATTGCCCGTGGCTGGCGCTGACCGGTTTCACCTGCCCGGGCTGTGGCGGCCTGCGTGCGGTCAACGACCTCGGCAACGGCGACCTGCTCGGCGCCGCCAGCAGCAACCTCGTCTTCGTTGCCGCCGTGCCCCTGCTCTTGTGGTGGTGGATTCGCTGGGTGCAGCGGTCCTGGACCGGCGCAGATCGGCCGGTCATGTCCAGCGCTCGCTCTGGTGCCCTGATCGCCGTGTTCGCGGTGGCGATGGTGGTCTTCGGTGTCGTGCGCAACCTGCCTGTCGGCAGCTGGCTGGCCCCCTGATGGACCAGCCAGCCCGCCTCTAGCTGGTGACGCTGAAGTTGGCTTGCAGCACGCCGGTGGCCACCAACACCCAGTAGACGACGCCGATGACGATCCCGATGACGCCGAGGACCAGGCCAGCCAGGGCGAGACCGTCACCCTTGTAGGCGCCCGCGCCCTCCTTGACCTGCTTGCGGCCCAGGGCCCCGGTGACGACCGCACCGATGCTGAGCACGAACAGCTGTCCGCAGCAGACGCCGATGATCCCCAGGACCAGCGCCACGATTGCCATCGGCGAGGTCTTGGGAGCTGCGAACCCGCCCGGTACGGGCACGCCCGCACCCGGTGGTGGATAGGCCGGGGGCTGACCGTAGGCCGGGGGCTGACCGTAGGTCGGGGCCGGGCCGTAGTCCGGCGGCGGGGCATCGGCGGGGGGCTGGTCGCTCGAGCCTGGAGGGGGGTAGTCGTTGCTCATCTGGTGACCTTCCGATCGGGGCCGACGTACGTGAGCGCGTCCCCGAGATCCGAGGCGCCGCAGTGGCTGGGAGGCCGAACCTATCGACTAGGAGCGTGTGAGACGCTTGAGGCTCCGCACCTCGTCGTGTCGGATCGAATGTAGACACCCGCGCTGGAAGGTCCTTGCATGTCCGTGCTCGACGACATCGTCGCCGGTGTGCGCGAGGATCTCGCCATCAGGCAGGCCGGTGTCACGGAGGCCGAGCTGCTCGCCGAGATCGAGCTGCTGGCACCCGCCCACGACCCGATGCCGGCGTTCGCAGCTCCCGGACTCTCCGTGATCGCCGAGGTCAAGCGGCGCTCACCCAGCAAGGGCGACCTCGCCGAGATCCCGGATCCTGCTGTGCTGGGCGCTGCCTACGCCGCCGGCGGCGCCGATGCGATCTCGGTGCTCACCGAGCAGCGCAGATTCGGTGGCAGCCTGGCGGACCTGCGCGCGGTGCGCGCCGCTGTCGCGACCCCGCTGCTGCGCAAGGACTTCATGGTCACCGGTTACCAGTTGCTCGAGGCTCGAGCTGCCGGGGCCGATCTGGTGCTGCTGATCGTGGCTGCGCTCGATGACGCCCTGCTGCGCGACCTGCACGACCAGTCCCTCGAGCTCGGCCTCACCGTGCTCACCGAGGTGCACGACGAGGGCGAGATCGAGAGAGCGCTCGCCGTGGGCGCCCGGCTGGTGGGCGTGAACGCGCGCAACCTGAAGACCCTCGAGGTCGACCCGGATGCCTTCGGGCGTCTTGTCGGGCGGCTGCCCGACGACGTGCTGCGAGTGGCCGAGTCGGGGATCTCGGGTGCGGCGCAGGCCGCCCGTTATGCCGACCAGGGCGCCGACGTCGTGCTCGTCGGTGAGGCCCTGGTCAAGGATGGCGACCCCCGTGCGGCCGTGGCCACGATGAAGGCGATCAAGGGAGGCACGAGATGACCCTGGGACCGGACGAGACCGGCCACTTCGGCAGCTTCGGCGGCCGATTCATGCCGGAGGCGCTGATGGCGGCTCTCGACGAGCTCACAGCGGCCTGGCACGACGCCATGGCCGACGAGGCCTTCACCGGCGAGTTCCACCGCCTGCTGCGGGAGTACGCCGGGGTGCCGAGCCAGCTCTTCGAGGCGACCAGGCTCAGCGAGATCGCGGGCGCCCGGATCCTGCTCAAGCGCGAGGACCTCAACCACACCGGCGCGCACAAGATCCGCAACGTCCTCGGCCAAGCCCTGCTGACCCGTCGGATGGGCAAGACCCGGATGATCGCGGAGACCGGCGCCGGCCAGCACGGTGTGGCCACGGCCACCGCAGCGGCGTACCTCGGACTCGACTGCACCGTCTACATGGGTGAGGTCGACACCGAGCGACAGGCGCTCAACGTCGCCCGGATGCAGCTGCTCGGCGCCGAGGTGATCCCGGTGACCTCCGGCTCGCGGACGCTCAAGGACGCCATCAACGAGGCGATTCGGGACTGGGTCTCCAGCGTCGACCACACTGCCTACTGCTTCGGCACGGCTGCGGGACCGCACCCGTTCCCGGCCATGGTGCGCGACTTCTGTCGCGGCATCGGTGACGAGGCTCGGGAGCAGTGTCTCGAGCTGACCGGCGCCCTGCCCGACGCGGTCACCGCCTGTGTGGGTGGTGGCTCCAACGCCATCGGCATCTTCACCGCATTCCTCGAGGACGAGGACGTCGCGATCTACGGCTTCGAGGCAGGTGGCGACGGTGTGGACACGACCCGGCACGCCGCCACGATCTGGGCCGGCGAGGTGGGCGTGCTGCACGGCGCGCGCACCTATGTCCTGCAGGACGAGGACGGCCAGACCTCGGAGTCCCACTCGATCTCCGCCGGTCTGGACTACCCCGGAGTCGGGCCCCAGCACGCGCATCTGGCTCACATCGGCCGGGCCACCTACCTGCCGGTGACCGACACCGAGGCCATGGACGCGATGGCGCTGCTCGCCCGCACCGAGGGGATTATCCCAGCGATCGAGTCCGCCCACGCGATCGCGGGCACGATGCGAATCGCTGCCGAACGCCCGGGCCAGACCCTCCTGGTCAACCTCTCCGGCCGCGGAGACAAGGACATGGGCACCGCGATCGAGTGGTTCGGCCTGGGCCAGGTCAAGCCGAACGGCACTCCCGCGCGGGCCACCGAGGACCAGATCGCCGAGGGTGCCAAGTGAGCGACACGACAGCCAGGGCCTTCGAGCAGACCCGCAGCGAGGGCCGCGCCGCGCTGGTCGGCTACCTCCCGGCCGGGTTCCCGGACGTCGCCGGATCGATCGAGGCGATGAAGGTGATGGTCGAGTCCGGTTGCGACGTGATCGAGGTCGGGCTGCCCTACAGCGACCCGGTGATGGACGGCCCGACCATCCAGGCCGCCGCCCAGCGGGCGCTGGAGCAGGGCATCCGCACCGAGGACGTGTTCCGCATCGTGGAGGCGGTCGCCGCCACTGGCACCCCGACGGTGGTGATGACCTACTGGAACCCCGTCGAGCGCTACGGCGTGGAGCGGTTCGCCTCCCGCCTGGCGGACGCAGGCGGGTCCGGCCTGATCACACCCGACCTGACCCCCGACTCCGGGGCTGAGTGGATCGCCTCGGCCGATGCCCACGACCTGGACAAGATCTTCCTGGTGGCGCCCTCCTCCACCGAGGAGCGGTTGCGCTACACCACGGCGGCCTGCCGCGGCTTCGTCTACGCCACTGCGGTGATGGGTGTGACCGGCGCGCGCTCGAGCAGCTCCGACCTCGCCGAACCGCTCGTCGCACGCACCCGTGCGGTGACCGACCTCCCAGTGGGGGTCGGGCTCGGGGTCTCCACCGGCGAGCAGGCCGCCGAGGTCGCGTCGTACGCCGATGCGGTGATCGTCGGCTCGGCGTTCGTGCGGACCCTGCTCGACGCCGACTCCGCGGCCACCGGGCTCTCGGCCCTGGCCGCCCTCACGCAGGACCTCGCTGCCGGTGTCGCCCGCGGGAGGCGGCCGTGATCCGACTGCTCATCGCCGCGCTGGCCTCCGCCCTGCTGCTTGCAGGGTGTGGCTCCACGGACCAGACCGGGGCCCCGGTCACCGGGATCCGGGTCTCCGACGACGACGGCTATTCGGGGGTCCTGCTCGATGAGCCCTACGCGTTGCCGGATGTTCCGCTGACCGACACCTCCGGGAAGCCGTTCGATCTCGTCGCCCAGACGCGCCGCACGCTGGTGTTCTTCGGTTACACCAAGTGCCCCGACATCTGCCAGGTGGTGATGAGCACGATCGCCTCCGGGATGGCCAAGCTCACCCCCGAGGAGCGGGCGAAGCTGCAGGTGGTCTTCGTGACCACCGACCCGCCACGTGACACCCGCGCGGTCCTACGCACCTATCTGGACCGTTTCGACCCCTCCTACATCGGTCTCACCGGCTCGATCGACCAGATCGACGAGCTCGGCAAGTCGATGTCGATCTACGTCAAGAAGGGTGCCAAGCTGCCCGGCGGCGGCTACGAGGTCGACCACACGGCGGCGGTCATCGGTGTGCATTCGGGCTCCGGCGACATCGTGTGGACCGCAGCCACCTCGCCGGCGCAGATCGCCGGTGATCTCACCAAGATCCTGAAGGCGGATTCATGATCGTGCTCTCCATTCCCAGCCCCTCGCAGGGCGTCTGGTACCTCGGCCCGCTCCCTCTCCGGGCCTACGCGCTCGCGATCATCCTGGGTGTGGTGGCGGCCGTGTGGCTCAGCGAGCGTCGCTGGGTCGCCCGCGGCGGCACCAGGGGGCAGATCGGCGACATGGCCCTGTGGGCGGTGCCGGCCGGTCTGATCGGCGCTCGGGCGTGGCACGTGGCCACCGACCACGCGCTCTACTTCGGTGAGGGACGCCACCCGATCGAGGCGCTCCAGGTCTGGAACGGTGGCCTCGGCATCTGGGGTGCGATCGCTGGGGGTCTGCTCGGTGCCGGGTTCTACTGCCGCAAGAACGGGATGCTGCTGCGTCCTGTCGCCGACGCCGTCGCGCCGGGCCTGCTGCTGGCCCAGGCGATCGGTCGCTTCGGCAACTACTTCAACCAGGAGCTCTTCGGCAAGCCGACCACCCTGCCGTGGGGACTGGAGATCGACCTTGCCCACCGGCCGACCGGCTACGAGCAGTTCGCGACCTTCCACCCCACCTTCCTCTACGAGGCACTGTGGAACCTCGCTGCCCTGGCTGTGCTGCTGCTCCTCGACAGACGTCTGCGCCTGGGGTTCGGCCGGGTCTTCGCGCTCTACGTGATGCTCTACACGCTCGGCCGCGGCTGGATCGAGGACCTGCGAATCGACCCCGTGGAACTGCGAGACGTGGGCGGCCTGCGCTTCAACGTGTGGACCTCGATCGTGCTCTTCGTGCTCGCTGCCGTCTACTTCGTCGTGGTCGGTCGGCGTCATCGAGCACCGCAGACCCGCGAGGAGTCGCCGTACATCGCGGGCAGGGCTCCTGCTGACGCCGCTGAGACGTCGCACCCCGCGTGAGCACCCCGCAGCCGCACCAGGAAGACATCACTCCCGCGGCCGAGCCCAGGCGCTGGACGCTGATCTGGGCCGTCCGTGCCACGCCGGCAGTGATGGTGCTGGGGGCACTGGACCTGCTCGGGGACGCGCTGCCACCAGTCTTCCTGGTGCTCACCCTGGTGCGCCTCGGCCTGGGAGTCGCCACCTTGGTGGCGCTGCGCTTGGGGGCTCGCGAGGAGTGGTGCGCGGCCTACCTCGTGCTCGTGTTCGCCACGGCCCTGGTCACCCCCCGACAAGCGGCCGTACAGCTCGCCTTCTCCGGTGTGGCGCTGGTGATGACGTTCTTCGACCTGCGCCGCCGCCGCACAGCAGTGAGCACCTGACGGCGCCTGCGCTGAAACAGGCGCTGAAAGGCAGAATGCCTGCTGTAGGCTGAGTCCTCCGCATGGGCCAATGTCGTCCCAGCACAAGCATGCTCACACTCGCTGCAGGTCCGGGTCCGCCCGACTGTGTCGACCGACGACGGGAGAGGCACATGCAGGCATTCCCGCCGCCCGCACCGCAGGCACGGCCAACAACTCCGGGCACACCGCCACCGCAGGGGCTCTACGACGGTAGCCACGAGCACGATGCCTGTGGTGTCGCCTTCGTGGCGACCCTGACCGGCATTCCCAGCCATGCCATCGTCAGCCAGGCGCTGACCGCGCTGCGCAACCTCGAGCACCGTGGTGCCGCAGGCGCAGAGCCGAACTCCGGTGACGGCGCGGGCATCTTGATGCAGGTCCCCGACCGGTTCTTCCGCGAGGTCGTCGACTTCACCCTTCCGACCCGCTATTCCTACGCCGTGGGCACGGCGTTCCTGCCCGGTGACCCCGAGCAGGTCGTCAGGACGCGCAAGCGCATCGAGGAGATCGCCGCAGAGGAGGGCCTCAGCGTCCTCGGCTGGCGCGAGGTCCCGACGGACCCCTCCTCCCTGGGTCAGACGGCCGTGGACTGCATGCCGACCTTCGCGCAGATCTTCGTCGCCGCGCGCGGCAGTCGCATCCTCGGCATGGGTCTGGAGCGACTTGCCTTCTGCCTGCGCAAGCGCGCCGAGCACGAGACGGACGTCTACTTCCCCTCACTCTCCAGCCGGACCATGGCCTACAAGGGCATGCTCACCACCGACCAGCTCGACCACGTCTTCCCCGACCTGGTCGACGAACGGGTGGAGTCGTCGATCGCGGTGGTGCACTCGAGGTTCTCGACCAACACCTTCCCGAGCTGGCCGCTCTCGCACCCGTTCCGGTTCATCGCCCACAACGGCGAGATCAACACCGTGATGGGCAACCGCAACTGGATGCGCGCCCGCGAGGCACTGTTGCGCTCCGACCTGATCCCGGGGGATCCCGAGCGTCTCTTCCCGATCTGTACGCCGGGGGCGAGCGACTCTGCGTCCTTCGACGAGGTCCTCGAGCTGCTGCACATGGGCGGGCGCAGCCTGCCGCACTCGGTGCTGATGATGAT
>JBDSBU010000208.1:0-19782 GCA_039921445.1 Marmoricola sp. | reverse complement strand
GAGGGTCATCTCCTTGAAGGCCTCAAGCAGCTCGTCGGTGCTGAGCTTCGCCATGGTGGCGTTCCTTTCGTTGGTGTCGCGGCAGGTGAGCCGCGAACGGGGTTGTCAGGCCTGAGTGCTCTCGGGGGCCTCGGTGGTGTCGGACGAGCCGGCGGCCTCGGTGGCTCCGTCACCCGCCTCCGGGGTCTCCTCGGTCGCGGGTGCGTCCTCGGAGGCGGAGTCCTCGGCCGGCACCGGCTCGCCGGCACCACCCTTGAGGATCGATGGGTCCTGTTCGGCCTTCGCCTGCAGGGCGCCGGCAAGCCGGGCAGCCTTTGCGAGCGGGGCGTTGAGGAGGTAGACGGCCTGGCTGAGCGAAGCGAGCATTGCGCCCGCCAGCTTGCCCAGAAGAACCTCGCGGGACTCGAGATCCGCCAGCTTGGCGATCTCCGCAGCTCCCATGGAGGCGCCGTCGACATATCCGCCCTTGATCACAAGGGCGGGGTTCGCCTTGGCAAAGTCACGCAGACCCTTGGCCGCTTCGACCAGGTCGCCGTTGATGAAGGCGATGGCGGTCGGACCGTTCAGGAGGTCGTCGACACCGTCGACACCTGCCTGCTTGGCAGCGATCTTGGTCAGCGTGTTCTTGACCACGGCATAGTGGGCGTTCTCGCCGAGAACTCGCCGCAGTTCCTGCAGCTGCTTCACGGTGAGCCCGCGGTACTCGGTCAGCACAGCGCCCGAGGAGTCGTTGAACGAGTCGACGATCTCCGCGACGGCTGCTGCCTTGTCTGGCCGCGCCATGGGTCTCCTTCCAGCATGTGCACGAATTCGTGCGAGACGCAGGGCGGGTTGCCCCTCGTCAGCGAAGACCGGGACCGGAAAAGAAAAACGCCCTGGCGCAGATGCACAGGGCGTTGGACGAAGAGATCGTCTCACTCGGTGTCACCTGGGCAGGTCGTCCGCTCTTCGCGAACCTTCGGACCCTCTCGCCCTGGGGCAGGAGTGTCGACCGGCGGTCTTCGGCTTCAGGGCGCAACAGTACGGTCTGCGCGCGGACGGTCCAAATCGGGGCCCGGCGTACGTCGAACCCGAGCTCGCGAGGGCGGGAACGGCTGACGGTCCGGCCCCCTCGCGGGGACCGGACCGTCTCAGTGCTGAGGCAGAGCGCTCAGGCGTCGTCCTCGCCCGCGACGTTGCGCGTGCGGTTGGGGTCGACCTGGACGCCGGGGCCCATCGTGGTGGAGAAGGTGATCTTCTTGATGTAGCGGCCCTTGGAGCTCGAGGGCTTGAGTCGCAGCACCTCTTCGAGGGCAGCGGCGTAGTTCTCGGCGAGCTGGAGCTCGGAGAAGGACGCCTTGCCGATGATGAAGTGCAAGTTGGCGTGACGGTCCACGCGGAACTCGATCTTGCCGCCCTTGATGTCGGCGACAGCCTTGGCCACGTCGGGGGTCACGGTGCCGGTCTTCGGGTTGGGCATCAGGCCTCTGGGGCCGAGCACCCGGCCGAGACGGCCGACCTTGCCCATCATGTCCGGGGTCGCGACGACGGCGTCGAAGTCGAGCCATCCGCCGTTGACCTTCTCGATCAGCTCGTCTCCACCGACGACGTCGGCGCCGGCCTCACGGGCGGCATCGGCCTTGTCGCCGTTCGCGAAGACCAGGACCCGAGCGGTCTTGCCGGTGCCGTGGGGGAGGTTGACGGTGCCGCGGACCATCTGGTCGGCCTTGCGGGGGTCGACGCCGAGGCGCATGGCCACGTCGACGGTCTCGTCGAACTTCTTCTTGGCGCCGTTCTTGGCCAGCTTGATCGCGGCCAGCGGGGCGTGGAGCTCGTCGGCATCGAAGGTCTCGGCGACGGCACGGTAAGTCTTGCTGCGCTGCATGTTCTTTCCTCAGTTTCTCGAAAGTGTGGTCTGGATGGACCAGCGCGGCCCTGCCACGTGGCGGTCTCGACGTACAAGACCACCGGGGTTGTCAGTCGGTGGTGATGCCCATCGAACGCGCGGTGCCCTCGATGATCTTCATCGCGGAGTCGATGTCGTTGGCGTTCAGGTCCGGGAGCTTGGTGGTGGCGATCTCGCGGATCTGGTCCTTGTTGAGCTTGCCGACCTTGTCCTTCTGCGGCACACCGGAACCCTTGGCCACACCAGCGGCCTTCTTGATCAGCTCGGCGGCCGGGGGGGTCTTGGTGATGAACGTGAACGACCGGTCCTCGTAGATCGTGATCTCGACGGGGATGACGTTCCCGCGCATGGCCTCGGTCTGTGCGTTGTAGGCCTTGCAGAACTCCATGATGTTCACACCGTGCGGACCGAGGGCGGTACCGACCGGGGGCGCAGGGGTGGCTGCGCCGGCGTTCAGCTGCACCTTGACCAGCGCAGCGATCTTCTTCTTGGGGGGCATTGCTTTCTCTCTCTCATGTGGTCATGACGGGGGTCGAACCCCCTGCCACCTTTTACTGGGTTACGAGTCGCTCAGACCTTCTGGATCTGGTTGAAGCTCAGCTCGACCGGAGTCTCCCGGCCGAAGATCTCGACGAGGGCCTTGACCCTCTGGCTCTCCGCGTTGATCTCGGTGATCGTGGCGTGGAGCGTGGCGAACGGGCCGTCCACGACCATCACGGAGTCCGAGGCGTCGAAGTCGGAGACAGCGGCCTGCGAGCGGCCGGCGTTCTTGACCGGCACGGTCTCACCAGCCTCGGCTGCGGCCGCGGCCTCGGCCTCGGCCTGGATCGCGGGGGCCAGCATGTTCTCGACCTCTTCCAGGCTCAGCGGCACCGGCTGGTGGCTGTGCCCGACGAAGCCGGTCACCGACGGTGTGTGGCGTACGGCGGACCAGGACTCGTCGGTCAGGTCCATCCGCACGAGCACGTAGCCGGGGAGCACGGTGCGACGGACGAGCTTGCGCTGACCGTTCTTGATCTCCGCGACCTCCTCGGTCGGCACGACCACCTCGTGGATGTAGAACTCCATGTTCAACGAGGTGATCCGGTTCTCCAGGTTGGCCTTCACCCGGTTCTCCATGCCGGAGTAGGTGTGGATGACGTACCAGTCACCCTCCTTCTCGCGCAGGGCCTGGCGGAACTCCTCCAGTGCGTCGCCGGCAGGAGCGTCGATGTCGCCAGCCTCGGCGGCAGCGTCGTCACCGGCCTCGACAGCAGCCTCGTCACCGGACTCGGCTGGCTCGGCTGGCCCGTCGAGGAGCCCCTCGAGCGGCTCCTCAGCGGTCACCACGGTGGTGGTCTCGCCGGTCTCGGGATCGGTCAGGACGTCGTCGTCGGCAACCTCTGCGGTCGGCTCGTCCGTCGGCTCGGCGGCTCCGGCTGCGGTCTCGTCGAGCTCCGTGGGCTGCTCGTCGTACTGCTCAGACACGATTACTCCGTCATCTCGTCACGCACTGGAAAATATCTGTGGGGCTCCGCGGCGGCTGCCGCTCCCCGAGGTCCGATTCGAGCCGGACCTGCCGGCGCCCTGGTTGCACCGGTGTTGCTTGCTGGTCGGCTGCTAGCTCCCGAAGATCGCGAAGACGGCCTTGCCGAACCCGAGGTCGAGCACCGAGACGTAGGCGATCATCACCAGGACGAAGACGAGCACCACCAGGAAGTAGGTGACCAACATCTGCTGCGTGGGCCACACCACCTTGCGGAGCTCGGCGATCACCTGGCGGTAGAACGTGATCGGGTTGGTGCGCTCGGGAGTCTTCTCAGACTTGACCGGTGAGCTCTCCGACACGATCTTCCTCGTTCCGATTGACGTGCTGCGACATCTGCTACCACTTGGGTTCTCTCGCAGGGCACGAGGGACTTGAACCCCCAACCTTCGGTTTTGGAGACCGATGCTCTGCCAGTTGAGCTAGTGCCCTACGGCGAGTTCCGGGCGTGCCGAAGCATTGGCCGGAATCACCAAACGTGGAGTCTACGGGGCGGGTCCGGGCAAAGTCGAACCGGCCGGACGCGGGTGCCGCCGGAGGTCGTACCTTCTGCAAACATGGTGCGCGTGACCGAGCAGACCTCCCCGACCCGCCCACTCGCCGACCGCACCCGCGAGGAGGTCGCCTCCTTCCTCCAGGAGCAGAAGGCTGCCTACGCCACTCTGCGCGAACGTGGTCTGAGCCTCGACCTCACCCGGGGCAAGCCCTCCTCGGCCCAGCTCGACCTGTCCAACGCCCTGCTCGACCTGCCGACCCGGATCAAGGACGCAGCCGGGGTCGACGTACGCAACTACGGCGGGCTGGAGGGGATCCGTCAGCTGCGCGAGATCTTCGCCGAGCTGCTCGGAGTGGAGACGGACCAGGTGGTGGCCGGCGGCAACTCCAGCCTGGTGATGATGCGCGAGGTGCTGACCGACCTGTGGCTCCACGGTGGCGTCGACAGCGAGCGTCCGTGGGGCACGGAGGACAAGGTCACCTTCATCTGCCCGGTCCCCGGCTACGACCGGCACTTCACCCTGCTCGAGTGGTTCGGCATCGAGACCGTCACCGTCGCGATGAACGACGACGGCCCCGACGTCGAGGCCGTGGCCCGGCTGGCCGCTGCCGACCCGAGCATCAAGGGCATCTGGCTCGTGCCGACCTACTCCAACCCGACCGGATCGGTGGTCTCCACCGAGGTGGCGACTCGACTGGCCTCGATGGAGACCGCAGCACCCGACTTCAAGATCTTCTGGGACAACGCCTACGCCTTCCACCACCTCACCGAGGTGGAGACGCAGAGCGCCGACGTACTGGCCCTGGCCACGGCTGCGGGAAAGCCTCAGCGGCCGATCATCTTCGCCTCCACCTCGAAGGTCACCTACGCCGGCGCCGGCGTCTCCTTCCTGGCAGGGTCCGTGGAGACGGTTTCGTGGTACGTCGGCCACCTCGGCAAGGGGGCCATCGGCCCCGACAAGCTCAACCAGCTCCGGCATGCGGAGTTCTTCGGCAACGCCGAGGGCGTACGCGAGCACATGCTGCGCCACCGGGCGATTCTCGCGCCGAAGTTCGAGTCGGTGCTCCGGATCCTGAACGAGCGCCTGGGCGGGCTCGAGGTGGCCACCTGGACCGAGCCGCACGGGGGCTACTTCGTCAGTCTCGACGTCCTCGACGGCACCGCCTCCCGCGTCGTGGCCCTGGCCAAGGACGCCGGGATCGCGCTCACACCCGCGGGCGCTTCCTTCCCAGGCGGCAACGACCCGCGGGACCGCAACGTGCGGCTGGCTCCGACGTTCCCAGTGCTGGAAGAGGTGAGCACCGCCATGGAGGGTGTCGCGACCTGCGTGCTGCTCGCCGCCGCCGAGAAGGTGCACGGCTGAGCACCGAACGCCCCGGCAGGCTCAACGAGCTCCCGAAGGCACACCTGCACCTGCACTTCACCGGCTCCATGCGGCACTCCACGCTGCTCGAGCTCGCTGATCGGGACGGTCACCGCCTGCCCGACGCTCTCGTGGAGGACTGGCCGCCGCAGCTCTCCGCGGCCGACGAGAAGGGCTGGTTTCGTTTCCAACGGCTCTACGACGTGGCGCGCTCAGTGCTTCGCACGGAGGACGACGTACGCCGGCTGGTGCGCGAGGCCGCGGAGGACGACCTGCGCGAGGGTTCGCGTTGGCTGGAGATCCAGGTCGACCCCAGCGGATACGCCGCCCGATTCGGTGGCATGACCACCTTCACCGAGCTGGTCCTGGACGCGGTCCGCGACGCCTCGCACAAGGTCGGGATCGGCATGGCGGTGGTGATCGCCGCCAACCGCACCAGACACCCGCTCGACGCACGAGCACTTGCCCGGCTGGCCGCGCAGTACGCCGGCAGGGGCGTGGTCGGCTTCGGCCTGTCCAATGACGAACGGCGAGGCAGCACTGCAGAGTTCGCGGGGGCCTTCCGGATCGCAGAGCGGGCAGGGCTCGTCCTGGTGCCGCATGGCGGCGAGCTGCGCGGCCCGGACTCCGTGCGCGCGTGCGTCGACCAGCTGGGCGCCCATCGACTGGGTCACGGTATCCGCTCGGTCGAGGACCCGGCTCTGCTGGAACGGATCGTCAGCCAAGGGATCGCGCTCGAGGTGTGTCCGATCTCCAACGTCGCGCTCGGGGTCTACTCCGACCCGACCTCGGTGCCCCTGCCGGAACTGCTGGCCGCGGGAGCGACGGTCGCACTGGGCGCCGACGACCCGTTGCTCTTCGGCTCGAGGCTCGAGGGCCAGTACGCCACCATGCGGGCTGCCCACGAGCTCGACGACGCCCAGATGGCCGAGCTCGCGGCCGGCTCGATCCGGGCTTCCTGCGCGCCGGAGGAGGACAAGCGGACGTGGCTGGACGAGATCGCGCTGTGGTCGGGAACAATGCAGCCATGAGCACCTACCCCGGCGAGGACCCCCAGCCGCCGCAGGACGAGCCGGCGGATGCCGAGCACACAGCGCCGATCACGCCGAGTGGCCCGGTCTGGAACCCGACCTCGGCCCAGACGTTCCCCGAGCCCACCACCGCCTACGAGCGGCCGCCGTACCCGCCATACGGCCAGACGTCTCCCCCGCCTTACGGGCAGACACCTCCCCCGCCCTACGGGCAGACGCCTCCCCCGCCCTACGGCCAGTTCACCCCACCGGTTCCCAACCATTCCCAGTCCACGCTCTCGCTGGTCCTGGGGATCGTCGGGCTGGTCGGCGCCCTGATGTTCTGTGGGCTTCCGCTCGTGGTCTCGCCCTTCGCGTGGGCCCTGGGTCGCAACGCGCTCAAGGAGATCGCGGCCTCGCAAGGGCAGCTGCGCGGCCAGAGCGAGGCGCGCGCGGGAATGATCATGGGAATCATCGGCACCGTCCTGCTGGGGCTGGCCGTGCTGGTGATGATCGGGTTCGCGGTGGTGCTGGTCGCGAACGTGCAGACGGTCTAGCCGGGAGTCACAGCGAGCAGCCGACGAGCACGGGCTCGTTGACCAGCTCGATGCCGAATCGTTCGTGCACCCCACCGCGGATCGTTCGGGCGAGCTCGAGCAGCTCGGCGGTGGTGGCACCGCCCCGGTTGGTGAGGGCAAGGGTGTGCTTGGAGGAGAGCCCGACGGTCTGGGTGCCGTAGCCCTTGGCGAAGCCGGCCTGCTCGATCAGCCAGGCAGCACTCACCTTGACCAGGCCGTCTGGCTGGGTCCAGGTCGGAGCGTCCTTCGGGGCGCGTTCGGGTGCCACGATCGGGTTGGTGAAGAAGGAACCGGTGCTCCAGGTGTCGTGGTCCTCTGCGTCGAGGACCATCCCCTTGCGCCGACGCAGACCCAGGACGGCGGCGCGGACATCGCGCATCGGTGCGCGCTCACCCACTGCGATGTCGAGGGCATCGGCCAGCTCGGCGTACTGCACAGGCGTGCCGAGGTCGCCCCGCTTGAACTGGAAGGTCGTGCTCAGCACGACGTGGCGCCCAGGCTCCCGCTTGAACCGGCTGGTCCGGTAGCCGAAGCCGCAGTCGGCTGCGGCGAACGTGCGGATCTGTCGGTCGACCCGGTCCCAGGTGCGGACCCGGGCGACGCATTGGGCGATCTCCTGGCCGTAGGCGCCGACGTTCTGGATCGGGGTGGCGCCGGCGGTGCCGGGGATGCCGGAGAGCGCCTCGATGCCGATCCAGCCGTGGTCCACGGCCGCTGCCACCACTTCGTCCCAGGACTCACCGGCACCAAACTCCACGAAGGCCCCGCCGCAGAGGTCGCCTTCGTCGCGCAGGCCGCGATTTCGTACGACGACCACCCGACCGGCGTACTCCTCGTCGGCAACCACCAGGTTGCTGCCGCCACCGACGACGAGTACCGGGCTTCCGGCTTCGTCGGCCTCACGGACAGCCGCGATGAGGGAGTCCTCGTCGTCGGCCACCACCAGCTCGCGGGCTGCGCCACCGAGGCGCAGCGTGGTCAGCTCAGCCAGGCTCGGCGCGGTCATCTGGCTCCCCCAACGGAACGCAAGAAGCGGCCCCGGCAGAGCCGGGAGCCGCTTCGTGCAGTGTTCGTGACCGCGCTCAGCGGGTCTCGCGGTGATCTGTGTGGGTCCGGCAGCGCGGGCAGAACTTCTTCAGCTCCATGCGGTCGGGGTCGTTGCGACGGTTCTTCTTGGTGATGTAGTTGCGTTCCTTGCAGTCCACGCAGGCCAAAGTGATCTTGGGGCGGACGTCAGAGCTCTTGCTGGCCACTTTCGTGCCTTCTTCCTAGCTTTGCGGGTTCTGCCTGAATGCCGAGTAGCGGGGGCGGGACTCGAACCCGCGACACCACGATTATGAGCCGTGTGCTCTAACCACCTGAGCTACCCCGCCACTGAGAACGTGCATGAGCACCCAAGAATTCCGGATGATCGCGCCAATCCCCAGAGCCCCTTTACGGAATCGAACCGTAGACCTTCTCCTTACCATGGAGACGCTCTGCCGACTGAGCTAAAGGGGCACGGCCCCGGACGTGGTCCGTGGGCCGACAGGAAGGATACACACCGGGAGCGGTGCAGATGAAATCGCCTATGGTCGGCGGGGAGCCCCTGTGGCCGGACCGGCATGATCGAGGGCGTGACCGTGCCAGCTGACTACTTCTACGAGCCCCTCGGATCCACACCGACAGGCGCACTCTTCCGGTCCACTGCGGCGACCGCAGGCCCCTGGGGCCCCACTGCCCAGCACGGCGGTCCCCCTGCTGCCCTGCTGGCTCGAGCGATCGAGTGCCTCGATGAGGGCGCACCGCGGCAGGTCGGTCGCTTCACCATGGACCTGCTGGGCCCGGTGCCCGTCGGAGAGGTCTCCGTGAGCGCCACGCTGCTGCGACCTGGGCGGACGGTCTCGCTGCGTCAGGCCGAGATCGCGGACGCCTCCGGACGGGTGGTCGCTCGCGCCCAGGCCTGGACCTTCCCAGAGGTCGAGGGCGCCGGCCATTCCGGCGTACCGCCTGCTCAGCGGCCTGCTCATGGTGTGCATGAAGATCCCCCCGCGTCGTGGTCTCGGGGCTATCTCGACGCCATCGAGTGGCGCTGGATCGAGGGCACGATCAATGGTCCGGGGCGGGCGAAGGTGTGGATGCGGCCGCTGGTCCCGCTCGTGCCGGACGAGGTGATGTCACCGCTGCAGCGGTTGCTCACCTGCGTGGACTCCGCCTCGGGAGTGTCAGCCGTCCTCGACCTCGCGCAGTGGCAGTTCATGAACACCGAGCTCACCGTGCACGTGCTGCGGCCACTTGTCGGCGAGTGGGTCTGCCTCGACGCCGAGACCGTGATCGGGCCCGGGTCGGTGGGCCTGGCCACTTCCGCGGCGTACGACGAGAGCGGGCTGGTCGGGCGCTCAGCGCAGGCTCTGCTCGTCTCTCCCAAGCCCTCGTGAGCCTAGACAGTCCCGGTCTGCAGGTCAGGAGTCCTGGATCCGGGCGAAGGGCTTGGCCTGCTCGAGCTCGTAGGCCACCTCGAGCACGCGGCGATCGTGACCCAGCGGTCCAGCCAGCTGAACGCCGATCGGCAGACCACTCGTCGAGGAGCCCATCGGCAGTGAGATCGCGGGGTCGCCGGTGGCGTTCTGCAACGGCGTGAAGGCCACCCATTCCATCAGCCGCTCGATGATCGTCTCGTAGGACTCAGCGGGGTTGAGCCAGCCGAGCTCAGGAGTCACGTGGGCCAGCGTCGGGGTGAGGACGAGGTCGTGCTCGGCATGGAAGGCCTTGCTTGACCGCGGGGCCAGACGCAGCCGGGCGATGGAGAGCGGAAGGCGCAGCGCGCTGCGTGCTGCGTGCCGAGCCAGCCCCTTGGTGAGGTTGTCGTTCAGGCTGCGGTCGTAGGTGCCGTTGAACGTGCGCTTGCCGGTGCGGCTCAAGAAGAGCGCAAGCATGCTCCAGTAGGCCAAGAAGTCGTCGGCGAAGTGCGCCGGCGCGGGGGCCTCGACCAAGGTCACCGTGTGCCCGAGGTCCTCGAGCAGCGCGGCGGTGGCAAGCACGGTCGCAGTGGTCTCGGCGTCGGTCTGGCGGCCCTGGATCGAGTCGGTGACCACCCCGATCCGCAGTCGCCGCCGGGCTGGACCGGTCACGTCTCCCACGGGTGGCAGCTTCAGATGGCGGTAGACCCGCTCGGACTCGCGGACGAACGCGGCCGTGTCGCGCACAGAACGGGTGACTACCCCGTCATGGACGATCTGCACCGGCATCTCGCGATTCATCTTGTCGCTGGGCACCCGGCCACGGCTGGGCTTGAGCCCCACCAGCCCGTTGCAGGCGGCCGGGATCCGGATCGAGCCGCCTCCGTCGTTGGCGTGCGCCATCGCCACGGCACCGGCCGCGACCAGGGCGGCTGACCCGGCCGAGGAGGCACCAGAGGTGTGCGCGGTGTTCCACGGGTTGAGGACGTCCTCGTCGTGGACGAACTCGGCGCTGGCGCTGAAGCCGTATTCCGAGAGGCGGGTCTTGCCGATCACGGTCGTACCGATCTGCCCGAACATCCGGGCGAAGTCACCGTCCCCCCTGGCGGGATGGGCCACGAAGGCGCGCGTCCCGTGCTGAGTCGGCAACCCGGCCACGTCGCTGTTGTCCTTGACGAAGGTCGGCTGCCCGGCGAAGAACCCGCCGTGGTCCGCCTCTGCCTCAGGACGGGCGGATGAGAACCGCTCGGCGGCCAGGCCGTGCAGCAGGTCGTCGAGCTTGCGCGTGCGCGCCATCGCGGCCTCCACGGTCTCCCGCCGCGAGACCCTTCCTGCCCGGATCTCGCCGGCGAGCCCGACTGCATCATGCTCACCGAGCGCGTCGTCGCCGAAGGCGTGGACGTGGGTAGCGGCAGGGGTCGGTACGGCGGCTCGGGCAGCGGGTTCCGGCTGGGTCATGGGCCGAAATGTAACGCGTTGCAGTTCCCGGGCCCTCACCCGTCTCGGCAGAGTTGCGGCGGGTCGGGGGCGGCGGGTCAGGGGCGGCGGGCCACGCCACGTCGGTGGCAACCGACGAGGTGGGTGTCGACCAGGCCGGTGGCCTCCATCAACGCGTGCACGGTGGTCGGCCCGACGAAGCCGAAGCCGCGCTTGCGCAACGCCTTGGACAGAGCCACCGACTCCGCGGACGTCGCCGGCACCTCCCCGGGGTGCTTCGGCGCAGGGTCGGCCGCCGGCTGGAACCCTCGCACGAATGCTTCGAGCCCACCGTCGGTGCGCAGCGCGACCGCGGCCGCGGCATTGCGCCTGGTGGTCTCGACCTTCGCCCGGTTGCGCACGATGCCGGCATCGAGCAGGAGCCGCTCCACGTCGTCGTCGGTCATCGCCGCCACCCGGTCGACGTCGAAGCCGTGGAAGACCTCGCGGAATCGATCGCGCTTGTTCAGGATCGTCAACCAGGACAGGCCCGCCTGGAACGCCTCCAGGCTCAACCGCTCGAAGTAGGCACGCTCACCGGTGACCGGAACACCCCACTCGACGTCGTGGTAGTCGCGCAGCACCCCCGGCGCGACCGCCCAGTGACAGCGCGGGATCCCGTCCTCCCCCACGACCGCAGTCGACGGAAGATCACTCATCCGCGTTGCACCAGGCGGGCGTTGGGCAGCGCTGGGGCATGCAGCGGCGGGAGCGGGTCGTCGTCGGCAAGTGCGAAGCGATCCTGGCTCTCGAGGCCGTCGAACTTGCCGTCGGCCTCGACCAGCACCTCCCACTGGCGGCGGTGCTCGACGACTTCGTCGTGTGAGCGCCCGATGAAGTTCCACCACATCACGATCTTCTCCCCGAAGGGTCTGCCGCCGAGCAGCAGCAGGCGGACGGGAGAGGTGGCGTGCAGATCGAGCTCGTCGGTCCCGGGCGGCAGGTGGCCGAGCTCGTCCTTGCGCAGCAGTGATCCATCGACGAGCAGGTCGCCTGTGTCCACGAGAAGGCCGTGCTCGAACGTCGGGTCGAGCGGCAGCCGGACCGACGTACCGGCCGAGAGCGTGAGCTCAGCACCCAACAGCGGAGTGTGGGTGCGCACTGGCGAGGTCGAGCCCAGGAGCGTCCCGAGGAAGACCCGCGCCTGCCAGCCACTGCCGTCCAACGGCTCGGGGGCGAAGTGCTCGAACGTCGGCTCGATGTCGCGCCGGCCGTCCGGAAGCGCCACCCAGAGCTGGACGCCGTGCAGGACCGTGGTGTCGGGGGTGGAGTACTCGCTGTGACTGATCCCTCTCCCGGCAGTCATCAAGTTGAGCTCGCCAGGCCGGACGAGAGCATGGTGTCCCGCGGAGTCGCGGTGCTCGACCTCACCGGTGAACAACCAGCTGACCGTCTGCAGCCCCGTGTGCGGGTGCGGCGGGACCACCATGCCGCCCGAGGAGTCGACCTCGTCGGGTCCGTAGTGGTCCACGAAGCACCAGGCACCGATCAGGGAACGCTGGCGTTGCGGCAACGTACGCCGCACGGTCATCGCCCGCAAGCCGCCCAGTGGCACGGCGCGGGGAGTAAGAACCTCCATACGCCCAGCGTGCCACTCGAGCGGCCCGAACGGGTCAGCGAGCGTTGGTCAGCGTGAGCGGCGGCTGAAGTCCGACGCGGAGTGTGAGCCGGTGCTGCCGCTGGAGCTGGAACGACGCGGGCTGCTGCTGCGACCGCCCTGGCCGCCGGAGCGTGCCTGGCCACCGCGACCGCCTTGACCGCCGCGGCCACCCTGGCCACCGCCGCCACCGCCGCTGCGACGACGGCCTCCGCCGCCACCGCCATTGCCCTGCACGGCGGGCTGCATCTCGGGCAGACCGCCCGCAACGAGCACTCGCTCACCGGGAGCGAGCTGCTTGAGCATCGCGTGGTCGGGACCTGAGACCTTGGTGGTGGTCGGGTTGATGCCGGCGGCGCGCGTCAGGGACCTGACGTCCTTGACCTGCTGGTCGGTCATCAGCGTGATCACGGTGCCCGCGGCACCGGCGCGAGCGGTCCGGCCGGAGCGGTGCAGGTAGGCCTTGTGCTCAGCGGGCGGGTCCGCGTGGATCACCAGAGCGACGTCATCGACGTGAATGCCACGCGCGGCGATGTCGGTGGCGACCAGCGTGGTGGCCTTGCCGGAGTGGAAGGCATCCATGTTGCGGGTGCGGGCGTTCTGCGCGAGGTTGCCGTGCAGCTCGACCGTGGGCACGCCGCGGGAGTTCAGCTGACGGGCGAGCGCCTTGGCGCCGTGCTTGGTGCGGGTGAAGATCACCGTGCGGCCGGGGGCGCTGGTCAGGTCGACCAGCACGGGCACGCGGTGGTCGCGGTGCAGGTGCAGGACGTGGTGGTCCATCTGGGAGATCGGCGACTGGGCCGAGTCGGCCTCGTGGGTGGCCGGGTCGACCAGGAAGCGCTTGACCAGGACGTTGACGCCGGCGTCGAGGGTTGCGGAGAAGAGCATCCGCTGACCGCCCTTGGGAGTCGCGTCCAGCAGCCGGCGTACGGCGGGAAGGAAGCCGAGGTCGGCCATGTGGTCAGCCTCGTCGAGGATGGTGATCTCGACAGCACCGAGGTCGCAGGCACCCTGCTGGATCAGGTCCTCGAGCCGACCGGGGCAGGCAACGAGGATGTCGACACCGGCACGCAGCGCCGCGACCTGGGGGTTCTGGCCGACACCGCCGAAGACGGTGCGCGACTTCAGACCGTGCAGCTGGGCCAACGGCGCAAGCACGGCGTCGATCTGGTTCACGAGCTCGCGGGTGGGGGCGAGGATCAGCGCACGCGGTCGCTTGGGCGAACGGCGCGAGCTGGAGGCGTCGAGCCGTGCCACGAGCGGCAGCAGGAACGCGAGGGTCTTACCGGAGCCGGTGCGGCCGCGGCCGAGGACGTCGCGACCCTTGAGGGAGTCGGGCAGCGTCGCTGCCTGGATCGGGGTGGGTTCGGTGATGCCGGTGCTGGCGAGCAGCTCGGCGAGCGCGGTGGGGACACCGAGCATGGAGAATTCAGACAAGGGGGAATCACTAACTGTGGGAATGTCTCACCACAACGATGACGACGTTGAGTCGCCGATGAAAAGTTCGAGCGTCGTGGAGCACTTGAGGAACCTGTGCTGCAACACGCATCGGGAACGAGGCGAGACTGGACGTTTCCCGGTGACACCACAATAGGGCACTTGGGTGTGAAACCTCGCATCGTCAGCGGCGCATCGACTGTGAGGTGGGACTCCTCAGCGGAAGGCGTCCAGGCCGGTCAGGGCCTTGCCGATGACGAGCTGGTGCACCTCCGAGGTGCCCTCGTAGGTCAACACCGACTCCAGGTTGTTGGCGTGTCGCAGCATCGGCCACTCCAGGGTGATGCCGGCCGCGCCCATGATCGTGCGGCACTCGCGCGCGATCTTGATCGCTTCGCGGATGTTGTTCAGCTTGCCGAAGCTGACCTGCTCGGCGGTGATCCTCCCCGCGTCCTTGAGTCGTCCCAGGTGCAGGGCGAGCAGCATCGCCTTGCCGAGCTCGACGCTCATGTCGGCCAGCTTCGCCTGCGTCAACTGGAATCCGCCGAGCGGCTTGTCGAAGATCTCGCGCTCACCGGCGTAACGGATCGTCGCCTCCAGACAGTCGCGCGCCGCACCCACCGAGCCGAAGATGATCCCGAAACGGGCTTCGGTCAGGCAGCTCAGTGGTCCGCGCAGTCCGCGCACCTCCGGCAGGATCGCGTCGCCCGGGAGGCGCACTCCTTCGAGGACGAGCTCGCTGGTGACGGACGCACGCATCGAGAGCTTGTGCTTGATCACGGGCGCCGAGAAGCCCTCGGTGCCGGTGGGTACGACGAACCCGCGGATGCCGTCGTCGGCGCCGCCGTCCTCGACGCGCGCCCAGACCACGGCGACGTCGGCCACGGCGCCGTTGGTGATCCACATCTTCGAGCCGTCGAGCACCCAGTCCTCACCGTCGCGGCGGGCACGGGTGCGCATCCCCGCAGGATTGGAGCCGAAGTCGGACTCGGTCAGGCCGAAGCAGCCGATCTTCTCTCCCTTGGCCATCTGTGGCAGCCACTCGTCCTTCTGCGCGTCGGAGCCGTGGGCGTGGATCGCAAACATCGCCAGGCTGCCCTGCACCGACATCAAGGAGCGGATCCCCGAGTCGCCGGCCTCCACCTCCAGGCAAGCGAGCCCGTAGGCCGTCGTACTCGTGCCGGCGCAGCCGTAGCCCTCCAAGTGCATCCCGAGCACGCCGAGCTTCCCGAGCTCGAGGGCGACCTCGCGCACGGGGGTGCTGCCCTCGTCGTACCACTCGGCGATGTTCGGACGGATCCGCTCATCGACGTAGCGCCGCACGGTGAGCTGGATGTCGCGGTCCTCCTCGCCGATCAGCGAGTCGGTGTCGAGCAGCCCAAGGGGCGAGGTGTCGGCCATGCGTTCAATCTAGGCGGGCCTCAAGCCGCGCGACCCTCACGGGCATAGGCGCGTACGGCGATCGGGTGCATCCGCAGCCGCGCGGGCAGCCGTCGGTAGACGGTGTCGAGGCCACGACTGGCGCGGGCGAGCCGCTGGTAGCGCCGCTCACGCTTCTCCTCCCACGGCAGCCCCAGGATCTCGCGGCCCCGGGGTGGCATCCCGCCGATCGTGAGCGAGGAGCTGAGCGCGTTCACCGGAGTTCGGACCAGCCACCACAGCCAGACCGGGACCCGCTCGGGACGTGGCCAGCCCTTGGTCGCGTAGCCGACGCCATAGCTGGCCGTCCGGTGCGCGACCAACCGCTCCTCCAGGCTGCGTTCGAAGTAGTCCTCGAACTCCGCGTAGGTCTGCGGTGTTCCGCGCGAGCTCACTCCATACCTGTCGAACCAGGTGATCGACTCGGCGAAGAGCTGCTCCTTCTCGGCCCGCGAGAGCCGGCGGATGAAGGTGTCGGTCGCGGTGATCAGGTGCTCGACGAAGCAGGCGTGCGCCCAGTAGTAGGTCTCCGGGTTCAAGGCGCTGTACGGCGACCCGTCGGGCAGTCGACCGTGGATCGGCCGGTGGAAGTCGCGCACCACGTGGCCGGTCGCCTCGGGGTCGGCACCGTAGACGGTCTTGAAGATCGGCGGGATGCTGCGCTCGAGGCGACCCAGGGTGTCGGCGAACCAGACCGAGTGGTCCTGCACTCCCTGACCCAGAGCCGGGAGCATGTTCTGCAGCACGGCAGCGCGCGGCCCGAGCAGCACCATCCGGTTGTCCGCGAAGTGCCGCCAGGTCAACGAGTCAGGCCCGAGCGGTAGAGGGTCCATGGTGATACATTGAAACAGATTTGTTTCATCATTCCAATATCGCAGGAGCCACCGATGTCGACGATGCCGGCGAGCCTTACCCCGACCCGCCTGACCAAGGTCCGTGGACCGATCCTCGGGATCCCGCACCTGCTCCAGCTTCGGTTCCACCCGATCGGGCACAACGAGTTCCTCCGTGAGGCGTACGGCGAGATCTACCGCCTCAACGTCTTCGGCGTCACGATGCTCATCACCGCGGGCGCGGACATGGCCGAGCAGGTGCTGGTCAACCGCGATCGGGCCTTCGCCAACGGGCCCGCGTGGTCGCACTTCATCGGACCGTTCTTCCACCGCGGGCTCATGCTGCTCGACTTCGATGAGCACCTGCACCACCGTCGGATCCTGCAGCACGCGTTCACCAATCAAGCCCTGCGCCGCTACCACGCGATGCTGGTGCCGCGCCTGCGCCGCAACCTCGCCGCGTGGGAGCACGAGCCGAACCCGCGGCTGCACCACATGTTCAAGGCGCTCACGCTCGATCTCGCGCTGGAGACCTTCGTCGGCATAGACCTCAGTCCCGCGGAGCAGCAGCAGGTCAACAAGGCGTTCATCGCCGCCGTGCGCGCCGGCACCTCGGTGATCCGCAAGCCGCTGCCAGGGAGCGCGTGGGCCAAGGGCTTGCAGGCCCGCACGTTTCTCGAGCAGTTCTTCCGCTCCCACCTGCCAGCCAAGCGTCGCGACGGTGGCGACGACCTCTTCGCCCAGCTGTGCACGGCGCGCAGCGAGGACGGCCACGAGTTCAGCGACGACGACATCGTCAACCACATGATCTTCCTGCTGATGGCCGCGCACGACACCTCGACGATCACGATGAGCTCGATGGCCTACCACCTCGCGCGCAACCCGGAGTGGCAGGAGCGTGCCCGCGCGGAGGTGGTGGCGGCCGGGGAGGTCGACTACGAGGGCGTCCTCGGGCTCGAGGTGCTCGACCGGGTGATGAAGGAGTCGATGCGGCTGTGCTCACCGGTCCCCTCACTGCCGCGAGTCGCCGTGCGCGACACGGAGATCGGCGGCTTCCAGGTGCCTGCCGGCTCGTTCGTGGTCGTCTCGCCGTACATGAACCACTACCTGCCCGAGCTCTGGCCGGACCCCACCCGCTTCGATCCCGACCGGTTCGCTCCGGAGCGCCGCGAGGACCGCTCGCACCGGCTGGCGTTCGAACCGTTCGGAGCCGGCGTGCACAAGTGCATCGGGATGCACTTCGCCGGGATGCAGGTGCGCGCGATCTTCCACGAGCTGTTGCTCCACTACCGCTGGTCGGTTCCGGACGACTACGTGTGGCCACTCGACCTGACCGCGCTTCCGTTCCCTCGTGATGGCATCCCGGTGCGGCTGGAGAAGCTCTCCTCGTGACTGCCGCCATCCTCGACGCCGCTCGCCAGGTCTTCTCCCAGTACGGCGCCCGACGAGCCAACGTCGAGGACGTCGCCCGCACCGCCGGGGTCAGCCGGAGCACGCTCTACCGCGCCTACCCCAACAAGGAGGCACTGCTCGAAGCGGTGCTCGTGGCCGAGTTCGATGAGTTCCTCACGGCGCTCGACAAGGTCGCCGCAGACCTGCCACCCCGTGAGGCCGTCGTGGAGTGCTTCACCCGCGGAATGGCGCTGACCCGGGAGATCCCGCTGCTCGCCCGGCTCGCCGAGACCGAGCCGGAGCTGGTCACCGCAGCCGGCGCCGCCTCGCACAGCAGCCTGGTCCTCGCATCGGCCGACCGGGTGGCGTGCACCCTGCGCCGCAGTGGCGCCACCATGCCCCAGGAGGAGCTGCACACCGTCGCCGAGCTGATGCTGCGGCTGGCGTGGACCTACCTGCTCAACCCGCAGGGAGGCCTCGACGTCACCGACGAGCAGGCCGTGCGCGACCACGCGATGCGCTACCTGGCCCCACTGGTCTTCTGAGGTCGGGCCCGGACACGGATCAGCTCAGGGCTTGATGCCGACGTACTTGGTGGAGAGGTACTCCTCGATCCCCTCAGGCCCACCCTCACGACCGAAGCCGGAGTGCTTTACCCCGCCGAAGGGGGCAGCCGGGTTCGAGACGATCCCCTGGTTGATCCCGACCATGCCGAACTCGAGGCCCTCGCTGACCCGGATCATCCGGCCGAGGTCGGTGGTGAAGGCGTAGGCCACCAGGCCGTACTCGGTGTCGTTGGCCAGCTGTACGGCCAACTCGTCCTCGGAGAACGTGGTGATCGGCGCGACCGGACCGAAGATCTCCTCGCGGAACATGTCGGCCTCCGGCGAGACGTCGGTGAGCACGGTCGGCTCGAAGAAGTAGCCAGTCTCGCCGCTGGCCGAGCCGCCGGTGAGCACTGTGGCACCACGTTGGCGGGCGTCCTCGACGAGCTCGGTGACCTTGTCGCGTTGCTTGGCGTCGATCAGTGGACCGACCGTGACGCCGTCCTCGGTGCCACGTCCCAGGGTCTCGGCGGCCATCCGCTCGGCGAACCTGTTGGCGAACTCCTCGGCGATCGACTCATGCACGATGAACCGGTTGGCGGCGGTGCAGGCCTCACCCATGTTGCGCATCTTCGCAAGCATCGCCCCCTCGACCGCTGCATCCATGTCGGCGTCGGGGAAGACCAGGAACGGTGCGTTGCCACCGAGCTCCATCGAGACCCGCAGGAGCTGGTCGGCGGACTGCTTGACCAGCGACTTGCCCACGGGTGTGGAGCCGGTGAAGGTCAGCTTGCGCAGACGCGCGTCGCCGATGATCGGCTCCATCACGTCACCGGTCTGGGACGTGGAGATCACGTTGAGCACGCCCTTGGGAAGCCCGACCTCATCGAGAAGTGCGGCCAGCGCCAGCATCGTGAGCGGGGTCTGCGAGGCAGGCTTGACCACCATCGTGCAGCCGGCGGCGATGGCAGGTCCGATCTTGCGGGTCCCCATCGCGAGCGGGAAGTTCCACGGCGTGATCATCAGCGTCGGTCCGACGGGCTGTTTCATCGTCATCAGTCGGGTGTTGCCGTCGGGTGAGGTCGCCCAACGACCGGCGATCCGCACGACCTCCTCGGAGAACCACCGGAAGAACTCCGAGCCGTAGGTCACCTCGCCCTTGGACTGCGCCAAGGGCTTGCCCATCTCGAGCGTCATCAACATCGCGAACTCGTCGGCCCGCTCGGTGATCAGCTCGAAGGCCGAGCGCAGCAGCTCGGAGCGCTCGCGTGGTGCGGTCGCGGCCCAGTCGGCCTGCGCTGCCACGGCGGCGTCGAGAGCAGCCTTGCCGTCGGCGACGGTCGCAGAGGCAACGCTGGTCAGCGTCTTGCCAGTGGCAGGATCCTCGACGTCGATGGTGGATCCGTCGGAGGAGTCTCGCCACTCACCCCCGATGAAGAGCCCGGTCTGAAGCTTGCCCAGCAGTTCGTTCTCGTCCATGGAGTCAACCTAGGACAGAGATGATCAGCCGGACGAGTCGGTCATCCGCCACGGTTGCAACCACCAGCGTCGGCAAGACCCCACCGCCGTTGTCCATGAGGCCTTCTCAGTCAACGCAAGCACCTGGGACCGACAGGCTGAGCCGCCTTCTCGGCACAGTCCTTGCGCTTCGGTATTTTCCATCCCCGGAGCTCACTTGCTCCATGCCCTTCCGTTGTGACTGCGGAGAACGATCGGTGTGCCGTCGCAAAACAGGCGCAACTTGAAGGAGCGCCCTTGCTGTAGACCGGAGTCGCCGGGTTTGCGCCT
>JBDSBU010000207.1:0-4059 GCA_039921445.1 Marmoricola sp. | reverse complement strand
GGCGTGGTACGCCACCCGCAACGGCCAGACCGACCGACTGGATCTGGCGATCACCGACCAGACCGGTCAGCTGGTGGGGGAGGTGGTCCTCAACGACTGGGACGCGGGCAACCAGAGCTGTGGCTTCCGGATCGTGGTCGGGCCGGCCGGACGCGATCGCGGACTGGGCACCGAGGCGACCCGGCTGATCCTCGATCACGCCTTCGACGTCCTCGAGCTGCACCGCGTCGAGCTGGAGTACTACACCTTCAATCCTCGCGCCGGGCACGTCTATGCCAAGGCCGGCTTCCTCGAAGAGGGGCGCCGCCGAGATGCCTTGCTCTACGACGGGCAGTGGTACGACGCCGTGGTGATGTCGGTGGTCGCAACCGATCGCTGAGGGCGCCGAAAACGATTCGCCTCGGAGGCCCTCGGATCCCTACTGTGAGCCGGTGCGCGTCCTTCCTCTCGACCATCCCGGGGTCGCCGACCACCGGTCGGCCGGGCGGTTGCTCTGGTGGCTGGCGAAGGGGCAGTGGCGCACGCTGGTCATGGGAATGCTGTTCGGCATCGTCTGGATGAGCACACAAGCCGTGATGCCTGCCGTCATCGGTCGCGCGATCGACGACGGCGTCACCGCACGCGACGGCCAGGAGCTGCTCAAGTACGCAGGCCTGATGCTCGCGATCGGGCTCCTGCAGGCGGTCAGTGGCATCATTCGGCACCGTTTCGCCGTCACCAACTGGCTGACCGCGGCCTACCGCACCGTCCAGCTCGTCGGCCGCCAGGCCGTCACCCTCGGCGGCACCCTGCCACGCAAGGTCTCGACCGGCGAGGTGGTGGCCATCGGGACCTCTGACCTCTCGCATCTCGGCAACCTGATGGACGTCAGCGCCAGGTTCGCCGGGGCGATCGTCTCGTTCGTCATCGTTGCGGTGATCCTGCTCCAGACCTCCACGACGCTGGGGTTGATCGTGCTGGTCGGCGTGCCGTTGCTGACCCTGCTCGTGGGTCCGCTGCTCAAGCCGTTGCAGCGACGCACCACCCATCAGCGCGAGCTGACGGGCAGCCTCGCCAACACCGCCAACGACATCGTCTCCGGCTTGCGAGTGCTGCGCGGCATCGGTGGCGAACAGGTCTTCCTCGACCGTTACCGCGTCCAGTCTCAGACCACCCGCCGGGCCGGCGTACAGGTCGCACGACTGCAGTCGGTGGTGGATGCGTTACAGGTCTTCCTGCCTGGTGTCTTCGTGGTGCTGGTGGTGTGGATCGGCGCACGCTACGCGGTGCAGGGCCAGATCAGCGTCGGGGAGCTGGTCGCCTTCTACGGGTACGCCGCATTCCTGATGATCCCGCTGCGCACGGCCACGGAGTACGCCAACAAGCTGATCCGCGCCCGCGTTGCCGCCCAACGGGTCCGCCGGGTGCTGGCGCTCACCTCCGACCATCTAGACCCGGAGCACCCTTCCACGTCACCGCCCGTGGGCTCGACGCTGCACGACCTGCGCACCGGGCTCACCCTGCGTCCCGGGACGCTGGCGGCCGTGGTCAGTGAGCAGCCCGACGAGTCGGCCGCCCTCGCCGAGAGACTCGGCCTGACTGCCGCCGATGTCGATGACGAGGTGCTGCTCGGCGACGTACCACTGACTGCCCTGACCCGCGCCGAGGTGCGCCGCAGGGTGGTCGTCTCCGACCCGGGGTCCGCGCTGTTCTCCGGTCGTCTCGGCGACCGGCTCGACGTCGGTGGTCATGGCGACCTCGAGCGGGCGATGGAGACCGCCTCGGCCGGCGACATCCTCGACGGGCTCCCGGATGGTCTCGACACCTTGGTCGCCGAGCGCGGCCGGACCTTCTCCGGGGGGCAGCGACAACGGCTGGTGCTCGTGCGGGCGCTGGCGCTCGACCCCGAGGTGCTCGTCCTGGTGGAGCCGACCTCGGCGGTGGACGCGCACACCGAGGCCCGGATCGCCGCACGGCTGCGGGCACAACGGCAGGGCCGCATCACGCTGGTCACCACGACCAGTCCGCTGATGCTGGACGCCGTCGACGAGGTTGCCTTCCTCTCGGGTGGTCGCGTCGTCGCAGTGGGGCGTCACGAGGACCTGCTCGACGGGTTCCCGAGCTATCGCAAGGTCGTCACCCGCGAGTCCGAGGCGGTCTCGCCATGAGCAGCTCGTTGCCCGTGGCCGACACCCGTTCGGTACGCCGCTACGCACGCGTGATCGCCGCCCGTTACCCCCGGATGCTCTGGGGTGCTGTGGCCCTGCACGTGCTCGCGGCGTTGGCGGGGCTGGCTGCTCCCCGGCTGATCGGCGATCTCGTGCAAGCCGTCCAGGACGGGACGAGCGTCGGTCACGTCGACCGGATCATTGTGGTCCTGGCCGGGTTCCTCGTGGTCCAGACCGTGCTGACCCGTTACGCGCGCTACGTCAGCCAGGTGCTCGGCGAGCGGGTGCTGGCCGAGCTGCGCGAGGACTTCGTGGGAAGCACCTTGTCGTTGCCCCTCGGCGTGGTCGAGTCGGCCGGCTCCGGGGACCTGCTGACGCGCACCGGCCGGGACGTCGACCAGCTCGGTTGGTCGGTGCGCTGGGCGCTGCCGGAGTGGACGATCGCCGTGGTCACTGCGGTGGTCACCCTTGCTGCCGCTGTCAGCGTCGGCTGGTGGGTGCTCCTGCCGTGCCTGCTCGGCGTTCCCTCCCTGGTGATCGGCCTGCGGTGGTGCCTCGCCCGAGCCAAGGACGGCTACCTGCGCGAGGGGGCGTCGTACTCCCGGATCAACGCCACTCTGACCGAGACCGTCGACGGCGCCACCACCGTGGAGGCGCTGGGAATCGGTGCTGAGCGGATCGCCGCGATCGACGCCGACATCAAGGAGTCCTACGCCGCCGAGCGCTACACCCTCTACCTGCGCACGGTGTTCTTCCCAAGCATGGAGCTGTCCTACCTGATCCCGACTGTCTCGACCCTGCTCCTCGGCGGGTATCTCTACATGCAGGGCGCGGTCTCGCTCGGCGACGTCACGGCGGCGACCCTCTACGTGCAGATGTTGATCGACCCGGTCGACCGGATCGTCTCGATCCTCGACGAGCTCCAGCTGGGCGCTGCCTCGCTGGCACGGCTGCTCGGCGTGGCCGAGGTCCCGGACGACCGGGAGACCTCCGGGCAGCAGCCGCGGGGGGAGGAGATCGACGCCCACGACGTGCGCTTCGCCTATGTCGAGGGCCGAGACGTGCTGCACGGCATCGACCTCGAGGTCGCGCCAGGTGAGCGGATCGCCATCGTCGGCCCCTCGGGTGCCGGCAAGTCCACGCTGGGACGGCTGCTGGCGGGAATCCACCCGCCTCGCACGGGCAGCGTCACCGTCGGTGGCGTCGGCCTCGTGGACCTCTCGCTGCCCGAGCTGCGCGGTCACGTCGCCCTGGTCACCCAGGAGCACCACGTCTTTGCGGGAACCCTGCGGGACAACCTCGCCCTCGCGGCGCCCCCCGGGGCCACGGACCTCGACGTCCGCGGCGCGCTCGAGGCGGTCGACGCCCTGGTGTGGGTGGACACCTTGCCGGAGGGTTTGGAGACCGTGGTGGGCTCCGGTGGCAGACGGCTCACCGACGCGCACGCGCAGCAGATCGCGCTGGCTCGCCTGGTCCTGGCCAACCCGCACACGCTGGTCCTCGACGAGGCGACCTCGCTGATCGACCCGAGGGCAGCGCGTCACCTCGAGCGCTCGCTGGCCGCGGTGCTGGAGGGCCGGACGGTGATCGCGATCGCCCACCGCTTGTTCTCCGCACACGACGCTGATCGGGTCGCAGTGGTCGAGGACGGTCGGATCTCCGAGCTCGGCTCGCACGATGAACTGGTCGCCGCGGGGGGCTCCTACGCCGCTTTGTGGGACAGCTGGAACGGGAACCACTGAGACCCGCTCACGAGTGCTCGTCTGGACGGGTTGACTTCGTTGCGACGGGGACGCGCTACCTTGACGGGGCCTGTGACGGCTCGGCAAGTTCGTTCAGGCACCACCCGTACCCCAGAGGATGAGTAACCAAGCAGTGGCACACAAGCTCGTCATCGTCGAGTCCCCGGCCA
>JBDSBU010000206.1:0-5853 GCA_039921445.1 Marmoricola sp. | reverse complement strand
GAACCGGTGGCGTCGTACCCCCATCGAATGACCGAGCAAGGGTTCCAGCGGGCCTGCTGCTGCATCAGCCAGGTCCAGTCGCTGGACGAGCCTGCAGGCTGTGGATCCCCAGTCGGAGCCAGCTCGGCGGCGTCCCAGTCACCCGTGGGCGTCGGTGTCGGGCCCTTGGGCAGACCGTTGGCCGAGCCCGAGGTGGTACCGGGGGTCGGCTTGTCCACGGTCACGGCCACCGTGCGGCTCACGTACTTGGGCAGCCGGTTGGCTGCAGGGGCATAGAGCCGCAGGTAGCGGGTGCCTGCGGCAGCCCCGGATGCCACTGTGAACCGAACCGATCCTGATCTGGAGGACCGCTTCTTGGCGATCGTCCTCCAGGACCTCGCTCCCGACCGCTCCTGGAGGAACACCCGGCGGGGCGTGCGCTTGCGCACCTTGACCTTGCCACTCAGCAAGAACTGGGACCCGGGCGCCACTGCACCTCGGCCCGAGCTGCGCGGGGTGAATCCGGGGATCACGCGGACGCTGTCGGTGAAGGATTCCGCACGGACCTGTGCCGAGGTCGCGGTGACCTGTTGTGGTGTCGCGTGCGTCTGCACGGGGAGAGCGACAGCGAGAGCAGTCACGAGACCGAGACCGGCGCCGAGGGCAAGGCTGCGTCGGAAGCGGCTTGCGGTGAAGCTTGGACGCATGTGCAGATACCGACTCTCACTCGCAACTTCTCGTGCCCACCAACAGGGACGTGTCGCGAATCCTACGTCCGAAACCGGCTACCGGTCCGGCTCTTGGGCCAAGAGCCGCGCAGCCAGGTAGGGCGCCGTGGTGCTGCCCTCGACCTGGGCGACCTCGTCCGGGGTGCCGGTGGCCACCACCCGACCGCCCTCGTCGCCGCCACCCGGCCCGAGGTCGATCACCCAGTCGGCACTGATGATCGTGTCGAGGTCGTGCTCGACCAGCACCACGGTGTTGCCGGCGTCCACGAGACGGTGCAGCTGGCGCACCAGCAGGGCGATGTCGGCTGGGTGCAGCCCTGCAGTGGGCTCGTCGAGCAGGTAGAGCGCATGCCCGCGCCGGGCCCGCTGCAGCTCGGTCGCCAGCTTGATCCGCTGTGCCTCCCCACCGCTGAGCTCGGTTGCCGGCTGCCCCAGCCGCAGGTAGCCGAGCCCGACCTCGCGCAACGTGATCAGGCTGCGCGCGGCGGCGGGTACGTCGGCCAGGAAGTCGGCGGCCTCGTCGACGGAGAGCGCGAGCACGTCGGCGACGTTCTTGCCGCGATAGGCGATCTGAAGCGTCTCGGCGTTGTAGCGCGCGCCATCGCATGTCGGACAGGGTGCATAGGTCCCGGGCAGGAAGAGCAGCTCGACGGAGACGAACCCCTCGCCCTGGCAGGTCTCGCAGCGCCCTTCGACGACGTTGAAGGAGAAGCGGCCGGCGCCGTAGCCACGCTCGCGGGCCTCGGGGGTCGCGGCATAGAGCTTGCGCACCGCATCGAAGAGTCCCGTGTAGGTGGCCAGGTTGGAGCGGGGCGTGCGTCCGATCGGACGCTGATCCACCCTCACCAGCCGGTCGAAGGACTCCAGCCCGGTGGCGTCGTCCACGTCGACCTCGAGCTCGTCGGCCTCCCCGTCGTCGGGGGCCTGGCCGAGGTGGCGGCGTACGAGCTCGGCGAGGACCTGGGTGACCAGCGTCGACTTGCCCGAACCAGACACGCCCGTCACAGCCGTCAGCACGCACAGCGGGACCTCGACCGAGAGGTCAGCGAGGTTGTGCCTGCTGACCCCGCGCAGGTGCAGCCAGCCGTGGGGCGTGCGCTGGGGGCGCTCGAGTGGTTGCGCACGGCCGAAGAGGTGCTGCCCGGTGATCGACGCTTCGACGTGCTCCAGGCCTGCGACCGGCCCGGAGTAGAGCACGTGGCCCCCGCCCTCGCCGGCCCCCGGACCGATGTCGACGATCCAGTCGGCACGGCGTACGACGTCGAGGTCGTGCTCGACGACGAACAGCGAGTTGCCCGAGCTCTTCAGCCGATCGAGTACGTCGAGCAGCGGCTCGGCATCGGCCGGGTGCAGACCGGCGGACGGCTCATCGAGGACGTAGACGACTCCAAACAGTCCTGACCGCAGCTGGGTGGCGATCCGCAGCCGCTGCGCCTCCCCGGGCGAGAGCGTGGTGGAGCTGCGCGCCAACGAGAGGTAGCCCAGCCCCAGATCGAGCAGCACCTGGACCCGCGCGACGAGGTCGACGCAGATCCGCACCGCCACCTCGGTGCCCTCTCCCGAATCGGCCGAGGACGTCGCCGCTGCTGCCTCGGTGAGCTCGGCCACCGGACGCAGCAGCTCGACGAGCTCGGTGAAGGACAACGCGTTGGTCTGGGCGATGCTGAGCCCTCGGAAGGTGACCGCCAGTGAGCCCGCCTGCAGTCCGGTGCCCTCGCAGGCGGAGCAGACGACAGGGCGGATGAAGCGCATCGCCTTGTCGCGCATCATCTGGCTCTTGGTCTCGGCCAGCACGTGGCGCACGTGCTTGCGGGCACTCCAGAAGGTGCCGTGGTAGTCGCGGCCGGTGGAGTCGTCCACCTCACCCCGTCGATCGACCAACACCCGCGGCTGCTCGTCGGTGTACAACAGCCAATCGCGGTCGCGCTTGGTCAGCTCGCGCCAGGGGACTTCGACATCGATCCCGACGGCCTTGGTGACGCGCAACAGGTTCTTGCCCTGCCAGGCACCAGGCCAGGCGGCGATCGCACCCTCGCGAATGCTCAGCGATGTGTCCGGGACGAGCAGGTCCTCGGCAACATCGTGCTCCTCCCCCAGCCCGTGGCAGCGCGGGCACGCCCCTGCCGCGGTGTTCGGGGAGAACGCCTCCGCCTCCAGCCGGGATGCTCCGACCGGATAGGTGCCGGCGCGTGAGTACAGCATCCGCACCAGGTTGGACAACGTCGTCAGTGTGCCCACCGTCGAGCGCGAGCTCGGTGCACCGCGTCGCTGCTGCAGCGCCACGGCAGGAGGAAGACCGGTGATCTCCTGCACGTGCGGTGCGCCGACCTGCTGCAGCAGACGTCGGGCGTACGGCGCCACCGACTCGAAGTAGCGCCTCTGTGCCTCGGCGTACAGCGTGCCGAAGGCCAACGACGACTTGCCCGAGCCGGAGACGCCGGTGAACACGACCATCGCGTCACGTGGCAGGTCGACGTCGATGTGCTTCAGGTTGTGCTCGCTGGCTCCGCGGACGTGGACGAAGGTGTCGCTCGGGTCGTAGTGCACACCCTTGTATATCGGGAGGGGCAACGGCTCGGGTGGCCGGTCGCCGGCCTCGGGGTGGTGCTGGCGAACCCGCTGCTACATGCTCGTCATCGTGCCCATTCACGACGAGGAGTTCCTCTCAGGAGCAGACGTCGCTCGTCGACTCATCGCTTCGCAACGGCCGGATCTGGCTGGTCTTCCACTCCAACCCGTCGGTGCCGGCACCGACAACACGATGTATCGAGTGGGGTCGGACCTGCTTGTGCGCCTGCCGCGTACGCCGGGCACCGAAGCCGCACTGCGCAAGGAGCTCAGGTGGCTACCTCGACTCGGTCCGCTGCTCTCGTGGCGAGTGCCTGAGCCCGTCTTCGTGGGCGAACCTTCGGAGGAGTTCCCGGCGACCTGGGCGCTGTATCGGTGGATCGAGGGCGAACCGGCCTCGCTGGAGAACGTCGCCGACTGGCCGGCGTACGGCGGGGATCTTGCGTCCTTCGTGACCGAGCTGCACGCCCTCGACCTCGGTGGCGCGGCACGGAGTGGTGATCTGGCGGGGTACCGAGGCGGGCTCCTCCACCGGCACGCTGCCGCGGTTGCGAAGTGCCTCGAGGACCTTCGCGGCTTGACGACCGCTGTCGACGTCGACGCGCTCGAGAGGATCTGGGAGGCGGCGCTGACACTGCCGCCGCCGAGCACCGGCCACGTGTGGCTCCATGGTGACCTGAAACCGACCAACGTCCTCGTGCAGGCGGGTCGGGGGGTCGCGATCATCGACTTCGGGGGCCTCTCGATCGGATGCCCCGATGCCGAGCACGCGCCAATGTGGGACCTGCCCGCGCCCGCGCGCAGCGCGTATCGCGAAGCCCTCGAGCTGGATGAACAGACGTGGTTGCGTGCTCGAGCGTGGGCACTGATGATCGGCGCCAGTGGGGTCTCCTACTACTGGGAGTCCTACCCGGAGTTCGCCGAAGATTGCCTCCGGCGACTCCAGAACATCGAGAACGACGACTCTCGCGCTCCGCCTGACCTGCAGTCCTCCCACAGCCCGGCGGCTGCTGGGGCCGGGCACAGCGCACCGTCCATGACCCGCACCACCGAAAGGAACCTCCCGTGCTGAAGCCCCTCGTGATCGGATTCGTCGTCGTCGCCCTGGGAATGGTCCTCGGACTCGTCTACTACGCCCTCGCCCACGACGGCGGCCTCGGCATCTGGGTGCTCGCCGTGATCTGGACGATCGCACTGGTCCTGATCCCGCTCGTGGCCATCAAGCCCCCCGCCCGGTGAGATCAGCCATCGGGGACGGGACGTCGCCGAAGCCTCGGGCAGCCCGTCCGGAACTGCGCCGATCTGGCGGCAACTCGACCTGCGCTCCGACCTCACCCTCGATGTCGTCCACCAGGTCCGTTCCTGTGTCCTTTCGATGTGGAGGAGGGTGAGCTGGAGGACGAGGGCGGCATCGCGGCGACCGACGTACGGCTGGACGAGACGCTGCAGGAGGTCGGCGTGCGGCTCCACCAGAAGACTCGGGCGGAGCAGTGGATGCCGAGAGCCTCTCCCTGATCCTCGACGGCGCAGCCAACTTCGACCGAGACGAAGCCGACCAGGCGGTGCGCAGCGCCCACTTCGAGGTGCGCGTCGCGGGTGGCCACTCCGACTTCAGCAGGCAGCTGCGACGAATCACCCCCGGGGCAGCGGCGCTCGCGCGAGCCGCGTTGCGGCCAAGACGCTGAACCGGCTGGTGGCGACGTCGGTGCCGATCACGCCAGAAAAGTCTTGAAGAGCTTCAGATCCGCTCTTGCGAGAGAGTCACCTGATGCTGTACAATCGAACACAGGTTCGACCCAATAGTGATGCTGAGGGGTCGGGCCGGGACCGGAAGGTCCGCCTCTCACAGGCTTGCTGCATCGACACGTGAGGCCCGTTGGTCTGTTGTCCGTGGAGGAGGTGGCAGGTGAGCTCGATCCTTGATCGCGTGCATACGCACCCGGTGTTGGGGTGTCTCGATGCGCTGGGCGTGGCGCTGGGGGAAACCGTCGATGTGCCGGTGCTGTTCATGGACCCGGTCGACAAGCGTGCAGCATTGTTGGAGCTGACCCGTCTGGAGGCACAGCTGTGCGCGCTGAAGCTGCGCGTGATGGCTGTGTGCGATGAGGTCGCGTTGGCTGAGGGTGCGCGTGACGTGGCGGCTCTTCTGACCCACCACACCCGCACCGAGGCCGGTGCCAACCGGCGCGACCTGGCCCTGGCCCAGGCCCTGGACCTTCGCTGGCACCTGGTGGCGGCCGCGCTCAGTGCTGGGGAGGTCAACCTCGCCCAGGCACACGTGATCATCCACGCGCTCGAGGAGCTCCCGGCCGACAAGGTCCCAGCTGAGGTGCTCACCGACGCCCAGGCCCACCTTGTCGCCCAGGCGGCACACTTCGGGCCGCGTGAGCTGCGGGTCCTGGGGCGAAGGATCCTCGACCTCGTGGCACCACAGATCGGTGAGCAGCACGAGGCCGAGCAACTGGCTACCGAGGAGCGTCGGGCACGGCACGGCACCGGCCTGGTCACCACCAGGCTCGGGAACGGCGTTACTCGAATCACGATCTCGGTCCCCGATGCGGTCGCGACCCGGCTACAC
>JBDSBU010000205.1:0-3767 GCA_039921445.1 Marmoricola sp. | reverse complement strand
TCGAAGTTGTCGAGCAGCGTCCACACGAAGTAGCCGCGGACGTCGGCACCGGCCTGACGCGCCCGTTGGGTTGCTGCGAGATGCTCGGCCAGGTAGGTGATCCGGTCCTGGTCGTCCACGAAACCCTGGGTCGCAGGATCGGCGTAGGCCGCCCCGTTCTCGGTGACCAGCAGCGGCAGGCCGGTACGCCGCGAGGTCTCCACCAAGAGGTCCTCGAGCCCGCGTGCCTCGACCTCCCAGCCGATGTCGGTGCGCGGCTCCCGGACCACGAGATCGAAGGGCGGAACCCCGGGGTAGGCCCCAGCCTCGGGATGCGGGTCGGCTCCCTGCCTGGGCAGGTCGGGGCGGATCGGGGTGTAGTAGTTGAGGCCGAGCCAGTCCGCGGAACCCTGGATCAGGTCGAGGTCGCCCGGTCGCACCACGGCCTCGTCCGCGAGCTCCGGCGCGATCGCGAGCAGTCCCTCGTCGTAGGCTCCGTCGACCAGTGGGTCGAGCCAGACTCGGTTGCGCACCGCATCGATGCCATCCGCAAGCGGAGCGGCCTGATCTCGCTCGGGCCACACCGGCGCCAGGTTCAACACGATCCCCACCGACGCGGCTCCCGCCGACCGCAGGGCCTGCGCTGCGAGCCCATGGCCCACCAGGAGGTGGTGGGCAGCGACGTGGGCCCGGCCCCCCACCCGACGGCCCGGGGCATGCACCCCGGAGCCGTAGCCGAGGTAGGCCGAGCACCACGGCTCGTTGTGCGTGGCCCACAGACCTACCCGGTCACCGAGCCGTTCGTGGACGACTCCGGCGTAGTCGGCAAACGCTTCCGCCGTGCCGCGTTCGAGCCAGCCACCAGCATCTTCCAGCGGCTGGGGCAGGTCCCAGTGGTAGAGGGTTGCCGCAGGGGCGAGCCCCCGCGCCAGGAGGCCGTCGACGAGGCGGTCGTAGTAGTCCAGGCCGCGCGACTCCACTCGGCCACGCCCCTGGGGGACCACTCGAGGCCACGCCACGGAGAACCGGTAGAAGTCCACGCCCAGACCGGCGACGAGGTCGAGGTCCTCTGCGAGCCGGTGATAGGAGTCACAGGCAACGGCGCCGTCGCTGGCGTCGCGGATCGCGCCCGGCCGGGCGGTGAAGGTGTCCCAGATCGAGGGCCCTCGTCCATCCTCTCCGGTGGCCCCTTCGATCTGGTAGGCCGCCGTGGCCGTGCCGAGCCCCAGCGTGCCGAGGTCTGGGAGTCCCTGAGTCATGGAACCCAACGTACCGACTGGCGACGATGACCGATATCCACGATGTCGCCGCGGCCGCAGGCCTCTCGACAGCCACCGTCTCCCGGGCGCTTCGCGGCCTCGCCGGTGTCTCCGAGGCCACTCGCCAACGAGTGCTCGACGCTGCCGTGGCGCTGAACTACGTGCCCTCGCGTGCGGCGGCTGGGCTTGCGAGCGGAAAGACCCGAACCGTCGCTGTGGTGGTCCCCCATGTGACCAGGTGGTACTTCGCCACCGTCGTGCAAGGCGCAGAGGAGGTGTTCCGACGGGAGGGCTACGACCTGTTGCTCTTCAACCTCGGCGGAGATCCCGAGGCCAGGCACCGGGTGCTGCAGACGCACCAGCTGACAAAGCGTGCGGATGCCTTGTTGATCCTGGGGCTGCAACCCACCGAGGCCGAAAAGATCTGGTTGCGTGACCACGCACCTCCTGTGGCGCTCGTCGGCGCCTCGGTGCCTGAGTGGCCCAGCGTCCGGATCGACGACGCTGCCGCCGCCGCCACGGCGGTCTTGCATCTCCTGGAGCTTGGCCATCGCCGCATCGCCTTCGTCGGAGGTGACCTCGACGAGGCCCTGGACTTCGCGACCCCGCGAGCCCGCCGGTACGGATACCGCTCCACCTTGGCCACGGCCGGGATCGTCCCCGACCCCGCTCTGGAGCAGGTGGGACTCTTCACCATCGCCGGAGGGGTCGAGGCAGGAAAGCGGCTCCTGGCTCTGTCCGATCCCCCGACGGCGGTGTTCTGTGCGTCCGACGAGATGGCGATCGGCGTGCTGCGCAGTGCGCAGCTGGCGGGGCTGCGGGTCCCCGAGGATCTCTCCGTGGTCGGGATCGATGACCATGAGATGGCCGAGTTCTTGGACCTCACCACCGTCGCTCAACCTGTTCTGGAGCAGGGCCGTCGAGCCGCCCGACAGGTGCTGGACCTGCTGTCGGCGGCACGCTCCGGGACACCCGCCGACCACAACGACCACCTCGAGCTGCCCACGGAGCTGGTGGTGCGCGGCAGCACCGGCATGCGTCCACGCCCGGCCGGTGGGCGATAATCGTCCGCTGTGGCCACCGAACCAGACTTCAGATACTCCGACCTGCTTCCCATCGGGCCCGACGAGACGCCCTACAGGCTGATCACCACCGAGGGGGTCTCCACCTTCGAGGCCGAGGGCCAGACCTTCCTACGGGTCTCCCCCGAAGCGATCCAGCAGCTTACCGCCGAGGCGATGCACGACATCGCGCACTACCTGCGTCCTGCGCACCTGGCGCAGCTGCGCAAGATCATCGACGACCCCGAGTCCTCGGGCAACGACCGCTTCGTCGCCACGGACCTGCTGAAGAACGTGAACATCTCCGCGGGCGGCGTGCTGCCGATGTGTCAGGACACCGGCACCGCGATCGTGATGGGCAAGAAGTCCGAGGGTGTGCTGACCGGTGCTGACGACGGGAAGGCGATCAGCCATGGGGTCTACGACGCCTACACCAAGCTGGCCCTGCGCTACTCCCAGCTCGCCCCGCTGACCACCTGGGAGGAGAAGAACACCGGCACCAACCTCCCGGCGCAGATCGAGCTCTACTCCACTCCCGACAAGGACGGCAGGCCGGAGTACAAGTTCCTGTTCATGGCCAAGGGCGGTGGCTCGGCGAACAAGTCGTTCCTGTTCCAGGAGACCAAGGCCGTGCTGAACCCCCAGCGGATGCTGGAGTTCCTCGACGAGAAGATCCGCTCGCTCGGGACGGCTGCCTGTCCGCCGTACCACCTTGCGATCGTGATCGGCGGGACGAGCGCGGAGTTCGCCCTGAAGACCGCGAAGTACGCCAGCGCTCACTACCTCGACAACCTGCCCACGTCAGGATCGATGTCGGCGCACGGCTTCCGGGACCTCGAGCTCGAGGAAGAGGTCTTCAAGCTGACCCAGTCCTTCGGGATCGGCGCTCAGTTCGGGGGCAAGTACTTCTGCCACGACGTGCGCGTGGTCCGGCTCCCCCGTCACGGCGCAAGCTGTCCGGTGGCGATCGCCGTGTCGTGCTCGGCCGACCGGCAGGCGCTGGGCAAGATCACCGCCGAGGGGGTCTTCCTCGAGCAGCTCGAGACCGACCCGGCGAAGTATCTTCCGGAGACCGAGCTCGAGGAGGGCGACGTCGTCCGGATCGATCTCAACCAGCCGATGGACGACATCCTCGCGGAGCTGGCACGACACCCCGTCAAGACCCGGCTCTCGCTGAGCGGTCCGCTCGTGGTGGCGCGCGACATCGCGCACGCGAAGATCAAGGAGCGCCTCGACGCCGGTGAGGAGATGCCGGCCTACCTCAAGGACCACGCCGTCTACTACGCCGGTCCGGCCAAGACCCCCGAGGGCTATGCGAGTGGCTCCTTCGGGCCCACCACGGCGGGGCGGATGGACTCCTACGTCGAGCAGTTCCAGGCTGCTGGCGGCTCCAAGGTGATGCTGGCCAAGGGGAACCGCTCCAAGGTGGTGACACAGGCCTGCCACGCCCATGGAGGCTTCTACCTCG
>JBDSBU010000204.1:0-9118 GCA_039921445.1 Marmoricola sp. | reverse complement strand
CGGGCCGACACCCTCAGGTGCCGACCGGGACCAAGCTCGTCTCAGTGCGCGGCGGCGTAGGCCTCGCGGACCTCCGCGGAGACCCGTCCACGCTCAGGTACGTCGAACCCGTTGTCTCGCGCCCAGGCGCGGATCTCCGAAGGTGCGGGACCGCCCGATGTCTTGGTGGCACTGCTGCGTCGGCTGCTGCGACCGCCGACGGAGCGGGCGTGGCCGACATAGAGAGCAAGCGCATCGCGCAGGGCGCGGGCATTCTTCTCATTCAAGTCGATGGCGTAATCCTTGCCATCAAGACCGAAGGTGACCGTTTCTTCGGCTTCGCTCTGGTCGATGTCATCGACGAGCACGATGTGAACCTTTTGGGCCATGATTATTGCCGTCCTTGGGAATTGAATTAAAGCGGTTCCCCCCGGTTCAATCGAACAATAGCATGACGATTTCGCGGCGACCGGGCTTTCACTCAGGACGCAACAGTGGGAAAAGAATCGTCTCCCGAATGCCCGCACCGGTGAGCAACATGATCAGCCGGTCCACGCCCAGCCCCATTCCTCCGGCGGGCGGCATGCCGTACTCCATCGCCTTGAGGAAGACCTCGTCGAGCTCCATCGCCTCGGGATCGCCTTGCGCAGCAAGCAATGACTGGGCCATTAGCCGCTCCCGCTGGACAACCGGGTCATTGAGCTCCGAATAGGCCGGGGCCAGCTCGACACCGTTGATGATCAGGTCCCAAGCCTCATTCAGACCGGGCTGGGAACGATGCGCCTTGGCGAGCGGTTTGACAGCCGAGGGGTAATCCATCACGAATGTCGGCGTGATCAGGTGGTCCTCGACAAGCTGCTCGTAGAGCTCGACCACAATATCGGCCGCGGCCCATTTGGGCTGCAGCTCGACATTGTGCACATCGGCATATCCGCGCAGCGTTTCCGTCGTGGTCTCCACGTCGACCTTCGCACCGAGGGCCTCCGAGACCAGGTCGAAGATCGAGGCCTGGCGCCACTCCGCCTCCAGGTCGATCTCGGTCCCGTCACGTCCCGGCACGACCGTGCGTCCGACCGCGCGAGCCGCGTCGAGGACCAGGGCGCGGGTCAGCTCCATCATCGTGAACTGGTCGCCGTAGGCCTCGTAGGCCTCCAGCATCGAGAACTCGGCCGCGTGAGTGGAGTCGAGACCCTCGTTGCGAAAGGTCCGACCGATCTCGTAGACCTTCTCGACGCCGCCGATCATCGCCCGCTTCAGGTCGAGCTCGAGCGCGATCCGCAGGAGCATCGGCTGGTCGAGTGCGTTGAGGTGGGTCCGGAACGGCCGGGCAGCGGCCCCGCCGTTGGTCAGCTGGAGGATCGGGGTCTCGACCTCGGTGTAGCCGCGCTCGTGGAGGGTGTTGCGCAGGCTGCGCAGCACGGTGGCCTTGGTGCGCACCATCTCGCGCGCCTCGGGACGGATCATCATGTCGACGTAGCGCAGCCTGATGCGGGCCTCGTCGGAAAGCGGCTTGTGCTCGTTGGGCAGCGGTCGCAGGGTCTTGGCAGCCAGCTGCCACCGCTCCACCTGGATGCTCAGCTCCCCACGCCTGCTGGTGATCACCTCACCGCGCACTCCCAGCAGGTCGCCGATGTCGACCAGTGCCTTGAACTCCGCGAGCGACTCCTCACCCACCTCGGCCAGGCTCAGCATCACCTGGATCTCAGCTCCGGCGCCTTCACGCAACCGTGCGAAGCAGAGCTTGCCGGTGTTGCGCTGGAAGATCACCCGGCCAGTCAGGGCCACCTGCTCGCCGGTGCTGGTGTCGGGCTCGAGCGCCTGGGCGTCGTAGGTCTCCCGGATGTCCGCGATCGTGTGGGTGCGCTCGACCGTCGTCGGATAGGGCTGGACTCCCTGGTCCAGCAGTCGTTGCCGCTTCTCCAGCCGCACCTGCATCTGCTCAGGGAGGTCGTCGCCCTGGGTCTCCGGTCGGGCCTGGGGCTGCTCATCCATGGCGGACAGGCTACGTTGCTGGCCCGGACGACTGAGCACGAGGAGCAGACAATGAAGGCTGTGGTCTGTCAGGACACCGTGCTCGAGGTCCGAGAGCAGCCGGACCCCGTCCCAGGGCCGGGCCAGGTGCTGCTGGAGGTGGTCCGCGGCGGCATCTGCGGCTCGGACCTGCACGCCCGCAAGCACGCCGACCAGCTCGCCGACCTCGCTGCCGGTATCGGCTACCCCGACGTGATGCGCCCGCACGAGTCTGTGGTGATGGGTCACGAGTTCAGCGGCCGCGTCCTGGACTACGGTCCCTCGACCCGCAAGCCGTGGGCGACCGGGACTCCGGTGGTCTCCCTGCCGATGATCCAGATGGGCGACAGGGTGCAGATGACGGGCCTCTCGGCCAAGGCTCCAGGGGCGTACGCCGAGCGGGTGCTCGTGCAGGAGTCCCTGACCATGGAGGTCCCCAACGGGTTCAGCCCCGAGACGGCTGCCCTGACCGAGCCGATGGCGGTCGCCTGGCACGCCGTACGCCGCAGCGGGGTGCGCAAGAAGGAGACGGCCGTCGTGATCGGGTGTGGCCCGATCGGTCTGGCCGTGATCTTGATGCTCAAGGCGCGAGGCGTCACGCGGGTGATCGCCAGCGACTTCTCGCCCGGTCGCCGTGCGCTCGCCGAGCGGTGTGGCGCCGACGTCGTGCTCGACCCGGGGACGGAGTCGCCGTGGACCGGTTTCGAGCAGAGCCGCTACCTCACCGACGCCAAGGACCTCTTCGACCTCGCGCTCGGGACGATGGCCAAGCTGCGCAAGGTGCCGATGCTGCCGTGGGCGCAGGTGCTCCGCGCCGCCGAGGCTGCCGGCGCCACCCCCAGCGGGCCGGTGATCTTCGAGTGCGTCGGCGTGCCCGGGATCATCGACCAGATCATCAACCAGGCACCGCTCGCCTCGCGGGTGACCGTGGTCGGCGTCTGCATGGAGGCCGACACCTTCCAGCCGGCGATGGCGATCAACAAGGAGATCGACCTGCGCTTCGTCTTCGCCTACCAGCCGCACGAGTTCCACGAGACCCTGCAGCTGATGGCGAACGGCAAGGTCGACCCGACACCGCTGATCACCGGAACCGTCGGCCTCGAGGGAGTCGCCGGTGCCTTCGAGGTCCTCGGTGACCCGGAGCGGCACGCCAAGATCCTGATCGACCCCTCCAGCTCCGTCCGGACCCTCTGAGGCCCCGCGACAGCTGACCGGTCAGCTGTTGCGGGCGAAGACCATCTCGAGCCCGAGCAGCGTCAGCCACGGCTGGTGGGTGGTGAAGGCACTGCACTCCTCGACCACGATCGGGGCCAGGCCACCCGTGGCGATCACGTGCACGTCCTGCGTGCGTACGCCGAGCTCGGCGATCATCCTCGCCACGATGCCCTCGACCTGACTGGCGAAGCCGAAGACCATCCCCGATTGGAGCGCCTCCACGGTGTTCTTCGCGATCACGGTGCGGGGCCGCAGCAGCTCGACCTGTCGCAGCTGCGCTCCACGTCGACCGAGCGCCTCGAGCGAGATGTCGATGCCGGGAGCGATGGCGCCGCCGATGTACTCACCCCGCGGACTGACCACGTCGAAGGTGGTGGCGGTGCCGAAGTCGACGACGATGGCTGGACCGTCATAGAGGGTGGCCGCTGCGAGGGCGTTGACCACCCGGTCGGCGCCCACCTCGCGGGGGTTGTCCATCAGAACCGGCACCCCGGTGCGCACTCCGGGCTCCACCACGACGCTCGGCAGGGTGCCGAAGTGCCGCACCAGCATGTCGCGCCACTCGTGCAGCACCGTGGGCACGGTCGAGCAGACCGCGACCCCGGCCAGCCCGTGGGCGACATTGCTCTCGCGCAGCAGGCCGCTCAGCAGCACTGCCCACTCGTCGGCCGTCCGGCGCTCGTCGGTGGCCACCCTCCAGTGGTCGAGCACCTCGCCGTCCTCGAGCAGTCCCAGCACGGTGTGGGAGTTGCCGATGTCGGCGCACAGCAAGGTCATCGCAGGTCCATGCCGAGGTCGAAGACGATCACCGAGTGGGTCAGCGCACCGACGGAGATGAAGTCCACGCCGGTCTCGGCGACGTCCCGGGCACGCTCCAGGGTGAGGCCACCGGAGGCCTCCAGCGTGGCGTGCCCATCGGTGATCCGCACCGCCTCGGCCATCTGGTCGTCGCTCATGTTGTCGAGCAGGATCCGTTCGCAACCAGCGTCGAGCAGCTCCTGGAGCTGACCCAGGTCGGTCACCTCGACCTCGACGGGGACATCTGGGTGGGCCCGGCGTACGGCCTCGAAGGCAGGCACCACGCCTCCGGCAGCGACCACGTGGTTGTCCTTGACCATGGCCAGGTCCGAGAGGCTGAAGCGGTGGTTGACCCCACCGCCGCAGCGGACGGCGTACTTCTGCAGGGCGCGGTAGCCGGGCAGCGTCTTGCGGGTGTCGAGCACTCGGGCCTTGGTGCCTTCCAGTGCGGCCACCCACAGCGAGGTCGCGGTCGCCACGCCAGAGAGGTGGGAGGCGAAGTTGAGGGCGGTGCGCTCCGCGGTCAGCAGTCCACGGGTCGCCCCGGAGACGCTCATCACGGTGTCGCCCGCCGCTACCCGGGTGCCGTCCGCGAGTCGGGCCGTGATCTCGACGTCGTTCCCCATCACCGTGCGGAAGACGGCGGCAGCGACCCCCAGACCGGCAACGACACCGGGCTCACGCGCGACGAAGTCCGCCACGCCTTGCTGGCTGGTGGGGATCGTGGCGTCGCTGGTGACGTCCACCGAACCGGCCGGCAGGTCCTCCTGCAGACCGCGGAGGATGTGATCGACGACTTCGTCCGGGTCCAGGCCGGCCTGTGCCAGCTCGTCACGAAGCTCCTGCGGGACCTGGCGGAACGGGTAGGAGCTCATCCCACGTCTCCGTCCGAAGGCGCCGCCGGCGTGAAGCTCAGCGCCAGCCCGTCGGCGCCGGAGGTCACGTCGAAGTGACCGGACATGTGCTCGTCGTCGCGGTCGGGATGATCCTCGCGCCAGTGCGAACCACGAGTCTCCTCGCGGCGTGCAGCTGCTTCGGCAAGCGCAACGCTGATCATCAGCAGGTTGGTCGCCTCCCAGGCCGGGGTTCCGACCTCGCCGGGCTTCTGCGCCAGCGCCGCGAGCTCGCGCAACGCGGACCCGAGCCCCTCAGCGGAGCGCAGCACGCCGACCTGCTCGGTCATTACGGCCTGCAGCTCGGTGCGCACGTCGGCCGAGACCAACCCGCTGCTGCGATCGTCGTGGCGTGCCTCGACGAGATCGCGCAGCTCGCCCGGCAGCACCTCGGCGATCCGGCGCGAGAACACCAGACCCTCGAGCAGCGAGTTGGAGGCCAGCCGGTTGGCACCGTGGACTCCCGAGCAGGCGACCTCGCCGGTTGCGTAGAGCCCCGGGACGCTGGCGCGCCCCCACAGGTCGGTCGCCACTCCCCCAGAGGCGTAGTGGCAGGCGGGCGAGACCGGGATCAGGTCGGTCACCGGGTCGACCCCGTGGCTGCGGCAGGTGGCCAGGATCGTTGGAAAGCGCCGCTCCCAGAACTCACGTCCGAGGTGACGGGCGTCGAGCCACATGTGCGGCTTCCCGCTCTCGTGCATCCGCCGCGTGATCGCCTTCGCGACGACGTCGCGCGGTGCGAGGTCGGCCAGCTCGTGCTGACCCTGCATGAAGCGATCGCCCTCGAAGTCGACGAGGAAGGCGCCTTCTCCCCTGACTGCCTCGCTGATCAGCGGCTGCTGGCCCCGCGAGTCCGGTCCGAGGTACATCACGGTCGGGTGGAACTGCACGAACTCGAGGTCGCGCAGGACCGCACCGGCGCGCAACGCCAGGGCCATCCCGTCACCGGTGGTCACCGCGGGATTCGTGGTCTGTGAGAACACCTGCCCGAGACCTCCGGAGGCCAGGACCACTGCGCGGCAGCGCACTGCACCGACGCCGTCTCGCTGGCCCTCTCCCATCACGTGCAGGGTGATCCCCGCGACGCCGCCGTCCTCGGCGAGCAGCAGGTCCACGGCCAGGGCGTGCTCGACCACCTCGATGTCGGGAGCTGCGTGGATCGCGGCCACGAGAGCGCGTTGGATCTCTGCCCCGGTGGCATCGCCCCCCGCGTGCGCGATCCGGTCCCGGTGATGGCCTCCCTCGCGGGTCAGCGAGAGCTCGCCCTCCGGGGAGTGGTCGAAGTTGGCGCCCAGTGCGATCAGTTCTCGTACGGCGTCGGGCCCCTCGTTGACGAGCACCCGGACCGCCTCGGGGTCGCACGCACCGGCTCCGGCGACGAGGGTGTCGCGCTCGTGCTGGTCGGGGGTGTCCCCGGGCCCTAGCGCCGCGGCGATCCCGCCCTGCGCCCACTGCGTCGAACCGGCGGAGAGCACGTCCTTGGTGACCACGAGGATCTTGGCGACGTGGTGGCGCAGTCGCAGCGCCGCTGTCAGGCCGGCGATGCCAGTGCCGACCACGACGACGTCGGCGTCGGTGGTCCAGCCGGGATCGCCCGAGGCCAGCCGGCCGGGAAGCACACCGGGTTGCACGCTCGAAAAGTTGGTCACCCGCGCAGGCTACCGACCCCGGACCCCGTCAGCGGCCGGCAACCAGGCCTGAGGGCGCGAAGCTGTGCAGGTCGCCCCGAACGAGCCCCGATCCTGCGATGGCCTCGGCCGGGTCCGACCCGGTTGTGAGTACGCCGTTGTGCTGGTCGACGAAGACCACGCTGGGCTCGAACTCCCGCGCCTCGGTGGTCTCCATCTGGGCGTAGGCGATCAGGATCACCACGTCCCCGGGGTGCACCAGGCGGGCGGCCGCACCGTTGATGCCCAGCACTCCGGAGCCGCGCTCCCCCGCGATCGTGTAGGTCTCCAGGCGGGCCCCGTTGGTGACATCGACGATGTGCACCAGCTCACCCGGGAGCAGGTCAGCCGCATCGAGCAGGTCCTCATCGACCGTCACCGACCCCACGTAGTGCAGGTCGGCCTGGGTCACCGTCGCCCGGTGGATCTTGCTCTTCATCATCGTGCGCAGCATCTGCTCACCCCTTCAGATCGAGAGCGACGTTGTCGATCAGTCGGGTGGTGCCCACCCGGGCGGCGACGAGCAGCCGCGCCGCCCCTGCCCTCGGTGCCGGCCCGAGCTCGAGGTCGGTGAGCTCGAGGTAGTCCGGCTCCACGCCGCTCGCGGCCAGCACCTGACTCGCTGTGGCGAGCACCCCCGTCGCGCCCTGGGTGGCGGCGTCGCGACCAGCGAAGAGGGCCTGCGAGAGCGCAACCGCCGCGCCCCGCTGATCTGGTTCGAGGAACCGGTTGCGGCTCGAGAGCGCGAGACCGTCGGCCTCGCGCACGGTCTCGGCCCCCATGACCTCCACACCCAGGCAAAGGTCGGTGACCATCCGGCGGATCAGCGCGAGCTGCTGGTAGTCCTTCTCCCCGAAGACGGCCACGTCGGACCGGACCAGCCCGAACAGCTTGGCCACCACCGTCAGCACGCCACGAAAGTGCGTGGGTCGCGACGCGCCTTCGAGTACGCCGGCCAGCGGACCCGGATCGACGGTGACCTGGGGGGTCCCGCCGGGGTAGACCTCCTCGACCCCGGGGCAGAAGACCACGTCGACGCCGTGCTCGGCACACAGAGCGAGGTCGGCGTCCAGGGTCCGCGGGTAGCGCTCGAGATCCTCACCGGGAGCGAACTGCATCGGGTTGACGAAGATCGAGGCGACCACCGCGCCGGACGCTCCGACCTCCTCGCGGGCTCGCGCCAGCAGCGAGGCGTGCCCGAGGTGCAGCGCTCCCATCGTCGGCACCAGCGCCACCGGAGGCCGAGCCGAACCCGTGGCGTGCTGGAGGAGGGCGTGACCAAGCTCCTCGCGAGTGCTCGCGAGGACAGGGGTGGGACTCACCGGTGGTCGCTCCTGGTGCGCCGCGACGGTGGGCGCTCGGTGGTGGACCGTTGGGACCCGGGTGCAGGCTCGCCGACCCCGGCCAGGGCCCGGTCCAGCAGGGCAACGATCGCGCCGGCCCGGATCGGAAGCAGCCGACCGTTGAGCACGGCGCGGTCCGCGGTGGCCTTCGCCATCGCCACGTAGGAGGGGATGGTGGCTGGCGCGGTCTCCGTGATGTCGGCCAGGTGGGCCTGCACGGTGCGGACGTCGCCACGCACGATCGGGCCGGTCAGCGCAGCGTCACCCCCGGCGAGGGCGTTGTCGAGCGCAGCGGTGAGCAGCGGACGCAGGGTGGCGGCCGGGTCCTCGGCACCTGAGGCGGCCAGCAGCTCCATCGCCTGGCTGACCAGGGTGACCAGGTGGTTCGCACCATGGGCCAGACCTGCGTGGTAGAGCGTGCGCTTGTCCTCGGGCACCCACATCGCGATGCCGGCGAGGTCACGGACCAGCCCTTCGGCGTACTCCCTCTCGGGGTCGGCTGCGGTGACGCCGAAGACGCAACCCTTGAGCCGGTCGAGGTCGAGGTCGGTGCCGGTGAAGGTCATCGCCGGGTGCATCGCGATCGGCCGGGCACCGATGGCCGTCGCGGAAGCGAGCACGGCCAGTCCGTGGCGGCCCGAGGTGTGGCACACGACCTGCCCGGACCTGATCGCACCCGCGCCCACCAGGGTGCTGATCACGTTCTCGAGCATGTCGTCGGGCACGGTCAGCAGCAGCAGGTCGCACGAGCGCGCCACGTCGGTCGGCTTCGCGACCGTGACACCGGGGAGCAGGGTGTCGATGCGGTGCAGCGAAGCAGCGGAGTCCCCGGCTGCAGCCACGATCTCGTGACCAGCCGCGCGGAGAGCGGCGGAAAGGACGGCACCGACCCGGCCGGCACCGACAACCCCGATACGGGCCATCGAAACTCATCGCCTTTCGTTCCAGTCCCTCTCGGGTACCGGACTACTCGTTGATTCGTACACAGTCGAGCGTACGCCGCAGGACGAATGCGTGGGAATGGGCTCAATCGGTGTGCTGCGTCACATCGCACGGCCAGATGAGAAGGTGAGCCCCATGCAAACCGACGCCCGCCGCCGCCAACGCAATGTCGCGGTCCTTCTCGCCGGCGGCACCGGTGAACGGATGGGGCTCAACATCCCCAAGCAGCTGCTCAAGATCGCAGGGCGTCCGATCCTGGAGCACAGCCTCG
>JBDSBU010000203.1:0-11256 GCA_039921445.1 Marmoricola sp. | reverse complement strand
CACCACCACGACGGTGTCGTCGGCGACCTCCAGCGAGGACAGCGTCGCCATCAGTCGGGCGGTCCACTCGTCGAGGTAGGAGATGTTGCCGTAGTAGGCGCGCCGCGCCCGGCGTACGTCGGACTCGGTGATCTCGATCTCGTCCATGGCGCTGACCTTGCGCAGCCGAGCGGTGTGCGGGTCGAGCGGGACGTCGCCTGCACCGATCACGGGCAGCGGGATCGAGGCGTCGTCGTAGAGGTCCCAGTAGCGCGAGCGGGTGACATAGGGATCGTGCGGGTGGGTGAAGGAGACCACGAGCAGCCACGGCCGTCCGTCGGGATCGCGCGCGAGGTCGTGCAGCGCTCGCACCCCCTGGTGGCCGACCTCATCATCGAAGCTGAGCTGGTTGGTGACCTCGGCGACACCCGCCTGGGTCACCGAGTCCATGTTGTGGAACCACCAGTCGATCCGCTCGTCGGGCTGCAACCAGTTCGGCGTCCAGCCGAAGTCGGCGGGATAGATGTCGGTCGTGCGCCGCTCCTCGAAACCGTGCAGCTGGTCGGGGCCGACGAAGTGCATCTTGCCGTCGAGGACCGTTCGGTAGCCGGCCGAGCGGGCGTAGTGCGCGAAGGTCGGGATGGTGCTGGCGAGATAGGCCGCGTTGTCGTAGCCGCGCGTGGCCGAAGGCAGCTGGCCGGTCATCATGCAGTAGCGCGCCGGAGTGCACAGTGGACTGTTGGAGTACGCCGCGTCGAAGACCACCCCCTCACGAGCAAGGCGGTCGATGGTCGGCGCCTGGACCACCGGGTTGCCGTAGCAGCCGAGGGCGCTGGGGGCGACCTGGTCGAACATCACGACCAGCACGTTGGGCCGTTGGGAATCGGGGGCGTCGCTCACCCCTGCGAGTGTGCCACCGGCGGCGCGACTCGGGGTAGGTCAGCCCTGCAGGCGGCGGGCCAGCCCAGAGGCACGCTGCACCTTGCGGGCCACCGCTGCTCGGATCGACTCCTCGGTGCCGATCACGCGAAGCTGGCGCTGGGCCCGGGTCACCGCGGTGTAGAGCAGCTCGCGCGTGAGCAGGCGCGAGCCCTCCGGCGGAACGATCACGCTCACGGTGTCGGCCTGGGAGCCCTGCGACTTGTGCACTGTCATGGCGTGCACGGTCTGTACGTCGGGAAGGCGGGTCGGCGCGAACTCGCGACCCTCCAGCTCGGCCAGGACCACGCGAAGGCGCCCCTCGTCGCGGCGTACGGCCACACCCATGTCGCCGTTGCTGAGCCGCTGGCCCTTGTCGTTGGCGGTGACCAGGATCGGACGACCGGGATACCAGTCGTCATAGCTGGTCACCCCGGTGCGTTCACTGAGCAGCTGCTCGACCAGCCGGTTCCAACCACTCACGCCGTAGGGACCCTCACGGTGGGCGCACAGCAGCCGGTGCCCGGCCAGCGCCTGCAGCGCGCCGGGGCCGTCCCCCGCCTCCGCGCACACTCGCAGGTCCTCGGCCACGTCGACCACGCTGGCCGTGAAGGCGGCCATCGCTGGCTCGTCGTCGGGATCGATGAACTCCACGTCGGCCGACCCGGAGCGGAGCACCTCGATCACCGCGTCGGCGTCCTCGGCCCGAAGGGCCGCGGCCATCGCACCGATGTTCGCGCCGTAGCGGTGCGTGGTGCGCAGCGAGACCACTGGCGAGTCCGGGCGCGAGGCCAGACCGGCCACGAGGTCTGCCAGCACGGCACCCGCTTCGACGGAGGAGAGCTGGTCGGGGTCACCGACCAGGACCAGCCGGGCATCGGGTCGCACCGCCTCGAGCAACCGGGCCATCATCGTGAGCGAGACCATCGAGGTCTCATCGACGACGATGACGTCGTGCGGCAGCCGGTTGCTGCGGTGGTGCTTGAACCGGACGCTGCTGTCGGGCCGCCAACCCAGGAGCCGGTGCAGCGTCGAGGACTGCAGGCCGGCCACCCGCGCCCGGTCGGCGGGTGCTGTCAGGGTGCCGGCCGCCTCCGCGACGGCCTCCTGCAACCGGGCGGAGGCCTTGCCCGTCGGAGCGCACAGAGCGATCCGGGGCGGCTGGCCGGACGCCGCCTCGTGCTGCTCGGCGATCAACGTGAGCAGGCCTGCGACCGCCGTCGTCTTTCCGGTGCCCGGGCCGCCGGTCAGGATCGTGGTCCACCGCCCGGCGCTGGTCAGCACCGCGGCACGTTGCTCGTCGTAGCCCTCGTCGGGGAAGACCCGGTCGATGCCCGCGACGAGCATGGCCGAGTCGAGCTCAGGGGCGGGCCGGGCCATCCGGTCGAGCAGGTCGGTGCAGACCTGGCCCTCCTCGCGCCAGTAGCGGTCGAGGTAGAGGCTCGAGCCTTCGACGCGGAACACCTCTTCACCGACCAACCGACTGGCGGCCACCTCGGCGAGCCACGGCGCCACCTCCGGCCAGGGCAGGGATTGCTCCGGCGTGGCCGGCTCGTCCCCAGCGACGGGCGCTTCGACCGCGAGCGCCGCGATCGTCTCCAGGTCGAGGCAGATCGAGCCGTGCCGCACCGCTCGGACCGCCAGCGCCGCCGCCAGCAGCACCGTCTCGCTCTGCTCACCCAGGATCGTGCCGAGGCGGGATGCGACGTGCACGTCTGCCGCGCTCAGCACGTCGCCCTCGTTGAAGATCCGCAACAGCCCGGTGGCCGACAAGGCCAGCCGCCGGTCCCGTGGATCGCGGTCGGCGGTCGTCAAGATGGTCGCACTGGTCATCGGAGGCCCCCTGTCGCCGGCAGTCGCCCGTCGAGCAGGTCCGAGAGCTCGACCACGAGCGCGGCAGGCGGCTTCCACGAGAAGACGCCACAGGGCTGATCATCGATCCGCGGCGTCTCCGGTCCACACATGCCGCGCACGTAGAGATAGAGCACGCCGCCGAGGTGTCGCTGCGGGTCGTAGCCCGGCTGCCGCCAGCGCAGGTAACGGTGGAGCACCACGGAGTAGAGCATCGCCTGGAGCGGATAGTGCGAGTGCAGCATCGCCTCGGTCATGGCTGCTGGCGTGTAGTCGAGAGCGGTCAGGGGCTTCCCCGGCGTGCCGAGCTTGTTGGTCTTGTAGTCCACCACCAGATAACGGGGCTCGACTCCGACGCGCAGGACCACGTCGATGGAGCCGCTGAGGTAGCCGCGGAGCAACTGGTCGCCCAAGGAGGGATTCTCCAACCGATCGGCGTAGGCACGCATCGGGTCATCGACGGCGAGATGGCGCCGCAGCGCCCCGGCCAGCGCCGAGAGCGGGACCGTGGCGCCACCGGTCTCCTCACCGCCGGCGAGCGGGAACTCGAAGTCGAGCTCGCGGAGCCGCTCCTCGAGGCCGATGTCGACCAAGCGGGTGTGGTCGGCGAGCGGGCCGAGGGAGGTCTCGTGCATCGGCAGCAACGCCTCGGCGATCGCCTCCGGGGTGGCGTCGACCGACCACCAACGCTGCTCCTCCACGACCCGGGAGCGCAGCTCCAGAGCGAGATCAGGCGCAAGCGGGTCTGCGTGCTCGAGGACCGCGTGCACCAGCGATCCGAACGTCGCTCCGGCCGGCAGCCCTTCCATCGGCGACGGGAGGTCGTCTGCCTGGATCTCTTCTCCCACGGGGGTGGCGAGGACCTCCGGGTCGCCCTCGTCGACTGTGCCGGTGTGTTCGGGCTCGCTGTGCGCGCTCGCGCCGACGCTCTGCTCCTCGGCCCGGATCAGCCCGGAGTAGGACGTACGTCGCCAGGCGGTGTCGACGGCGCGGTCGAAGGACCTGGCCCCAAGGGCAGGGATCACCGCCGGTGGCACACTCGTCGGCGTGGACGCCACCTCGGCAATCTCCAAGGACAACGCACCGCGCTCTGCCCACGCCGTCAGCTGAGCGAGGACCTCGAAGTCCGTGGGCCCGCGGTCCACGGTGTCCGGGACCACCGCCTCGCCTTCGTTGCGCCCGAACAGCAGCCGGGTCAGGCCTGAGTTTCCCGCGTCCCAGCTGGGGGCGAACCAGGTCACCACCTGGGACTGCGCCCTGGTCAGCGCCACGTAGGTGAGCCGCAGCTCCTCCCCGGCGTCCTCCGCCGCTGCCTGAGGCGGCATGGTGGCGCCGCCGACGTCGAGACGGCGCTCCTCGCCCTCGTGGAAGAGGTGCTCGGTGGCCTTCCCGAGCCAGCAGTTGAACAGCTCCGGGAGGTAGACGACCGGATATTGCTGACCCTTGCTGCCGTGGATCGTGACCAGCTGGACCGCCTTGGCATCGGTGTCCAGCCGTCGGGTGCGCTCGTTGCTCTTGGCAGCGACCCGCCGTTCGGCCCGCAGCCAGCCGAGCAGCGCGACCAGGCCGAGACCTTGCCGGTGGGCGACCTCGTGGAGCACCTGCCCGAGGTGGTTCAGATCGGTCAGCAGCCGCTCGCCCTCCGGCCGGGACAGCACCCGCTCGGCGAGTCCGGCCGAGATCACCGACTCGTGCACCGCAGCCACCCCGCGACCGCGCATCAGGTCGAGCCACTGGCGCACCTGCTCGGCGAGGTCGTCGGTCAGGTTGTCCCCGCCAGCATCAAGCTCGCTCGGCGTGACCCCGAGGAAGGAGGTCAGCGCCACGGCCCGGATCCGGCCGGTGCGTTGCGGCTGCTCGAGCGCCTCGAGCAGCGCCAGCCACTCGTCGCCGGCCTGCGTCACCAGGACGCTGGCGCCGCCGGTGACCACCGACGGAACTCCACGTCGCGCCAGCGCCGCCTGGTAGAGGTGGGCGTGCTTGAGGCTGGACATCAAGATCGCGATGTCGCCTGCCTCGAGTGGCTCGCCCGCGAAGGTCGACGGCGCCGCCAGCAGCCGGGCGACGTCCTCGGCGAGATCCTCTGCCAGGTAGGGGCGGAGCACCGGCATCCCGATCGTGCCTGACCTGTTGGTGGGCAGGCCCTCGCTCCGGACGACGCGCAGCCGCACCGGAGCCGGATGGGGTACGCCGGCCAGGCGACTGTCCTCGTGCTCGGCAGCGATGTCGTGCACGGTGATCGCCGGGTCGCCGAGTGCTGCACCCTTGCTGAGCACCTGGAGCGCCTTGACGAGCGGGGCGTCGCTGCGCCAGTTGACGGGCAGGGTGCGGATGCTGTCGGCCTGCTTGCGGGCCTTGAGATAGGTGAAGATGTCGCCGCCGCGGAAGGCGTAGATCGCCTGCTTGGGATCACCGATCAGCACCAGGGTGGAGTGCCCGCGGAACGCGCGGTCGAGCACGTCCCACTGCACCGGGTCGGTGTCTTGGAACTCATCGACGAGCACGATCCGCCAGCGGTGCTGCATCCGCTCACGGGCCGGGGAGTCGGGGGACTCCAGGGCCCGGGCCAACCGGCTGAGCAGGTCGTCGTAGCTCAAGATGCCCAGCCGTCGCTTGCGCCGCTCCATCTCGACCCGGACCTGCTCGGCGAAGGCGACCCGGACGGCCGCCTTGCTGCCCGGGACCGCATCCTGCGGTGCCAACGTGGCCTGGGGGTCACCCACCGCCGCCCGGGCCAGCCGCAGCGCGGTGGCGCGGTCGAACGGGGGCGGGTCGGCCAGGTGGCCGTAGCCGCGGAGATAGAGGTCGTCGACGACCTCGATCACCAGCTCGTCGAGGTTCTCCACCAAGGTGGCGCGCGCATCGGTGTCTCCAGCGATGCCGAGCGAGCGGAGCACCAGCTGGCAGAACTGGTGAGTGGTCGCGATCGTGGCTGCGTCGAAGGAGGCCAACGCATCGCGGATGCGACGGTGCCGGTCCGCGAGCTCGGCAGCGGGTACGGCGGTCAGGAGGCCCAGGAAACCAGCACCGGCGACGGTGGCGGGCTCGGCCAGGGCTCGTTCGGCCTCGACGAGCTGGCTGCGGACCCGCTCGCGCAGCTCCTGGCTGGCCATTCGACCGAAGGTGATCACCAGCATCTCGTCCAGCGTGGCCACGCCTTCAGCGACATAGCGCACCACCAGGGCGGCGATCGTGTAGGTCTTGCCGGTGCCGGCGCTGGCCTCGAGGACGGCGGTGCCGGTGGGCAGCTCGCCGAGCAGGTCGAACGGCTCGATCGGCGTCATCGGTGCACCTTCTCGATCATCGGGACCCACAGCCGACGGGCCAGCGCACCGAGTCGGGTCGTCTCGCCGTCGATCTCCTCGCCCGGCCGCGGCACCTGCTGGAGCAGGGTCTCCAGGGCACAACCGCGCCCCCAGACCATCACCTGCTCCGGATCGGCGTCCTCGCCTGGATAGTTGCCGCTCTTCCACTTGAACTCGGCCGACTTGATCCTCGCCGCCTGCGGTGATCGGTGGCGCAAGGCCCACTCGTGACCTGCCTTCAGCGGCAGTGGCAACGGCTCACGCATGCCGGCGTCATAGATCGCCACGAGGTCGGTCACCAGGCTGACCGCGTCCGCAGGACCTGCCCACACCACCCGACCGGTCAACTCGTCGGGCTCGCCGCCGCGCCCCTTGGCACCCCTGCCGACGGCACCGGCCGAGAAGCCACGTCCGGGCCTGCTCGCCGTCAACGCCAACAACGGCACCCAGGCGTCCAGCCAGTGCTTGGGACCGACCCGCGAGAAGCTCGACCGGACCAGGCGTTCGCCGTAGAGGTCGGTCACGGTGCCGGTGAGCGCACGCCCACCGCCGAGGTCGATGCTGACATCGCGAGCCTCGGCGCGACGCCCGGCCCGAAGTGTTTCGGCCAGGTCGGCGACCGGGACGGCCTGGGCGAGCAGGTCGTTGGCCATCCGCCAGCCCAGCCGGCCCGGCGGCAGCACACCACGCCGCCATTCCTTGGCCAGCGCCGCCTCGGGGGCACGACCAGCGAGCAGGTCGCGCAGCAACCGGTCACCGACTCCCCAGCTCTGCAAGCCGTCGAGCTCCACCGGGATCCCGTCGAGCGCGTCCTCGCCCTCGTCGAGGAAGGTCACGTCGAGGCGTCTGCGCAGGAACTCCTTGACCGGGTTCTTCAAGAACGCCACCAGGTCCTCGAGCGCCACGTCGGTGACGCGGGCCGGGAGCACCTGGTCGCGGATCGCCTGCACAGGCACCCGTGGCCGTGCCGCCGCTCGGGCACCCGCGAGTGACTGGCGGTCGAAGGAGAACGGCGAGGCCGGGTCGAGGTTGCGCGCGTCGAAGGCCTGGAGCGGGTGCTCCCTGACCACGGCCTCGACCGCGCCCTCGACGGTGCCCTCCAGCGCATCCAGCAGCTCCTGCAGCGGCACCGCGGGAGGTCGCGGGAGACCGGTCGTCTCGGTGGCCCCGGTGTAGGTGATCACCAGGGTCTCGCGGGCGGCGACGATCGCGTCGAGCATCAGCTGCCTGTCCTCGCTGCGCGGGTCACGCTCCCCCGTCAGCGGTCGCCGCGCGAGCACGTCGTCCCCGTCCACCGCACCCGCACGCGGGAAGACCCCGTCGTCGACCCCGAGCAGGCAGACCACCCGGTGGGGCACCGACCGCATCGGGGTCATCGTGCAGATCGTCAGGGTGCCGGTGCGGAAGTTGGCGCGGGTCGGCCGTCCCGCCAGCCGCTCCTCCATCAGCGTGCGTACGTCGGAGAGCCGCAGGTCGAGGCCATCAGCCGCTGGGTCCGTGGCCAACCCGGCGAGCTCCCGGTGCAGTTGCCCGAGCTGCCACTCCTCGCCCCGCGCGACCGCGGTGAGCTGCTCGACGCCCTCGCTGATGGTCTCGAGCCAGTGGTTGACCGGGTGCTCGCCGGTCAGTGCGTCGGTGATCCGCTGCAACCGGTCGATGAACTCCGCCAGACGACCCGCGACGTCGATGCTGGTGCTGGCCACGTCGTCCAACGGCAGCGTCGTCTCGAAGAACCGCCCCGCGTCGTCGGAGACGGCGACACCGGCGAGGATCCGGTCGAGACCGAACCGCCAGGTGTTCTGCACGTAGTCCTGGAGCCCGAACTCTTCGCGGTGGTGCTCGTCGAAGGACCAGCGGATGCCGGCCTGCTCGACCCAGCCGGTGATGGTCTCCAGGTCGTTCTCGGAGAAGCCGAAGCGGTGGCGCACGGGGTCGGTCGCGAGCAGGTCGAGGATGCGGCTGCCCTCGGCGCGTCCGCCCGCGATCGAGAGCATCTGACCGACCACCGCCAGCAACGGGTTGGTCTGCGTCAGCGACCGGTCCGCGAGCATCACACGGAGCTGGTGACCGGGGTGGTGGCTCCGTGGATCCCCGCCGGCAGCCGACATCCCGAACGCCGCGGTGATCAGTGGTGCATAGGCCTCGATGTCAGGGCACATCACCAGGATGTCGCGCGGCTCGAGCGTCGGGTCGTCGGCGAGCAGGCCGAGCAGCACCTCCCGCAGCACCTCGACCTGACGAGCTGCCCCATGGCAGGAGTGCACCTGGACGCTGCGGTCCCCGGGTCGAGCGGTGCGCGAGCCCGGGTCCGGCACGCGGTTGGCGGCCAGGTCGGCCTGGAGCCGAGCGAGCAGGGTGACGCCCTCGCCACGGGTCGAGTCGTCGCTGTCGAGCGAGCCGCCGTGGGGTGTGGCTCCGGTCGCGCCCCCCGCGTCGCCAAGCGTCCGCTGCAGCTCACGGACATCACGACCCAGCGAGGCGAGCAACGGGTGCGCGACGCGCTCGTGCGAGACGTCCTCGGCGCGAGGCACGGCACCGGTCAGGTCCTCGAGCTGGTCCCACAGCTGCGCGGACGGGTGTGGCAACCACAGGTGCACGTCGCGGGACTCACCGAGCGCCCGGAGCAGCGCGACCTCGGTGCACGGGATTCGGGTGTGGCCGAACAACGAGAACCGGCTCGGCAGATCCAGAGACCCAGGTCGCTGCAGGATCCGGTCCACGGTCTCCGCGTGGCGCTGGGCAGGGCTGGGCACGGCGACCTCGGCGACGATCCGGCGCCAGAGCTCGGGCTGCCAGGCCAGGTCGTCCTCGAGCGGGAGCCCGGCGCCGTCGGAGCATCCACCGGCCTCCCAGTCCTCGAGCAGTGTCGGCCGCTGCACGGCATAGGACCCGAACAGGCCGGCCAACCGCCGCGCCACGGAGTAGCGCCTGCCGCGGCGCAGGTCGGCGTCCTCACCGACCTGGCCATGGCCCAGGTGTGCACCCAGGGCCGAGCACCAGCTCTCGCCGACGGCGGCATCAAGGACCGTGAGCAGCGGCCACACCAGGGCGTCCGGGGTCCACGGATCGTGATCGCGGGCTCCGGTCAGCTCGCTGACCAAGGAGTGCGGCGAGCGGAACTGCACCCCCGCACAGACCCCGTCCTGGCGGCCCTCGCCGTGCCCGAGCCGGTGCGAGAGCCGCTGGCTGAGCCAGCGCTCGATGCCCTTGGCGGGCACCAGCACCAGCTCCTGGGCGAACGGATCGGGCAACGGGTCCCGGAGCAGCTCGGCCAGACCGTCGGCGAGCTGGTCCGAACCCGGCGCACGGTGGAGGAGGAAGCTCACCGCACGTGCCTCCCGAACCTCGCCGCCTGCTGGTCGGGGTCAACCTAACCCAGGGGTCTGACAGCTGTGGTTCAGGGCGGTGAGCCCGCCCGGCTCAGGACGGACTGGCCTGGAAGAGCCCCATCAGGTTGCCCTCCACGTCCTTGAAGTACGCCGCCCAGCCCATGTCACCGACGGCCTGTCGGCCGAGCACGGCCATCCCGCCGAGCTCCTCGATCCGGGCGAGGGCTGCGTCGATGTCCTCGACGTCGATGGTGATCACGGGTCGGTCGGCCGGGCTCTCCCGCTTCAGCATCCCGCCGCCGATGTAGCCCCCCTCGGTCGGCCAGCCACCCTCGCCGACCGGGCCGGTCTGGACGATCGCGTAGCGCATCTCGGGGATCTCGGTGATCTCCCAGCCGAATGCTTCGGAGTAGAACTTCTTCGCACGATCGCCGTCGTCGAAGGGGATCTCGAAGTGCACGACTTTTCCGCTCATGCTCTGAGCCTAGAGGCATGCCCGGCGGTCCGGCGTACGCCCGAGATGGCAGGCTGGTGTCGTGTCCGAGACCTACGCCGCCAGCGGGAACCCCGCTCTGCGCGAACCCGCCAACCAGGTCTCCCCCAAGGCCCCGTGGCTGTGGGCGGCGGGAACGCTGATCCCCTCGGTCATCCTCGTGGCCGGCCTGGTCGTGGCCGAGAGGTTCGAGCTCTTCGACGTCCCGGCCTGGGCCTGGGTCCTCCTGGTGGGCAGCGACCTCGCCTACGCCGTGGTGATGCCGATCGTGCGCTACCGCGTCCACCGGTGGGAGAGCACCGAGACGGCCGTCTACACCCAGACCGGCTGGCTCTCCCGGGAGCGGCGGATCGCACCGATGTCACGGGTGCAGACCGTCGACTACGAACAGACCGCCGTCGGCCGGCTGTTCGGGCTGGCCTCGGTCACCGTGACCACTGCCTCCGCCGCAGGGCCGCTGCGGATCCAGGGGATCGCCAAGGAAGTCGCCGACCAGCTGGTGGAGGACCTGACCCGACGGACCGAGGCCGAGCACGGGGACGCGACGTGACCGACACCGATTGGCACCGGCTCGACCGTCGGATGCTGCTCGTCCATCCCGTCCAGGAGCTGGTCCGGTTCTTTCCCGCCGTGCTCGCGGCACTCTTCCTCGGAGGCACCGGTGGCGGCGCGCGCTGGGAGCTGATCGGAATCGCCATCCCGATCGCGCTGGGGATCTGGCGGTACTTCACCACCACCTATCGCATCACCCCCAACCAGGTCGAGCTTCGTCGCGGGCTGATCGGCACCAAGGTGGTGACCGCGCCTCTCGACCGGGTCCGCGCCGTCGAGCTCACCTCCACCCTGATCCACCGCGTGCTCGGCCTGGCCCGGGTCGAGATCGGGACGGCCAGCGTGCAGACGACCGGCGAGGAGAAGTTCGCCCTCGACGCCCTCGCCGTGGGTCCGGCCAAGGAGATGCGCACGGCCCTGCTGCACCGGGTCTCGACCGCACAGCAGCCAGAGGGGCCGGATGCCTTCTCGTCCCCGACCGGTGGGGCCGGACTCGCAGAGGTGGTGCCGTCGGCGCCCGACGAGATGCTGCTGCGGCTCGACCCGGGCTGGGTCCGGTACGCCCCCTTGACCTCGTCGGGAAACGTGATCGCAGCAGGCTTCTTGGCGGTGGTCTTCCAGTTCGGCGAGCGTGCCGGGGTCGGTCTCTCCGACGGCGGCGCCGTGGAGCAGTGGTTCGTGCGGGCGGGCCTCGTGCTCGCGCTGCTCCTCGTGATCGCGGTCTTCCTGGTCATCGGCGCGGTCCTTGCAGTCGTGGGCTACCTGGTCGCCAACTGGGAGTTCAGGCTCTCGCGTGACGCGCTCGGGCGCTCCTTCCGCAGCGAGCGGG
>JBDSBU010000202.1:0-5068 GCA_039921445.1 Marmoricola sp. | reverse complement strand
CGGTGAGGAAGTCCTGGGTCGAGGCCCACCCCACCGACTTGACCGCACCCGTGGCATCGAGCTCACGGACCATCGCCAGCTCCAGGGCATCCAACGTCGACTTCAACGCCTCGACCTCGGCCACCGCTTCCATCAGCTCCGCACGAGGACGAGCCGCAAACAGCGTCGAGCCGAGACCGCGGGCCTCCTGACGGAGCCGAGCCACCGACCCGGCGATCCCACCAGCACACGAAGTGCCCCGCGGATCGATCACCTGCCTCGTCATACATCAATCCAAGCACCGAGCACCGACACTGATGCGAGAATCCCCCGCTGCACAAGGAGAAATGGCGAGATCCGGCACACGACCGGTCGCAAGCCCACCTCGAGATTTTGTATGTAGTACTTGACACAAACCGCACAGGATGGCAGTCTCGCTCTTGTCACAATCAGGTGACACAAAACCTAGAGGTGCCTGATGTCATTGCTTCTCCTTCTGGTCCTCGTCGGCGGGCCTCTGCTGCTGACGGTCATGGCGTTGACCGGGCACTCCCTCTCGCGCCGAGGCGTCGACACGAGGGAGGAATGGAAGTGGGTACGAGTGATCTTGGTGGCCGCCCTGATCCTCGGCGTCGGAGCGGCCTGGCTGGTCACTAAGAGCTTCGATCTCGGACGGGGAACGATGCTGGCCCCGGCCGTCCTCGGTCTCTTCGTCGTCGCCGGGGTGGGTCTGGGCGAGACAGTCGTGCGACCACTTAGACCAGAAGGCCCCCGAACTGCCTCGCTCACGGCGCGACGGGTCTCCGACTACCTGCCGCGGACACTCGCGACGGCGGTCGCGGGAATCACCACGCTGCACCTCGCCACCCTGGTCCTGACCACGACCACCGCCTCCTCCGACGACATGCGTCGCGCCGGCCGGCAGATCGCGGCTCGGTGCGGCAACATGGGCAGTGGGGCCGGTCCCTACCCGGGCAGCTTCTATTCCGTGCCCCTCATCTTCCTGCTTCTGGTCGTGGGCCTGGTTGCCGCGGCGGCGCTGACCGCCGTCGTACGACGTCCTCGCGGGTTCGCTCCCGACGACGTGAGCGACGACGTGCTGCGCCATGCGTCGACGACTCGGGTGCTGGCCGCGGCCGGAGCCGCTGTGGCGGCGAGCCACGTAGGCATCGCGTTCTTCGCGGGGACGGCCTTGCTCCGGATGGACTGCCAGAGCGCCTGGATGGATCCGGTCGGCTGGGTGCTCCTTGCCAGCATTCCCGCGACCCTGCTGCTGCTCGGTTGGTTCCTGGGCCGGACCCTGGCGCCTGGGGCGATCGTCGCACGGACGCCGGCAGCGCAGTCGCTGTGAGCCTTGTCCTGACCGTCGACCCCGACGACCCCACCCCGCCGTACGAACAGCTCAGGCGGCAGCTCGCGGACCTGATCACCGCTGGACAGCTCGGACCTGGCGACCGGCTTCCTCCCCTGCGCCAGCTTGCTGGAGACCTCGGAGTGGCCATCGGCACGGTCGCACGCACCTATCGGGAGCTCGAGCAGGGTGGGCTGCTCACGTCCCGCCGGGGAGGCGGCACCCGGGTGGCCGCAGGAGGACGAGCCCCCGCCGCCGGCCGGCGCCGTCTGCTGGGCGAGATGACGCAGGACTTCGTAGGCCGCGCGCGAAGCCTGGGCTTCACTGACGACGAGATCGTTGCCGCTCTGGGTCGCCGACTCACCCTGTAGGGCCGTTCGGTGGTGCTCGCTCAGGTCAAGCGCTGAGCTCTAGGACGACGCCCCCAGCTCCGTCTCGGCGAAGGCGGCGTGGTGACTGCCCACCTTGCGTGCCGCCGCGAGGTGGCCGCCGAGGTAGGCGCCCGCCCCTGAGACTGTGGCGCCCACCAGGGCCAACCTGGCCCCGGAGCCATGCGCTCCACGCCGACGAGCGTTCCAGGACGCGGCGTAGATACCGATCGCGAAGGCGTTGGTGACGGCGTGCACGAGGCCGACTCGCTTGTCGCGGGGCCCGGCCTCGGACCACTCCGCCCATCCGGTCCAGGCAGTCGGCCCGACGGCGAGGAGGCCAGTGGCGACAAGCCTCTTGGCCGGTACGGCGGAGTCGGAACCGCCGAACAGGTCGAGAACGGTGGCCGAGGTCCAGGACCCGAGCACGAGATCGGTGAGCAACGGGTGCAACGCATGGCCGAGCCAGTCCCCTCGCAGCACCGAGCCGCGAGTCCCTGTCGCGAAGGCCGCCCGGATCGCGGGCTCGAGCAGCCGCACCGGTCCGTCGAGCACCGTGGCATCCTCGAGTAGTCGCGTCCAGCGCACAGTGGCCGGAGCCTGGTCCATGGGGTCCATTCGCTTCTCCTGAGTGCTCGACGAAGCGAGCCGCCTGTTTCGGTCGCGTGCCGCGGCCCTGGGACTACGTTTCTCTCATGTCCGGACACCTCACCGCCATCCCCATGCTGGAGCAGGTTCCGGCCGGCGTTTTCGGGCCGACGCCCGCCGCCGTCGACATTCGCTCCTACCTGGTCCCCCACGACTCCGGCCTCGTGCTCGTCGACACCGGCTTGGATCCGTCCGGGCATGCCCTCGACGCCGCTCTCGCAGCCGCAGGAGCCGGCTGGTCCGACGTCTCTGATGTCGTAGTGACACACGGCCACCGTGACCACATCGGCGCGCTGGCACACGTACTCGAGTCAGCGCCCGGTGCCGTCGTACACGCGAGCCCCCTGGAGGGCATCGCCGATGCCGCCCCGCTGACCGGGGGCGAAACTGTCGGGAGCCTGCGGGCGTTCGCCACACCAGGACACACCCCCGGCCATCTGAGCTTGTACGACGAGAGCCGCGGAGTGTTGCTCGTCGGTGACTGCCTGGGCGTCATGGATGGCGAGCTGGTGCGGGCGCCGGCGCCGTTCACCGCAGATGCCGATCAGGCCGAGCTGTCGCTGCACCTGCTCCTCGAGCTGCGTGGTGCGCGGATGTTCTTCTCCCACGGGCCGGAGATCGACCAGCCCTGGGAGGCTCTGGACCAGCTCCTGACCGCCGTGTGAGGCGATCAGGCCGTGATGGCGTCGCCCTCGACGCCCGGACTCGCACCGGCGCCGAGCAGCTGGTCCCGCAGTGCCACCAGCTGGGAGACGGCCTCGAGGAACCGGCTGGTGCTGTCGCCGACCTGGAGGTCGTCGAAGTAGTGGTGCCGCATCGCAAGCCTGGCCAGGTGGTGCTCGTCGTGGTCGAGTCGCGCCGCGAGCAGACCCGTCAGATCCGCCAGGTTGGACTCGTCGACCACGTCCGCGCACCGACTCACCGGCACCTCCTGGCGCAGCCGCTCCGCGTCCAGGTGCCGGTCGGTGAGGAAGAGCGGCCGCTCGGTGCGCAGGTAGAGCCAGTCCAGACCCACAGAGGAGACGTCGGTGACCATGGCGTCACAGTCGGGCATCACAGCCAGGATGTCGCCGCTCGTGATCTGGGCATGGCCAGCGTCCGGCTCACGCTCGGCAGCCTCGGAGACAAGCCTCAGGATCTCGTGGTGCCCCTCTCGGACGGCCAAGGTGAGGCTGGTCGTCAGCTTGGGGTGGGGCTTGTAGACCAGGCGGACACCGGGCACCTCCAGGATCGCTCGCACGATCCGAGGGCCGATGGTGTCCACGGAGGTGTAGTCGTTGTACTCCGCGTCGCCCTCCCACGTCGGGGCATAGAGGATCGTGCGGCGACTGCTCGTTGGCAGCAACGAAGTGGGCCGAAGGTCCAGCTGGGGTCGTCCGGTGCGCACCAGCCGGGCGGGGTCGAACTCCAGGAGTCCGGCAGCGTGCCGTTGGACAGCAGCCTCCCCGGCCACGAAGACGCGGTCGTAGGCCTTGGCGTTGTTGCTCGCCATGCTCTGCTTGTCGCTCTCACCGTGGTTGATGTGCACATGCAGCGAGCGGCCGTCGACGAGCGACTGGAAGTTCAGCATCGAGTTGTTGCAGTAGAGCACCACCTTCGCCTCGAGCTCCTCGTAGAGCGCGGTCAGCTCGGCGAAGGACGGGGCGGTGTGAATCGGCAGGGTCGTCCGCGCCATCAGGACGTGCGCGGACGCGGGGTCGCGCACCACGATCCCGACCGGGTGCCGGTCGTTGAGGATCTGGAGTACGTCGAGCCACTGGACCAGCTGATAGGTCCGGGTGGGGTCGTCCCCGAAGTAGGCGATGACATGGACCTCGTTCACGAAGAGATTCTAGTTCCCCGGTGGTGCTCTCCGCAGCCGATGCCGATGCCGTCCGAGAGTCAACGATTCGGTGGCCCGTCCGGCCCGCCCATGCCGGCCTCGCGCGCCACGATCGCGGCCTGCCCCCGGTCGGTGAGCTGGAGCTTGGTCAAGATGTTGGACACCACGTTGCCGACCGTCTTGGGGACCAGCCCGAGACGGTTCGCCACCTCCCGTGGTGACCGCCCCGCGGCGAGGAGGTCGAGCACTTCCCGCTCTCGTGGCGTGAGCTGGGGAAAGGGATCCGCCTCGCGTGGTGGGGAGGTGAGCTGCGCGAGGACGCGCAGCGCGACGCCGGTGCCGAAGACGGCTTCGCCGGCCGCGACGCCGCGGACAGCCCGCTCGATGTCCTCCTGCTCGGCTCCCTTGAGGAGGTAGCCGCGCGCACCGGCCCGCATCGCCGCGAACAGCGAGTCGTCGTCGCTGGCCATGGTGAGCACGCACACCGCGGTGGTCGGCAACGACCGGGACAGCTCGCGCAGCGCGTGGAACCCGTCGGTGCCGGGCATCTGCAGGTCGAGCAGCACCACGTCGGGCCGGTGGAGCAGTGCCTCCTTGTGCGCCTCGCGGCCGTCGGAGGCCTGGCCGACCACCTCGATCCCCTCGAGGGATCCGAGCAGTGCGGTCAAGCCGGTGCGCATGACGGGGTGGTCGTCGACGACCAGGACGCGGATCATGACGTCCCCATCGGGATCCGCGCGCGTACGACGCCGCCGTGGGCACCCGGTCCACGTTCACAGGTGCCGCCGAGCTCCTCGGCTCGCTCGCGCATGCTCGCGGTCCCGACCCCAGTCCCCCAGACCGTCGCGTGGCCGTCGTCGTTCACCTCGACCTCCAGGGCACCGTCGCGGACGCACACCC